>JBAXXX010000057.1:0-24054 GCA_037127695.1 Verrucomicrobiia bacterium | reverse complement strand
CTCCCCTACGTGGCTTCTGGGACTTCAATGGGTGAGATCAGGATCTCTGAATTTGTGAAGGGGCAGCCCTGGGGGTGATCTCCCGCATGTTCAACCTCCAGAGCGGAGGGATTGTCGTGCAGGCGGTCTTCATCACGTTCGGCATCCTTTTCGCGATGCTCGCGCTTTTCCAGTTCCGCGTGATCCGCGTGACCGAGAAGTTCCGCTCGGTCGTTTTTGCCTGCACGGCGGGCATTGCGCTCATGTATCTGGTCAATCTTGCCCTGTCCCTCTTCCATATCCAGATGCCGTTTCTGAACGGTGGCGGCACGATGGGGATCCTGATCAGCCTCGGGATCATCGTCATTGCGGCCCTCAATTTCCTGGTGGATTTCGATAACATAGAAAAAGGGGCCGCTGCGAACGCGCCGAAATACTACGAGTGGCTGGCCGGCCTCGGCGTGCTGGTCACGCTCGTCTGGCTGTATGTCGAGGTGCTTCGCCTCCTGAGCAACCTGAACCGGCGCTGACCCTTCCCGGTTGATCCCGGGCAACCCATGAGCTCCCTCTCCCGCCTCCTTGCCGGGCTGTTCCTGAGCCTCGTCGTCATCGCCCCGCCAGCGATCGCGCAAATCGGCCCGCTCCGAAAAAAACTTGCCGCCGCAGTGACCGAGGACCCGGGCGCCCCCGAGCAGGTCCGCGAGTCGCTGCTTGCTGCCGTCGCCGGATATCCCGACCCGATCATCACCGATATTTTCGATGTCGCCGTGGAGCCTCAGGTTTTGCTCAATGGGATCGGGGAGGGCACCGGAACCTACCAGGCGGCCTGCGCTGACCTGACAAGGTATCCTGAAGTGTTGGAATTGCTCCGGGCTCACCCGCTCAGCTCCCGCGCAATCGGCTGGATGGCGCGCAAGGATCGTGAGGCATGCTGGAATACGATCCGCAAGGTCCGCCAGCAACCAGAGGCCGATCCCGCCCCAATTTTCGTTGAAGGGGCAAACGCTTTGCCATCGGCTGCCGTGGTAGCGCCGACTGCTGTGGCGGGGGGCGGGGTGGTCACCGGAGGTGTCGTCGTCGTTTCTCCCACAGCCTCCGGCACGTCAGCGCAGGCCGGCGTGGTCGCCTATTCGGGGGAGCATGCTGCGCACGCTGGCGGGGCGGTGGTGGCAACCGACGGAGACGGACAGATCAAGACGGCCTCCGCCGGGGGCACTCTCTTTGTTACCCCTGGGGGAGTCAGCGGTGCCGCTGCCCATGCAGGAACCTCGGCAATCAGTCCAGGCTCCGCCTCTTCCGCGCAGGGGGCCGCCGTCGTCCTCGATAACGGACAGGCTGTCGGTGCCGCCCGTTCGGGCTCAACGCAATGGGGGGAAGGTTCCTACTCCCACGATGGGCAGGGGACCGTGCAGAGCGCTTCCGGCGCAGGTGGCACCTGGAGCCGGAGCACCAGCGGCCATGTCTCGGCAGACTCGGCCGGACGCTCCGCAAGCACTCAGGTTGCCACCAGAAGCGGAGAGACGGTTTCGGCGGAACACACGTCCGAAGTGACGAGCACAGGCAGCGGCTACGATGTCGATCGCTCCACGGAAATCTCCTCCAGCTCCGGAGCGTCTTACAGCCATAGCAACAAGCCATCCGCCTCGCCCTCAAGCCCGGCTGCCGCAGGCCAGCCCACCCGGGTCGCACAATCTGCCCCGCACCCCCCCTCCGCACGTTCCTTTGACTCCGACGTCCTCAACGCGACGAAGCGCAGCCAGGCGGAGTTTTCCAAAGCAGAAAAAAAGCTGTCTGCTGGCGCCGGGCAGAAGCCGCCCGGCAGCGCGAAGCCATCCGGCCGTCCAGGCCACCGGTAGTCCGGATCAATCAGGGCGGAACGTTTGCGGGTTGAACCTCGCGCCCATTCATGGTTCTCTAGGCGGCGATGACAAACCTATTTCTGGAGACGGCCGAGGAGGCCGCCCGCGCGGCGGGGAAGCTGCTGAAAACCCACTTCGGGCATCCGCTGAAGGTGGATGAGAACCATGCCCATGACATCAAGCTCGAGCTCGACAAGCAAAGCCAGGCGCTCATCGAGTCGCTGATCCTTGGTCGGTTTCCCGACCATGCGATATATGGGGAGGAAGGGCTCCGGGGCGACCAGTGCAGCGAGTTCCAGTGGGTGATCGACCCGATCGACGGCACGGTGAACTTTTTTTACTCGATCCCGCACTTCGCGATCAGCATCGCGCTCCGCCAGGCGGGCGAGATCATTGCCGGCGTGATTTACGACCCGATGCGGGACGAGATGTGGTCGGTCGTCCGCGGCGGCTCCCCGACCCTGAACGGCCGCCCGATCGCGGTCAGCGCGCGCACGGATCTCGCCGAGGCGATCGTTTCGGTCGGCGTGTCGAAATCCATCGATTCGATCGTCGGCAGCCTCCCGCTCTTTGAAACGATGGTCCGCCGCGCAAAAAAGTGCCGCATGATGGGGAGCGCGTCTCTGGATATCGCGTATGTTGCGTGCGGCCGCTTGGACGCTTACATTGAGGGTTCGATCAGCCTTTGGGACGTGGCGGCCGGCATCCTTCTCGTCGAGGGAGCTGGAGGGTCGGTGAAGCTCGCCCCGCACCCCGAGCAGCCGGACAAGTTCTCGATCGTCGCCACGAGCGGAAAGATCGAGCTGCCGGCATGATTGCGACCGGGATCGGCTACGACGTCCACCGGCTTGTGATGGATCGCCCGCTCGTCCTTGGCGGGGTGACGATCGAGCATCCGCTCGGGCTGGAAGGGCATTCCGATGCCGACGTGCTCTGCCATGCGATTGCGGACGCCCTGCTGGGAGCCGCCGGGGAGCCCGATATCGGGCACATGTTCCCGAACACCGACCCCTCGATCCGAGGCATGAGCAGCCTCGAGATCCTGCGCAGGGTTCGCGCGCGGCTCAAGGACCTCGAGGTCACGGTCAACAATGTGGACGCCACGGTCATCGCGGAGGAACCCCGCGTCTCACCGCACCTCGCCGCCATGAAGGAGAAGGTCGGCGCGGCGCTCGGCCTCCCGACCGGCCGCGTCGGCATCAAGGCAACGACCAACGAAAGCCTTGGGTTCCTCGGGCGAGGCGAGGGCATCGCCGCCATTGCCAGCGCCTGCGTCGAGCGCGGCCCCTCGTGTAGTTCGGTCTAGCGGGCCGCTTCCTGCGCGCCGAGCTTCTTTCCCCAAAGCTCAGCCATGATCTTCGGGAGATCCGTATTGTCGTGCGTCCCGGAAAACTTTTCCGATGCCGGCCCGAAGGCGTAAACCGGCACCATATTTCCCGTGTGGTGTCCGCACAGCCAGCCGGGCTTGAGCTTCGGGTTCATCGCATCTCTGTCGAGCACGGCCAGGCCGCCGGTTTCGTGGTCGGCCGTTACCACGACTAGCGTGCGGCCATCATTTTTTGCGAACTCCAAAGCGCTGCGCAGTGCGTCATCGAGAGCCTTCACCCCCTCGAAAGATGTTGCGATGTCATTGCCGTGCCCCCCTTTGTCAGGCAGGCAGGATTCCGCCATGACGAAAAACCCTTTCGGGTTCTTCGAGACGATCGAAAGCGTCGAGCGGAGCATCGCCTCCAGCGTCGGCCCATCGGCAGAAAATGAGAAAAGGCCGAGAAGGCGATCCGACTTGCTGCCTCGCATCGAGGCGGAGTCGAAGCAGACGTCGAACCCCTTGCCTCTCGCCATCGCGACCACATCCGCCCCGTCTTTCCGACCGCCCTTGCCGGCAGCCGGGGGGATGAAATTTTCTTTTCCTCCGCCCATCGCCACCGTCACCGGGCTGGAGGGAAGCTGAAGGGCGATGTCATCCTGCAGGCTGCGGCCCTCGGCGTGGGAAAAAAAAACCGCCGGGGTTGCGCCGGTCAACAAATCGGTTGTGATGATGCCCGACGACTTGCCCATTTTTCCTGCCAGCTCCGCGAGGGACTCGAGCGGCCGGCCCTGCGAGTCGGTCGCGATCCGCCCGTTTAACGTCTTGTGCCCGGTAGCGAGCGCCGTGCCGGAAGCGGCGGAGTCGGTCACCAGCGCGCTTTCGGAATGCGTCTTCACCAGCCCGGTGACCGGCATGCCATCCAGCGTCAATCCGCCATTCTCCCCCGGCCCGATGCATCGAGCCGCTGTGATCGCCCCAATCCCCATCCCATCCCCAATAATGAAAATGATGTTTTTCGGGGATTCTCCCGCATGTCCGGCGGAGGATGTCGCGATAACCAGAGTGGCGAGCCAAGCAAATCCTCGAAAGAACATTTCTGTGCGTTTCATTTCTTGGCTCAGCGTAGAAACTTTGCCATGGGAAAGTCGAGGCCCGACTTTTCTTTTCCGCGCCCCCGCCAAACATTTCCCAGTAAAACCGCTCAAGTTTCCGGGAAACCTGGCGATATAGACGCCAAGGGAAAATTTTTATGGCTGGAATTCAACTATCAGGACTGTCATCGGGGCTCGACTGGAAGTCGCTCGTCGACCAGCTCATTTCGGTGAGCAGCACTCCCAAGACGACCATGGCGAAGGAGCAGGCGACAAATTCGACCCGCTCCTCGGCTCTGACAAACGTCAAGAACCTGCTCACGGCATTTCAGTCCACGCTGACGTCGGATTTTACCGAGGCGAGTTTCCAGCAGCGATTAGCTGCATCCACCACCACATCAGGCGCATGGAAGGCCAGCTCGGCTTCCGGTGGCACCATCGGAAACTTTGCCTTCAACGTCACCACGCTCGCTACGGCAGCCAAGCGGGCCGGGGCCTCGGACGTGACCGGAGGACTCAACGCAACTTCCGATGTCTCCGGGCTTTTGATCAGCGCGATGCGGACATCGCAAACCGTTACGGCTGGGGAGTTTACAATTAATGGCAGCCGGATTGCCGTGGCGACCACAGACACGCTCCAAGATGTTTTTTCTCGCATCTCGACCGCCACCGGCGGAACCGTTACGGCGGCCTACGATCCCGTTTCCGACGGGGTGACACTCACCGGCGCCAGCCTTTCCCTAGGAAGCTCGGCGGACACAAGCAATTTTCTGTCCGCCTTAAAGCTGTTCCAGAACGGAACGGGCACGGTTTCGAGCTCGGGCACCCTCGGGGCGTCCAAGCTCACCGTGCCTCTGGTGAATTCCGGCCTGAAATCCGCCATCACGGCCGTGGATGGGTCGGGGAATGGAAAGTTCACCATCAACGGCGCGGAGATTGCCTACAACGTCAACACCGACAGCCTCCAAGCGGTGATGACACGAATCAACGGCTCTGCCGCCGGGGTGACCGCCTCATACGACAGCGCTTCGGATCGCTTTACGCTCACCAACAAAACCACAGGAAACGTCAGCATGTTTGCCGAGGAAACGGGGGCCGGTTTTCTGGCAGCCACCGGCATGATCGGCGCGGGCAGCAGCTTTCAATCCGGCGTCAACGCCGAGTTTAGCGTCAATGGGGGCGGCTCGATTACCAGCCTGAGCAACACGCTGGACGAGTCGATCACCGGGATCACGGGGCTGTCGGTGACGGCGGACAGCACCGGCACGCAAACGATTGGAGTCAGCTCGGATATCCAAAGCGCACGCACGAAGCTCGATACGCTGATCTCCAAGTATAATGCCGTGCAAACCGCCATCGAGGGCTATACAAAAGTCACAGTCAACGGGACCAAGGTGACCTCCGGGCCGTTGAGCGGGAACAGCGACGTGGAGTCCATCTCGTCAAAGCTGCGCTCCATCATTTTCGCGGCGGGGAGCGGGCAGACCGGAGAGGTCCAGCGGCTGAGCGACCTCGGGATCGACTTCTCGAGCACCGAGTCGAGCCTGGCTGTCCGCGATAGCGCGACCCTCACCTCGATGCTCACGAGCTATGGGGAGGATGTGGGTTCGTTTTTTAGCGACTCGACTTCCGGGCTGGTCAAGCGCCTGGGCGATTTTCTCAAGACGCAAGTTGCCGATACTGGCTCGCTGACGATCCAGACGACAAACATCACGAAGCAGAACGCCGACTTAGACAAACAGATGGCCGCCCTGGACCTGCAGCTTGCTTCGGAGCGATCTCTTCTGGAATCCTCGTTTATCGCCATGGAGACCGCCTCTTCTGCGTTTCAGACACAAGCCGCACAGCTAACCGCCGCCTTCGGCTAGGGATAACAGCGCGCAGCCATATTTTACTCAGGCAAAAGAAAAAACTTAACGGAAACAAATGCCATGATCACTGGAATCCCCAATTTATCAGGAACGCAAGCCAACGTGGCTGTCGTACAGTACAACCCTTCGCCAAACGTCCAGGCCAAAGCTTCTGCCCTCACCGGAGAAATCGTGGAAGTGAAATCCGTCGGCCAGCCGGGCATTGTGGCCTCATTGCGCGAAGCCGCCTCCCAGCAAGAGCAGATCCGCCCGGACATGCTCGACAAGGGATCCGCATTCCTCGCCGATCCAAATTACCCGCCTCTCGATAGCATGAACGGGATCGCCTCGATATTTATTGATGACTTTTTCTTGAAAAAACTGGATGGTGAGCCATAATGATGACTGGGGCTCAGCCTCATGTTATGTCATTAAATCCTCGAGCAAAAATCTACCAAAAAGCAGCAGTCACGAGCGCCAGCCCTGGCCAGCTGGTCTTGATGCTTCTTGACGGTGCGGTGCGGTTTGCAGGACAGGCGATAGAAGGGTTGGACAACCCGGATTTCATTCGCGCCCACGAAATCGCGAACAACAACATCATTCGGACGCAGGCGATCGTCACCGAATTGCAGGGGACGTTGGATTTTGAAAAGGGCGGTGAGCTTGCGCCCATATTAAACCGGATCTACGACTATTTGCTCGAGCAATTGCGTGAAGCCAATGTCAACAAATCGAAGGAGCCACTTCAAAACGTGATCAGATTCGTCGGAGAAATTCGCGAAACGTGGGCTCAAATGCTGCTGACCCAAGGGGTCGAAGCCGCCTGAAGTGGCTTAGCCCGTCGCCCTATGGCTGCTAACAAGGCGGAGCTTTTACTGGCAAAATTCGAGGAGAACGTCTCGCTCGAAAACTTTTTTTTGGATCAGAGCGACCGCGACTCGCTGGTCAAGATTTTGGGCGAGCAGGAAGATTTGCTGCCTGAGCTATTGCGCCAGATGAAATTGCAACCGCGAGAGGGCTTGCTTTGGGCCCGCCTGAAGGTGGCTGCCGATGCGCGCTTGGTACATGAGAAGCGGGTTGCGGATTTGCTGGGGGAAATCAGCCGGGAGCTCGGCCGCCTGCGCCAGTCGTCCAAGCGCCTGCACGACTGGCAAAAGGCGTGGCGGCCTCCGGAAGGGCACGGCGCCAGATTCGCTGGCACCTACGCTTGATCCGGAGCCATTCGGCGCGTTTTTGAGGCTACCCGTAAACGGTCAGACGGCTGCCGGAGGCCGGAGAACGCGCCTGTTTGCTGAGCCGGGAAATTGCCTCGGCATCAAGCTTCTGGCCCTTGATATAAAGGACAAGCCCGGATGGGGTGGTCACATCGCTTGCCAGGTGCATTCCTGGCTGAAGCTCCTCGGCGCGCACTTCCCGGAGGTTTCCAGCGGGAGGAATTTGTCGGGTGCATGCCAGGAAAAGCTGCAGAGCCTGCGGATCGAAGTCCCTGCCGGATTTTTGCAGGATCTGCTCCAGCGCGTTCTCGTGCGTGAGGCCGGAGCTGATATTGGCGACGTAATCGACGATCACGGCAAGGCATCGGGCCGTCCAGGGGATGTCTTGCCCCTTTAATCCGTCAGGGTATCCAGACCCGTCGAAGCGCTCGTGGTGCGAGCGGATGGTTTCGCTCACCAGCTTGCAGGGATCGACATAGGCGGCGAGGGTCTGGCCATAAATGGTGTGGTTGCGGACCACCTTTTCCGTGGCTTCATCCAGCTCCTGGCTGCCCTCCTGAACTGCTGCGATCAGTCCGGGAGGAACTCCCGTGAGCCCGATGTCATAGAGCCTCGAAGCCACCTGGAGGGAGTGGCGCTCCTCTGCGGAAAACTGCCCTTGAGCGGTAAAGTTTTCGCAGAGGTCGGACGCCATTTTGCTCTGAGCTGCCAGGAGCGGGTTGAAGGTGTTAAGGATCCGCCGGCACAGCTCGAGGGTCCTGTGGAAGCTGCTATCGAGGGCTGACTGGGACTCGGTGAGAAGGTCCTTCTGCTCCTTCAACTCCTCGATTTTTTTGTCGAGCAGCTTGTTGGTTTCGGAGAGCTGTTGGTTGAGGGCGACGCTTTGCTCGGTCAATTCCTGATTGGCGCGAAGGAGCTCGAAGCGATCAATGGCGCTGCGGATCGTGGCCGTCATTTCCTGGCTGACCCAAGGCTTGGTGATGAAGCGGAAAATCTCGCCCTCGTTAACCGCGCGCAGGACCGCCTCCAGGGATGGCATGCCGGTCATGATGATCCGCGAGGCAGCCGGCTGGATGCCGGCGATGCGCTTGAGGAGATCGGGCCCGAGGATGCGGGGCATCTGGTAATCGACGATGACTGCGGAAAACGGGGTGGCCGCTGCGAGCTCGAGCGCCAGCTCAGGGTTGTCAGCGAGGACGGCCTCCCCTCCGGCGCGCTGCACCAGCTGCTTCATGATCCCCAAGATGACCGGGTCGTCATCCACAATCAAAACCGGGAGACGCGCGCTCATGAGATCGTGGCTGCCAGGGCCATGCGGAGGCCTTCCCGTGCAGGCTCGTCGGAGGATTGAAAAAGCTCGATCTTTCCGCCGAATTTTCCGACCCGGTGGTTTGCTGCCAAAAACAAATCACAGAGGGAGGGCGTGGGGACGCCTGGGCCGGCATGCGGAGCTTGGCTCTTGTGATTTTTCGTGGGCGAGCCGTCTTCCGGGTCGCTGGCGGCTGCTGCTGCCAGCCCGACGATGGGGTAGCTCGGGAAAAAAAGCAAGGCACCGGTTGAGGGCTCGATCTCGATCACCAGCTCCCCAGGCGCGCGCGACGAGGGCGGGGCGAGCAGCATGCCCAGTGCCGCCAGAACCTGCAGGAAGTCTTTTTTTGTGATGGTCGCCCGGGGGAGGGAGAGCGGGGGAGGCTTGATGCGGACGGCTACCGTCTTGGGCAACACGAGACGCAGCATCGAGATCCCCTCGTCCAGCAGGTCGCCTAAATTGTGCGAGGATCCCCCAAGCTCCAGCTCGATGGGCATGTGGACATCCATCGTCTGCTTGGTCAGCTGGATCACTTTCTCAATGGAGGCGCGAAGGTCTTGAAACTTCTCTCCCGCAGGAACCCCTCCCTCCACGTCGTCCTCGATCAGCTCGGCAAGAAAAGCAACCCCCGTCAGCTCGTTGTTGACCTGGTGGAGCAGCGACAGGGTCAATTCCGAATAAACCCGATAGAACCAGAACTCTGGCGGGGGCAGGTTGATCGAATTCATCAAGGATTTTCCAGGTTAGCAGCCGGGCTGGTCCGTCTCGGCGGCAAGGGGCAGGCGGATTTCTGCCGTGATGCCCCCGCCAGGCGCAGAAAAGAAATTCAGCTGTCCTCCATAGTTCGTGCAGAGCTTTTCGACCAGGTATAACCCCATTCCCGCGCCCTGCTGCTCATTGGTTTTCCGATCAAACTGGATAAAAAGACCTCGGGATTCCAGCATGGAAATCGGGGCGCCGCTGCGTCCGCAATCCTCAATCCGCCAGCAATAGACGTCTCCAGCTACTTCTCCTGTGACGGTGACGGGATCGCCGGGCTTGGAAAACTTGAAGGCGTTATCCAGAATTTCGTCGAGCACTTTGGCGAGAGCTTCCGCAGGAAGGGCAAGCTGCCCGCTGGCAATCTGGTGGTGGAGGTCGCCTTGCCGCTCATGGGCAAGCGCCCGCTTTTCCAGCGCCTCCGATATCTCCTCCGCGCCGCAGTGCAGCCCGCTATCGAAGAGCGGGGATGCCCGGCCTGGGTTGTCTGCCTGCATTTGAAGCTCCGCACACAGAAGGAAGTTGGTCGTCAGCCGAAGCATGCGCTCGCCGGAGACCCGCAAAATCTCTGCGTATTGCTGGAGCTCTTCCTGGCTGGTCTCCCCCATTTCCAGCAGGTCGGCCACCCCAAGGATCCCGTTGAGCGGGGTGCGCAATTCATGAGGGAGCATCTTCAACACATTCACCCTCTGCTCGTTGAACTTGGTGCTGGCTTTGTCCTCCTGCCGCTGCTGCCGAAGGAGGCAGTTGTTGATGGTTTCTAGAATCGTCGGCTCATCAAACGGCTTCGGCAAATAGCTGTCCGCCCCATGGCGCAGCCCGGACAGCAGCCCGCTGTAGGCGGGCCTCCCCGTGAGAAGAATGAAGGGCAGCGCTTCGAATTGCGGCTGATGCCGGACGGCCGAAAGAAATTCGTAGCCATCCATCTCGGGCATGTTGATGTCGCTGAGGATGAAATGGACCTTCTCCGCAGCCAGAACTTTCAATCCCTCCAGCCCGTTTGTTGCCTCCAGGCACTCGACTCCATGCCTTTGCAAAAGATGCCGCAGAAAACCAAGAAAATGCGGATCGTCATCCACCAGCAAAACGCGTTTTCCTTCCAAGAGGCTCTGCGGCTCGGGCGGGGTGGCTTGTGGGGAGGAAATCATTTGTGGTTTCTCCGGGCTGGTCGAGGGATCCTGGCACGATCATGCCGCCATGACAAGACCTCACTGCGTCGGCATCTCGGCGTCGGGTGCATGACGCGCAAGTTGCCGGGGTAGGGCGGGACGTCCCCGGCCCGCCGCAGGAGGTCAGCCCGGAGGTCTGACCCTACCTTTCCGCCCATGGTGGTAACTTTCCTGTCATGCACCCCTTGCGGCCGGATTGCCCCGCCAGCTGGGAAGGCTTTCTCTCGAAGCCTCAGGCCAGGAGCGTTGAGGTGCCTGAGCCGGGCACAATCCGGATCCCCGATGCCTGCGGCACCCCGCTGGGGGCAGGGGCGGAAAGGGGTGCAGCCAAGGCTGGTTGGGTTGCGGTTTTCAGGCTCGCGGAGACGATCTCGGCTTTCTGGGCTGCCGCTTTTGCGTCACCTTGGAGATGCACCGTCCGTTGGCGTCCGTCAGATGTTTTGATGGAGACAACCCCGTCGGGAGAGAACCGCATTTCCACAGCGCCGCTATTCCCGGCCACGGCTTTCTGCACTTCTGGATCTTGCATGATCCGGCTACCGTAATCCGACAGCCTCTGCTGCGCGTCCGCAGTATTGTGGATCCTCTCGGAAGAAAAAAATGAGGCTTTTTGCACTTCGGGCGACGAGGCCGCCTTGAGAAGAAATTTCTGAAAAGCCGCAGGATCGGTTGCTTGGGCAGGAGGCTTGTTGATCTGGGCCGATGCGTTTTGGATCAAATTTCTCCCTACGTTGGCGGCGGCAATGGCAAGGATAGGAAACATAGTGAGGAGAGTGTGAAAGGTTTCATTTTTGCAAGCAGAAACCATGCCAGCGGAGAGGGCTGGCGTGGCGTGGCGTGCGGGCAGGCTGCCCGGATCGAAGCTCTGCGCACTGGCTCGCAACGGGCCACGAATATATGCAGGTGACTCTTGTTAAGCGCATTGCGAATCTATCCCCTCGAGCTGTTGCGGGTGAGGTTCCGGCAGGTTCTGAAGTCTTGTAAATTCTGAAAGTGGCATGAGTTCTCGAGGATCCCTGTCGCGAGCCACCAGGTTTGAGGCAATATTTGCCGCCTTCCGCGACGGTATTGGAGCGGGGCAGGGTGCGAACTGCCCCTGAGGCTTGCTTTCAGCGGGCCCATGGAGGAAGCTATTCAGCCGTTCGCGGAACGGCCAAGCGGCATTCAGAAGATGAATCCAGAACACCAAGCCATCGCCTGGGTATCAAAGCCCGAAGATCCGAAGAGGGTGGAATCTCCAAGGAACCTCTGGTTTGCGGGGTTCCTGCTGGCGCTCGGGCTGGCCGTCACGGTGCTCGCATCGCTTGGCAGCAAGTCGGATGTCGAGTCATCCGCGCGGCGCGAGTTCGCCTTTGAGTGCAGCGAGATCCGGCTGAATATCGAGGCGAGGCTTTTCGCGTGCGCTCAGGTCCTGCACAGCGGCTCGGCGCTTTTTGATGCCTCCGAGTCGGTCGACCGCGAAGAGTGGAGGGCCTTCACCCAGGGCCTGAATACCGATCTGTATCTTCCCGGCATCCAGGGGATCGGCTTCGCGCAGGCGATCCCTCGCGGGCAGCTGGCCGAACACGTCCTGGCGATTCGCAAGGAAGGGTTTCCAGACTACCAGGTGAAGCCTGCTGGCGAGCGGGATCCCTGCTCCGCCATCATCTACCTCGAGCCGTTTTCCGGCCGCAACCTGCGCGCTTTCGGATACGATATGCTCTCCGAGCCCGTGCGCCGAGCGGCGATGGAGCGGGCGCGGGATGCGGGAGATGTTGCGCTTTCGGGGAAGGTGACACTGCAGCAAGAGGACGGCGATGACGTGCAGGCCGGAACCTTAATGTTTATGCCGGTGTATCGCCATGGGCTGCCGATCTCCACGGTCGAGCAGCGCCGCGCCGCCATCCAAGGCTGGGTCTATAGCCCCTACCGGATGGCGGATCTGATGCGCGGGACCCTGAGCGACAGGGATGCGAAGCAGAAGAGGATTCGCTTGCAGGTCTATGATGGCGAGGGGACCTCTGCTGGCGCCCTGCTCTACGACAACCGGAGCGCCGGGGACCAAGCTTCGCGCCCCGCCGAGGGCGCGGTGCTGCTCGCGCCGATCGATTTCTCCGGGAGGCGATGGACGCTGCGCTTCACGCAATTGGGCGGCGGCGCTTCGATGGCTGATTACGGGAAGGTCTGGCTGATCTTCTTCGGGGGAACGTTCATCAGCCTGCTCGTATTCTGGCTTGCGCTCGCCCTGCTGAAAGCGCGCGCCCAGGCGCGGCGGGCCGATCTGATCGCTGCCGACCTCCAGGAGAGCGAGGAGGCCTACCGCAACCAGTTCGTCAACAACTCCGCGATGATGATGCTGATTGATCCTGCTGACGGGGCGATCCTTGACGCCAATGCCGCCGCCCTGAGCTTCTACGGCTATCCGCGGGAGCGGCTGCTGGACATGCAGATCACCGACATCCACACGCTGCCAGCGGATGAGGTCCGGCGGGCGCTCCGCTCCATCCGGGAGTGGCACGGCCAGAGGTTCGAGTTCCAGCACCGCCTGGCAGACGGCTCGCTGCGCGACGTCGAGGTGGCGAAGAGCCGGATCGCTTTTGGAAAGCGCATCATTCTGCACTCGATTATCCACGACATCACCGAGCGCAAGCGGGCCGAAGAAAGCGTCCTCAAGATCTCCACCGCGATGGAGCAGAGCCCGATCTCGATCGTCATCACGGACATCGAGGGGGCTATCGAGTATGTCAACCCAAAGTTCACTCAGGTGACCGGGTATACCATGTCCGAGGTGAAGGGAAAAAATCCCCGGATCCTCAATTCGGGAGCCCCCCCGGCCCACGGATACAAGGAGCTTTGGAAAACCATCCTTTCCGGCGAGGTTTGGCGTGGTGTCTTTCACAACAGAAAGAAGAATGGCGAGCTCTTCTGGGAGCAGGCATCCATATCGCCCATCAAGAACGCCAAGGGGGTTGTCACCGGATTTGTTGCCCTCAAGGAAGACCTCACCGAGAGCAGGCGGCTGGTCGCGGAGCTCCAGGAGGCGAACCGCAAGCTCGAAGCCGCCACGACCCGAGCCAACGAGCAGGCGGCCTGGGCCGAGCAGGCCAACGCTGCAAAAAGCGAGTTTCTGGCGAACATGAGCCACGAGATCCGGACGCCCATGAACGGGGTGATCGGCATGACCGGGCTGCTGCTGGATACCGAGCTCAACGACGAGCAGCGGCAGTATGCCGAGACCGTTTACGCCAGCGGCGAATCCCTCCTCCACCTCCTCAACGACATCCTCGACATCTCAAAGATCGAGGCGGGAAAGCTCGAGCTGGAGGCCGTGGATTTCAACCTGGCTGACATGCTGGCCGACATTTCGGACATGCTGGCGCTGCGCGCCAAGGAGAAAGGTCTTGCGTTCCTCTGCTCCGCCGATCCGGACGTGCCGGAGCGTCTCTGCGGCGACCCCGGCCGCCTCCGGCAGGTGCTCCTCAACCTTGCTGGCAATGCCGTGAAGTTCACCCGGCAGGGAGAAATCGCCGTGCGGGCGACCCTGTTATCGGTTGCGAACTCCACCGTCGTCGTGCGCTTCTCGGTGCGGGATACCGGGATCGGCATCCCGGCTGACAAGCAGGAGGCGCTGTTCCAGAAATTCACCCAGGTGGACTCCTCGACCGCCCGCCACTACGGGGGCACCGGCTTGGGATTGGCCATCGCGAAACAGCTCGCCCAGCTCATGGGCGGGGAGATCGGGGTGACGAGCGCCCCGGGCCAGGGGTCGGAGTTCTGGTTCACCGCGCGCCTTGCCACGCCCTCCGGGCTGATGCCTGCCCCGCAGCAGCCGGCCACCTTGCAGAACCCCCCCAGCTTCGGCATGGCCCGGATTCTGGTCGCCGAAGACAACATCACCAACCAGCAGGTGACGGTGGGCATCCTGAGAAAGCTGGGGCTGAGGGCCGATGTCGCCGCCAACGGCATCGAGGCGATCCAGGCGCTCAACACATTTCCATACGACCTCGTGCTCATGGACGTCCAGATGCCGGATCTGGATGGATTTGCCGCGACGAGGGAGATCAGAAAATTAGAGATGGAAAATCAGAAATCAGAGATCGAAGATCCGGGCTCGGCGGCCGGGCAGGCAGCCCCTCCGCCTTCCATTCCCCGCATCCCGATTATTGCGATGACGGCGCATGCGCTGCAGGGCGACCGGGAGAAATGCCTGGCGGCCGGCATGGACGACTACATCCCGAAGCCGGTCATGGTGGAGGCGCTGGTTGCAGTCCTGAAAAAGTGGGGGAAATTCGTTGGCGGAGACCCGGTCGCGGGCGAGCCGAAACCCGCTCGGGCACCTCAAGCCAAGCTGCCGATCTTCGATCGGCCTGCATTTCTGGAGCGCGTCATGGGCGACGAGGATCTGGCCCAGCTTGTGCTGGAGGGGTTCTTGGCGGATCTTCCCGGACAAATCCTGATGCTGAAGAGCTGCGCGGCTGCGGGGGATGCCTATGAGGTCGAGCTTTGTGCCCACAAGATCAAAGGCGCTTGCGGCGCGGTCAGCGGCGTGGCTTTGTCGGCGCTTGCTGCGGAGCTGGAGCAAGCCGGCAAGTCTGGCGATCTCCCCGGCATTTCTTCCCGCGCGGCTGAGCTGGACGAGCAATTCGCGGCGCTGAATAATGCGATCCGGCGCGAGATCAGGCTGAGGGAGAACCTCTCAAGCAAATGAATGGCACCGCGCAACCTCCCGCCGCCCGGCCGGCAGCCCAGAGCCACCGCGCCGCCTGGATCGTGCTGGCGGCCAGCCTCACATTTTTTTCCGCCGCCACCCTCCACATGAAGGACAGCGTGGAAACGAGCGCAGAGCGCGCGTTCCGCTCCCGCTGCGACGGGCTTTACCATACGATCGAAAACCGGCTCGATGACCATGCTCGCATCCTCCTGAGCGGGGAGGCGTTCTTCAATGCCTCCGAGCACGTCACGCGCGAGGAATGGCGGATTTTCAACCAGTCCCAAAAGGTCGAGACCCAGCTTCCCGGGATCCAGGGCATTGGCTTTTCTCTGCTGATCCCGCCCGAGGATCTTGCCCGGCATATCCAGGAGATCCGCAGCGAAGGGTTTCCGGAATATGCGGTGAGGCCGGCCGGCCCACGGGAGGCCTACTCATCGATCATCTACCTCGAGCCGTTTTCCAGGAGGAACTTGCGGGCCTTCGGGTATGACATGCTCTCCGAGCCGGTGCGCCGGGACGCGATGGAGCGGGCGAGGGATACCGATTCTGCCGCGCTCTCCGGGAAAGTGGTTCTGGTTCAGGAAACCGAGAAGGAAGTGCAGGCCGGAACCTTGATGTATGTTCCGGTTTACCGCCGCGGGCTGCCCACAGATTCCCTCGCGCAGCGCCGGGCCGCGATCATCGGCTGGGTTTATAGCCCCTACCGGATGAACGATCTGATGCAGGGGATCCTTGGAGGCGCGAGCTCGGAGAAGGATCTCCACCTGAAGGTCTATGATGGCGCGCAGGCGTCCCCCGAAAGCCTCCTATACGACTGGCATCCCGTGCAGGGCGCCGCCTTGCCGGCCCGCTTCGCCCACCGGGAAGCCCTGACATTCCATGGCAAGCTTTGGACGCTGGACTTCACCCAAACCGGCGGCGGGTTCTTCACGGTGGAATACTCGAAGGTCTGGCTCACCATGGTCGGAGGGGTGGTCATCTCGCTCCTGCTCTTCACCCTGATCCGCGCGCTGCTGAGCACGCGTTTCGAAGCGCAGCGGATGGCGGAAAGGCTGACCGTGGACCTGCGGATGAGCGAGGCAAAATTCCACGAGATGGCGGACCGCGCCGAGCAGGCCAACGTCGCAAAGAGCGAGTTTCTAGCCATCATGAGCCACGAGATCCGCACGCCCATGAACGGGGTGATCGGCATGACGGAGCTGCTGCTCGATACCGAGCTCAACGGCAAGCAGCGGCACTGCGCGGAGACCGTGCGCGCCAGCGGCGAATCCCTCCTCTACCTCCTCAACGACATCCTCGACATCTCAAAAATCGAGGCGGGCAAGCTCGAGCTGGAGGCTCTGGACTTCAAGCTGGCCGACGTGTTGGAGAAAACCTCAGCCATGCTGGCATTGCGCGCCGAGGAAAAGGGCCTCGCGTTCCTCTGCTCCGCCGATCCGGACGTGCCGGCCTATCTCTGCGGAGACCCCGGCCGTCTCCGGCAGGTGCTCCTCAACCTTGCGGACAATGCCGTGAAGTTCACCCGGAAGGGAGAAGTCGCCGTGCGGGCGGCGCTGGTATCGGCTGAGGGCTCCGCCATCGTCGTGCGCTTCTCGGTGCGGGATACCGGGATCGGCATCCCGGCTGACAAGCAGGAGGCGCTGTTCCAGAAATTCAGCCAGGCCGACTCCTCGACGGCCCGCCGCTACGGGGGCACAGGCCTCGGCCTGGCTATCTCCAGGCAGCTCGTCCAGCTCATGGGCGGCGAGATCGGAATGACGAGCGCCCCGGACCAGGGGTCGGAGTTCTGGTTCACCGTGCGCCTTGCCCCGCCCTCCGAGCCGATGCCTGCACCTGATCTAGCCGCACCGGATGGCGCCCCCACGCTCGGCCCGGCCCGCATCCTCCTCGCCGAAGACAACGGCACCAACCAGCAGGTGGCGGTCGGCCTCCTTGAGAAACTCGGGCTCACGGCCGATGTCGCCGCCAATGGCCTGGAGGCAGTCCATGCCTTCAAATCCCGCCCATACGCCCTCGTGTTCATGGACATCCAGATGCCGGAGATGGACGGCTTCGAGGCGACAAAGGCGATCAGAAAATTAGAGGAGGAAAATCAGAAATCAGAGATCGAAGATCCGGGCTCGGCGGCCGGGCAGGCAGCCCCTCCGCCTTCCATTCCCCGCATCCCGATTATTGCGATGACGGCGCATGCGCTGCAGGGCGACCGGGAGAAATGCCTGGCGGCCGGCATGGACGATTTCGTCAGCAAGCCGCTCGATGTCGCGGTGCTCGCCGCAACCATCAACAAGTGGCTGCCCCAAATGCAAAGCTTAAGGCAGCCGATCTCCGGGGAGGGGGATTCCCAGATGGGGGGAGCTGCCCCGGCGTTCGATCGAGCCGGCCTGATGGATCGCCTGGGGAATGACGAGGACTTGGCCCGGATGGTGATCGAGCGGTTTCTGAGCGAGCAGCCCGGGCAGATCCTCCTCCTGAAGAGCTTTGTCGCGGCGGGGGATGCGCGCCAGGTCGAACGGCAGGCCCACAAAATTCGAGGCGCTTGCGCCACGGCGGGCGCAGCCGCCCTGTGCGCCTTGGCGGCGGAGCTGGAGCAGGCCGGCAACGCGGAAAACCTGGCAGGAATCTCCGCCCGGATGCCCGAGCTGGACATGCAGATGGAGGCGCTCCAGACCGCAATGAACCAGGAAAGCTAACCGATGCCAACCATGCCGGACGCACGAAAAGGAAAGCGAAGTCTTTTCGTGTGTTTTGCGAAGGACTTGATAAGATATCTGCCGCAACGGAGGACACTATGAAAACGCTGATCGTCGAAGATGATTTCACCAGCCGCCTGGTCCTGCAGACATTCCTGAAGGACCACGGGCCGACACATATTGCAGTGAACGGCAAGGAGGCGGTCGAGGCGGTGCGAATGGCCTTGGAGGCGGGCGACCCCTACAACCTGATCTGCCTCGACATCATGATGCCCGAGATGGACGGCCAGGAGGCGCTCAAGGAAATCCGAAGCATGGAGGAGGCTAAGGGGACGATCTCCTCCATGGGGGCCAAGATCATCATGATGACGATCCTCGGCGATATGAAAAACATCTGCCACGCCTACTCGTCCCTGTGCGATGCCTACCTGCTAAAACCCATCGGCCAGCAAAAGCTGCTGGAAGAGCTGAGGAAGCTCGGCCTCATCCGATAACGACAGGTCTCTCCCATGCGCATCCTGATTGCCGATGACGATTTTCTGTCGCTCGCCGTGCTGTCGGCCGTGCTGAAAAAGCAAGGGCATGAAGTGGTGGAAGCCACCGATGGGGCGGCGGCGTGGGAGGCGATGCAGGAACCGGGCGCGCCAGCGCTGGCGATCCTCGACTGGATGATGCCGGAAATCGACGGGCCGGAGGTCGTCCGCCGGATCCGGGCTCTGCAGACCGGGGTGCCGCCATATCTCATCATGCTGACGAACAGGGCTGCGAAGTCGGACATCGTCGCCGGGCTCAAGGCCGGGGCTAACGACTACCTGCCCAAGCCTTTCGACCACAGCGAGCTGTTAGCCCGCGTGGAAGTTGGCCGGCGCACGGTTGAGATGCAGGCAGCAGTGGCGGCCCTCAACGAGACGCAGCGGCGGCATCAGGCGGAGCTGCAGGAGCAGAACGAGGCGCTTCTCCAGATGCAGGAGGAACTGAGCCGGCGCGAGGAGAAATACCGGATCTTGGTGGAGACAACAAATACCGGGTTCCTGATTCTGGATCGGGGCGGTACGGTCACAGATGCCAACGCAGAATACGTGCGCCTCGCCGGCCGCCGCGAGATCGGAGACATCCTCGGGAAATCCGTTTTCGAGTGGACTGCCAGCTATGAAAAGGAGAGGAAGGCCGAGGCGATCGCCCAGTGCCTCGAGCGCGGGTTCATTCGGGATTTCACCGTGGACTACGTGGCCGAAAATGGCCTGATCACCCCGGTCGAGATCAGCGCGAGCGTTGCGGGCGCGGGCGAGGCGGCCCGAATCATTTTGCTCTGCCGGGACATCACCAAGCGCAAGCGGACCGAGGCCGAGCGCGAACGCTTGGCGCTGGCGATCCAGCAGGTGGGGGAGATCGTCATCATCACGAACGCGAACGGGGTGATCCAGTATGTCAACCCGGCGTTCGAAACCTCGACCGGCTACTCCCGCGAGGAGGCGGTCGGCCAGACCCCGCGCATCCTGAAGTCGGGCCACCAGGACGTCAGCTTCTACCGCGCGATGTGGAAAACCATCAGCTCCGGAAAGATGTGGCAGGGGACGCTGGTGAACAAGAAGAAGGACGGCACGCATTTCACCGAGAGCACGACGATTTCCCCTGTCATTGGCGCGTCCGGCAAGATCGTCAACTATGTCGCGGTCAAGCGGGACATCACCAGCGAGCTCCGCATGAAGGCGCAGTTCGACCAGTCACAAAAAATGGAATCGGTGGGCCGGCTGGCGGGCGGAGTGGCCCATGACTTCAACAACATGCTGGGCGTGATCCTCGGGCACACGGAGCTGGCGATGGAGCAGGTATCCCCAGACAGCCCTGTCTTTTCTGACCTGCAGGAAATCCGCAAGGCTGCGGACCACTCTGCCGACCTCACCCAGCAGCTCCTGGCGTTTTCCCGCCAGCAGACGATCATGCCCAAGGTGGTCAACCTGTCGGAGACGATATCGGGCATGCTCAAAATGCTTGGCCGCCTCATCGGCGAGGATATCAAGATCGCCTTCCTGCCTGCCAAGGAGCTCTGGCCGGTCAAGCTGGATCCGACCCAGCTCGACCAGGTGCTGATCAACCTGTGCGTCAATGCCAGGGACGCGATCTTCGATGTCGGCACGATCACCATCGAGACGTCCAACAACACCTTCGATGAGGATTATTGTGCGGGACGGGCGGGGTTCCTCGCTGGCGAGTATGTGGGTCTGTCCGTGAGCGACTCGGGCTGCGGCATGGACAATGAAACGAAGTCTCATGTCTTCGAGCCGTTCTTCACCACAAAGGACCAGGGCAAGGGCACCGGCTTGGGGCTGGCCACGGTCTATGGGATCGTCAGGCAAAACTCCGGCTTTATCCATATCGCCAGCGAGCCGGGCGAAGGCACTCGGATGTCCATCTACCTCCCTCGCAATCTCTGCGGTGACGGGCCGGAGCAATCCAACGAGGCGGGGGGATCCCACTCGCGCGGCCATGAAACCATCCTGGTGGTGGAGGATGAGCCGGCGATCTTGAGCATGACCAAGGCGCTTCTCCAGCGGCAGGGATATTTCGTGCTGGCAGCAAACTCCCCGGCCGAGGCCCTCCTCATGGCCCACGAACACCACAGCAAAATCCACATGCTGATGACCGACGTGATCATGCCGGAAATGAATGGGCGGGAGCTGGCGAAGTCGCTGCAGGCTCGGTTCCCTCACCTCCAGCTCCTGTTCATGTCCGGCTACACCGCCAGCGTCATCGCCCACCACGGGGTGCTCGACCCGGGCGTCTGCTTTATTCAGAAGCCGTTCTCGATGCGGGATCTGGCAGCGACGGTCAGAAATGCCCTCGACAGGGAGTGCCCGCCAATCCTCCCATGAGCAAGCCGCGTCGGAGGCACCTGTTTTTCGTGGGATGCATAGCCACGGAGTCCCAGGAGCAAATGGTGGCATGTCTTATGCTGCGTTGCTCTTCAGGAACTGCCCCCTTCAACCATGAGCGCCCACCGACAAATCCTCACCAATTTTTTCTGCCTGACGCTGGCAGTGATCAGCGGGCGGACGGATCGGGCCAGTTTTTTTCTGGCAGGCATCGGACGGGCGGTCTGCCTGCGCCGCTGCTCCGGATCCCCGACATCGCCCATGGCGCCCGAGCAGGTTCGAGGCTTCCGCGCGTTCCCCAAATAATGTTGCGCTTTTCGCGGCGGCGCAGCCACGAAGGGGCTCCATGACAACCAACGGACCTACGCCGGGGGACTACGACCAGATCTGCCGCCTGGTGTACGAGCGGAGCCGGATCCACTTGGGCCCGGACAAACAGGAGCTCGTCGCCGCCCGCCTCGGCAAGCGGCTCCGCGCGCTCAACCTTCCCACCTACAAGGAATACTGCCGCTACCTCAAATCCCCGGAAGGGCTTGACGAACTCCAAAATTTGGTAGATGTCATATCCACCAACCACACGTATTTTTTCCGTGAGGAACAGCATTTTACATTTCTTGAGCAAAAAGTGATCCATGATTTTGTGAGCCCCCAGAAATCGTCTGGAGACAGGAGCTTGCGTTGCTGGAGTGCCGCGTGCTCGACCGGCGAGGAGACCTACTCGATCGCGATCTCTCTGGCCAACAAGATGGAATATCTTGCCGGGTATGATTGGGAGCTGGATTCCTCGGACATCTCCTCCCGGGTCCTCGCCGCCGCCCAAAAGGGAGTTTACTCGGAAGACCGGATCGCCGAGCTGTCGCTGGATATCCGAAAGCGCTTCTTTCAGAAAGGGATCGGACCCTACACCGGGCTTTATCGGGTGAAAGAGGAGATCCGCCGAAAAACCCGCTGGCACCAGCTCAACCTCTTCGACCGGCAATGGCCGTTCTCCAAGCCTTTCCATGTCATTTTTTGCCGCAACGTCATGATTTATTTTGACCGCCCCTCCCAGGAAGACCTTGTCGAGCGCCTGAC
This sequence comes from Verrucomicrobiia bacterium, assembly GCA_037127695.1. Taxonomy (GTDB): domain Bacteria; phylum Verrucomicrobiota; class Verrucomicrobiia; order Chthoniobacterales; family Terrimicrobiaceae; genus QYQL01. The sequence continues at coordinate 2,188 of JBAXXX010000057.1, read as the reverse complement.
CCGGCAATTGGTGCCGGGCGGCTTTCTCATGATCGGACACTCGGAGAGCCTGAGCGGAGTCCGGCACAACCTCAAAGCGCTGCACCCTGCGATCTACCGCCGCCAGGCATGACCCCAGCCCCGCGCATGTTCTCCGGTCGCAAAATCCGGGTTCTCATCGTGGACGACTCTGCGATCGTGCGCAAGCTAGCCAGCGACGCGCTCAATGCCGACCCTGAAATCGAAGTCGTCGGGACAGCGATCGATCCGTTCGTCGCACGGGACAAAATTGTTGAGCTCGAGCCAGACGTGCTCACGCTAGATATCGAGATGCCAAGGATGGACGGCATCACGTTTCTGAAAATCCTCATGAAGCACCGCCCGATGCCGGTCGTGATCATGAGCTCGATCTCCCAAAAGGGGTCCACCCATGCTCTGGATGCTCTGGAAGCGGGAGCTGTGGACGTCATCGCAAAACCTGGCACCGCCTACTCGGTCGGCGACCTGTCCGATGATTTGGTCCGAAAGGTCAAGGCCGCATACGCCGCACGCCACCGGTTTTCCGCGCGCGCTGAGCTGCCTGCGGAGTCCGCCCCCGCCAGATCCCAAACTTCAGCCTCCCGGCTCGCGCGCGGCGCTGGCAGCTTCGACAGCCGCACGGTGATCCTGCTCGGAGCGTCCACCGGCGGCACCGAAGCGCTCAAGGAAGTGCTGATCCGCCTGCCGGCCGATGTCCCGCCAATCTGTATCGTCCAGCACATCCCCGCCTATTTTTCTGGAGCTTTCGCCGGCCGCCTCAACGAGCTCTGCGCGATGGAAGTCCGCGAGGCGCGCGACGGCGACGAGGTCCGCTCCGGGCTCGTGCTCGTCGCGCCGGGAGATTACCACATGCTCCTGAGCTCGAGGGAGGGACGCTACATCGTCCGCTTGAAACAGGGGCCGCAAGTCTGGCACCAGCGCCCTGCGGTCGATATCCTCTTCCAATCAGCCGTGCCCCTGGTCGGCAGATATGCCATCGCCGGAGTGCTCACCGGCATGGGACAGGATGGAGCCAAGGGGCTTTTAGACCTCAAAAATGCGGGGGCACGAACATTCGCCCAGGATGAGGCCAGCTGCGTCGTTTTTGGCATGCCAAATGCTGCGATGAAGCTGGGCGCGGCCGATAGAATGGTTTCGCTGCTTGATATTCCTCGGCATATCCTTGGCCTCGTCTCCACTAATAAACCATGACACTTTCTTTCCCTGGAAGCCCAAAGAGCTCTGATAAGCGCTGGCTTGGCGGCCGGATTTCTCCATTTTCCCTCATCGCATCGGGGGTGCTGCTGCTTGCGATTTTCGCGTTATCCGGCTGCGAGACGGCGGCATCGAAGAAGGCGAGAGCTCCGCAGCCATTGCCCGGGCGATCCTCGAAGCAGGCGATTCAAAGCAGGCATAACCCTGCGATGCTCACCGGCAAGTCGAACGTGATTCCCGAGGACCCGAATTCCCCGCCGCCACCGCCGGTATTTGCCTGGCCGGAGGGGTTCGACCGGGTGGCCGCCCTGCCGATTTACAGCACGACTCCGACAGGCGGCGCGATCCAGGATCTCGACGAAATCTTTCGGGGCGAGCTCTCGAAGCTCCTTCCCTTCGAGGTTGTGCCGATCAGCAGGGCCGAGCTGATTCCTATCATCGGCGAGAACCAGATCGCCTCGACGTCGATCATCCCGCCGAAGCTGGTGCAGTATCTCAAGACCAAATATGCGGTCCAAGGCATTGTCTTTACCGACATGCCCCTTTACCGCCCGTACCGCCCGATCAATATTGCGGTGAGGTCGAAGCTTGCTCAGACCTCTGACATGCAGATTTTATGGTCGGCCAGCGGGATTTTGGATTCCTCGGAGCCTGGGATTGCGGCATCAGCCCTGCAATATGCCGATCGCAATCTCCACGGGCCGGGGAGCGGAGACTCCCAATTGATTTTGCAGAGCCCTCGCCGCTATGCGGCATTCGTCGCCAACGGGCTCTACGGAACATTGCCCGGGTTGCCCACCGCGCCCGGACGCAATCATCCAGGGTGTCGCCGCCGGTATGGGCGGGTTCCTGCCTGCTGCCGGGAAAGATATTTACTTCAAAGCCCGGTTCCAGCACACGCTCACCGGCGTCAACCAAATCACCATGTTCATCGGTCTCATCGCCCCGGTTGCGGCTGAAATCGTTGCCGACGGTG
>JBAXXX010000056.1:0-24857 GCA_037127695.1 Verrucomicrobiia bacterium | reverse complement strand
GGGGGGGCGTCCTCCTTGCCGACGGGGATGGCTTTGGCCACAGGGATCGAGCCGTCATCGAGCGTCTGCATGCCGGGGTGGACCGACTGGTAGATATCGTTGAAGCCGAGAAGGGTGGGGGCCGAGACCGCAACCGGGCGGATCGTCATCAGATCCACGGCGGCGGCGGCCCGCGGCCAGCCGGCCTCCTCGAATTGCTTGGCGTAATTTTTCACCCCGCCTCCGTGGATGTCGCATCGGATCTTCGGGGCCTCGGCGGCTGTGGCATACTCGATGTAGGTCAGCGATCTTCCGCCGGAAATACCGGGATCGGGCTTGCACCGCGGCGTGGCAAGCAACCCGGAGGACCGGCAGATCTCTACCTCCTGCAGGCCGGACGGCTTCGCGATCGGAGAGGCGGGGAAATCCTTCGCTGCAGCGGCCATGATCTTCGCCCAGATCGGCAGCGCAATGTCCTTCCCGAAGGCCCCGCGATAGATTTTTGTCGGTTTGTCGAAGCCCACCCAGACGCCGCAGGTCACCGCGTTTGTATAGCCAAAGAAATACGTGTCGGTGAAGTTGTAAGCCGTGCCGGACTTCCCGGCGACCGTCGGCTGGGCGGTCTCCCCCGGGCCGCTGCGCATGATGTCTGCGAGCCCGGCGTGGACCTGAAACGCCGCTTCTGGGGAGATCGCCTGGACCGTTTTTCTAGGCAGCTCGTAAACGACATTTCCCTCCGCGTCGAGAATCCGCCTGATGATGTGGCAGTCGTCCGCGCGTTTTCCGCCGTTTGGAAAAACCGTATAGGCGAGAGTGAGCTCATCGAGCGTGAGTTCGCTGCTGCCGAGGAAGCTGTTCGCATACTCGCGCAGGGGCGAGGTGATTCCGACCGCCGCCGATGTTTTTTTCAGCGCGTCCATGCCAGCCTTCATTCCGAGCCGGACCGTGGCGGCGTTCTTGCCCTTCACGAGGGCGTCGCGGGTCGTCATCGGGCCCTCGTATTCGTTGTCCGCACGCTCGACCCCCCACTCGCCAAGGATTCCGGTTTCTCCGCCGACCATGACGTAGCGGTTGTCGAGGCACGCATCCTGGACGATTTCGCCCGGAAAAATCCCCGATTCATAAGCGGCGGCAAAAACAAACGGGGTGAAGGCGGTGCCGCCCGGCCGGGTCCCTTGGACGGCGCGGTTGTATTCGCTGTGCTTGAAGTTCCTGCCCCCGACGATGGCCAGGATGCCGCCGCTCAAGTTGTCGAGCGCGAGCGCGGCCCCCTGCAAGTATTTTGGTTCCGGCATTTTCACCGACATGTCGCCCTTGTTGATGGCTTCCTCGGTCGCCTTCGTCGCCTCGTGATATTCGGCGAATGTCGGGTGGGTGTAGCCTGGGGCGGATTCCACCTGCGAGGTGATTTCGCGCACCGCGCGATCTGCGGCGCGCTGGATGTCGGAGTCGAGGGTCGTCTCGATCCGGTAGCCCCCGTTCATCGCCCGGTTGAAGCCGAGCGCCTTGATCGCCTGCTGCCGGATCAGGTCCGCCGCGTAGGAGACCTTGAACGGGTTCGTTCGCTTGACCGCGTAGAGCCGCATCTGCGACTGCTCGTTCAGCTGCTCTCGCGTGATGAATCCCATCTCCCGCATCCTCCGCAGAACAAAGTTCCGCGATTCCGTCGCGCCCTCGATGTTGTTCCACGGGGAGAGCGCCTGGGGGCTTTTGAGGAGGCCCGCCAGCATCGCGCACTGCCCGATGTCGAGGTCTTTTGCCGTCCGCCCGAAATACCCTCGAGCCGCAGCCTCGGCCCCGTAGAACCCGCTGCCAAAATAGACGCGGTTCAGGTAGAGCTCCATGATCCGGTCCTTCGTGAATTGCTTTTCGATCCTCCACGAGAGAAACATCTCGACGAGCTTCCGCTGGTACGTGCGCTCGCGGAGCTCGAAGGAATTCCGGGCGAGCTGCTGGGTGACCGTGCTCGCACCCTGGGAAATTTTTCCGCGCCGGTAGTTTGTGATCGCGGCGCGGGCGATGCCCATGTAATCCACCCCGTCGTGCTCGTAGAATTTGTTGTCCTCTGCGGCGATGACCGCCTTGACGAGCATCTGCGGGATCCGGTCGTAGGGGATCGGCTGCCGGTTCTGGATGAAGAGCTTGCCGAACTCGCTGCCCTTGCGGTCGTAGAGGATCGATGCGGATTCCATCTCCCCGACCTTCGCGAGGTCGAACTCCTCCGCCCGCTTCTCATACTGGTAGGACAGGATCCCGAACCCAACCCATGCGGCAAAGGCGGCGGCCGCCAGCAGGGCGAGAGGGATCCAGAGCAGCTTGCGCAAATAAAACGGCCGGCTCGCCTCCTGTTTTTCCCAACTGTAGTATTTCTTGCTGATGGCAAGTATTTTCCACGCTCTCGCGCGCGGTGCAATCGGGAAAAGAAAAAAAATCTTTTCGTGCCGCCACAAATGCGCCTCCTGGATCGAGACGTTTTCCGGTGCCCATCTCCTTGTGGGGATGTTGTGAGGCGCAGCAAGCGCCGGCCCGGCCGCCCCGCGCAAATTTCTGTGGGGCGAGGTTCCCGCTCTTGATCCCGCACGGATTATCCGGCATCCTCGGACCATGAGGAAAGGAATTTGCTATCTGGTGGGCGCCGGGCCAGGAGACCCTCTGCTCATGACGCTCAAGGGCAGGCAGTGCCTCGCAATGGCCGATGTCATCGTCTATGATTCTCCCGGCAATCCGGCTTTTCTGGAGTGGGCGCCGGCCGCGGCGGAGATCGTTTGCTCCGGAAAAACCGCAGGCGGCCAGGCCATGCCGCAGGCTGAAATCAACGGGTTGCTGGTTGCGAGGGCTCGCGCCGGAAAGACGGTCGTGCGGGTCGCGGGCGGAGACCCCTGCCTCTTCGCACGGGGAGGGGAGGAGGCGCTGGCGCTTGCGGATGCGGGGTGCGCGTTCGAGGTCGTGCCGGGGGTCTCCTCCGCCATCGCCGGGCCCGCCTATGCAGGAATCCCGCTGACCCACCGTGCGCACAATACCACTCTCACCATCTTTTCCGGCTGCGATGATCCTGCAAAGGGCGCGGCGCCGCTGGACTTCTCCGCCATTGCGAAGGCTCCGGGAACGAAGGTGATGCTCCTCGGCAGGGATCACCGCCTGGCCGACATCGCTGCCGGGCTCCTGGCTGCAGGCATGGGCAGCAGCCTGCCTGTCGCCATCGTCTGCCAGGCAACCACCGTGCGCCAGGTGACCCTTGTCGGGACGCTTTCCGATATTGCGGGAAAAGCGGAGGCGGCCGGGTTCAACCCTCCGGCGGTCGCGGTCTTCGGCGAGGTCGTCGCCCTGCGGAACAAGCTGAACTGGTTCGAGGCCCTCCCCCTTTTTGGGAAGAGGATTGCGGTCACGCGGACTCTCGGCCAGGCGGGCGGGCTCCTCGCGGAGCTGCGGGCGCTCGGGGCGGATGCCTTCGAGATGCCGATGATCCGCATCGATCCGGCCCCGGACAAGCGCGCGTTCTACGAGGCCGTCGCCTACTGCCACGGCTACGACTGGATCATCTTCACAAGCCCGAACGCGGTGGACGCATTCTTCCGGGCGTTCTTCGAGATCTACAGGGATGCCCGCGAATTCGGCTCGGCGAGGATCGCTGCGATCGGTCCGTCCACGGCCGCAAAGGTCAGGGGGTTTCACCTTCAGGTCGATGTCCAGCCGGAAAAGCACGTGGCCGAGGAAATCGTTAGGGCGCTCGAAAAAGAAACCTGCGTCGAGAATCTCAAGATCCTTCTGCCGTGCGCGGAGGGCGCCCGCGACGTCCTTGCTGCTGAGCTCGCGCGCCTCGGAGCGATCGTGGATGAGGTGGCGGCCTACCGGACCGTACCTGCCAGCAGCGACGCACCCGGCATCCGGAGGTTCCGGGACGAGGGGGCCGATGTGGTGACGTTCACCAGCTCGTCCACGGCGGAAAACTTTCATGCTTTGAAGCTTCCCTTGCTCCCGGGCCTCCTGCGCGCAAGCATCGGCCCGATCACATCGCAAACCCTGAGCGGACTCGGGATGCCGGCGGATATCGAAGCCCGCACCCACGATATCCCCGGGCTCGTCGCCGCGATCGTCGGGCTCTGCGCCCGGGCGGGCTGACGCGGGCGAAAAATCCATTCGACCCGGCTGCGGATTTCGGGCAGCATCAGATGCTATGACTTTCCAAGCCCGAATTGACCAGGATCTCAAGGCAGCGATGCTTGCGCGCGAGACGTTGAAGCTCGGCGTGCTCCGCATGCTGAAGTCCGCCCTGATGAACGCCGCGATCGAAAAGCATGGGGCCGGCGGGGCCCTCGATGACGCCGACGCCCTGGCGATCGTCCGCAAGGAAGTCAAAAAACGGCACGATGCGATCGAGGGGTTTGAGAAGGGGGGGCGCCAGGAGATGGCCGACAGCGAGCGTGCGGAGATCGTGATCCTTTCGGTTTACCTCCCCCAGGCGCTTCCTGCCGACGAGGTCGCCGCCCTCGTTCGCGAGGCGATCGCCGAGGCGGGCGCAACCACCCGCCAGCAGATGGGCGCGGTCATGAAGATCGTGAGCGCCAAGGTGGCCGGCCGTGCGGACGGGCGCGCGCTCAGCGCCGAAGTCCAAAAGCAGCTCGGGGCCTGATCAGCCGCGCGCCGCAGGCTCCCCGTAGAGGGTCGAGGTGCTCGCGCGCACGACCCGCACGGGAAGGATCTGCCCGATGTGGTGCGGAGCCCCCTCGAAGACGACAATTTTATTCGTGCGGGTGCGCCCGGTGAGCCGGCTGGCATTGTTCCGGCTGGCCCCCTCGCAGAGGATCTCGACCTCGGTCCCGATCAGCCCGTTGAGGCGCGCGATGAAATGCCGGTTGATGGTTTCCAGGAGGTCTTGGTTGCGCCATTCCTTCACGTCTTCCGGCACCTGGTCAGGCATTGTGGACGCCGGGGTATTCTGGCGCTGCGAGTAGCGGAAGACGAAGGCGTTGTCGAAGCCGACCTCATCGCAGAGAGCGCGCGTCGCGGCGTAGTCGTCCCCGGTCTCGCCGGGGAATCCGACGATGATATCCGTCGTGATCGCGATCCCCGGCCGTGCCGAGCGCAGCCGGTCCACCAGCTTGCGATAGCCCCCGGCGGTGTAGCCCCGGCGCATGGCTTTCAGGATCCGGTCCGACCCGCTCTGGAGCGGCAGGTGGACGTGCTCGGCGAGCTTTTCCAGGCGCGGGAACGCTTCGATCAAATCCGTGCGGAACCCGAGCGGGTGAGGGGAGGTGAACCGCACCCGGTCGAGCCCCTCTACCGCGCAGACCGCCTCCAGCAGCTGGACAAACGGGCTGATGCCGTCGCGCCGGGGGAATTCCCTGCGCCCGTAAAGGTTGACGATCTGGCCGAGGAGAGTGACCTCGCGCACCCCGCGCTCGGCCAGTCCGCGCACCTCCGCGACAACTTCCCCGATCGTCCGCCCGCGCTCGTTTCCGCGCGTCTGCGGAACGATGCAAAACGCGCAGCGCATGTTGCAGCCCTGCATGATCGAGACAAATGCCGCGCATTGTCCGGGCGCGAGATCCTGCTCCCGGATCGCCCCCTGCGAGCCATCCTCCTCCCCGACATCCACGATCGGCAACCGCCCGTCGTCCATCCGGGCCTCGCTGCGCTGCCGGAGGAGGGAGTCCACGTAGTCGGCCACGCGGTGGAACTTCTGCGTGCCGGCGACGAGGTCGACCCAGGGGGAGGTTTTTGTGAGGGATTCCCCTCGCGCCTGCGCCATGCAGCCGAGGTAGCCGAGGACGAGGTGCGGGCGCGCCTCGCGGAGCTTGCGCAGCATCCCCATCTTCCCGATCGCCTTCTGCTCGGCCATGTCGCGCACGCTGCACGTGTTCAGGAGGATGACGTCCGCATCGCCCGCGTTGTCCGACATCCGATACCCGCGCTCGATGAGCATCTTCGCCACCTGCTCGGAGTCGCGCTCGTTCATCTGGCAGCCGTAGGTTTTAATGTGGACAGTTGGCATCGGAGGCACGGAAAGCTAATCGAATTCCCGAACATTTCCAGCCCTCATCAAAAAAGAAGTGCAACCCGCCACCGGTTGGCGTCTCCTTGCTCGACCTATGGATTTTTTTGACAAGCAGGAGCGGGCGCAGTCCCGGACAAAATGGCTGATCGCATATTTTCTGCTGGCGGTGGCGGGGATCATCCTGGCCCTCCATGTCGTCTTCGCGCTCGTCTTCGGGTTTTCGCTGGCCGATTCGGAATTGCTCCTCATGGTTTCCGGGGGAGTGATCGTGCTGGTGGCGATCGGGAGCGCGGCGAAGATGGCCGAGCTGTCGAAGGGCGGCCGCGCGGTGGCGGCGATGCTGGGGGGAGCTCCGGTGGACATGAACAGCGCCGATCCGGCGGAGCAGCGGCTGCTCAACGTCGTCGAGGAGATGGCGATCGCCTCGGGGGTTCCGGTCCCCGAGATTTATGTGCTGGAGGATTCTTCGATCAACGCGTTTGCGGCCGGGCACGGCCCGGGGGACACGGCGATCGGGGTCACGCGCGGGTGCATCGAGCGGCTGAGCCGGGACGAGCTGCAGGGGGTGATCGCACATGAGTTCAGCCATATCCTGCACGGGGACATGCGGCTGAATATCCGGCTGATCGGGGTTCTGAACGGGATCCTCCTCCTCGCGCTGATCGGAGGGTTTCTCCTCCGCATGGGAGCCTGTTCTTCGAGGTCGGACTCTTCGGATGCACGGGGAAAGCTCGCAGGTTTTTTTGTGTTTATGGCCTCCGGGCTGGCGCTCTACCTGGTCGGCTGGATCGGAGTCTTTTTTGGGAAGCTGATCAAGGCGGCGGTCAGCCGGCAGAGGGAGTTCCTCGCCGATGCCGCCTCCGTGCAATACACGAGGAACCCGGACGGCCTCGCCGGGGCGCTCGCAAAGATCGCAAAGTTTTCCTCGAGGCTGGAAAGCCCTCGGGCGGAGGAGGCGAGCCACATGTTTTTCGGCAACGGGATCGGGGATTCGTGGATGGCGCTCCTCGCAACCCACCCGTCGATTGAGGAGAGGATCGACCAGATCTCTCCGGGGTTCGACATCGCGGCCGCGAAGGCCAGGGCACCTGTGGTGCCATTGAAAGAGCCCTCGGGAACGCGTGTGGGCGGGCGGCTTGCCGAGGCGCTGCTGCCTGGGCAGCCCCGCGTGGCCGAGGCGGCTGCGCTGCTCGCGGGCCTTCCTGACTTCTCAAAATCCGCCTGCCGCGAGCTCCACGGGGCCTGTGCGCTGGTCTATTCGCTCCTGCTTTCGGATGATCCGGCGATGCAGGAGCAGCAGCTCTCCCTCGTCCAGGCAGACGATGCGATGCGCGGCGAAATCCTGCGGCACTTCTCGAGGCGCGCGGAGCTGAATTCTGCACAGCGCCTCGGCCTCGTGGACATCTCCATCCCAACGCTCCGCCACCTCTCTCGCGAGCAGTATGCCGTCTTCCGGGAAAACGTCAAAAAGCTGGTCGAGGCGGACGGGGAGATCCAGCTCTTTGAATATACTCTGCAAAAAATCCTGGTCCGCCACCTCGACCTGTATTTTTCAAATTCGACAGGGGGAGGGGTGCAGTTCAGGAGCCTGATCCCTTTGCTGCCGGAGGCTGGCGTGGTGCTCTCGGCTCTGGCCACGATGGATCCCGGAAGCGCCGAGCAGCGGGATGCGGCATTTCGCGCGGGGGTGGCCGAGCTGCTCGTCAAGCCGGCGGCCTTTCCGCTAGAGCGCAGGGAGGAGATTGACCTCCAGGCTTTCGACCAAGCTCTGGACAAGCTCGCGCTGGCCGCCCCGGACGTCAAGCGCACGCTGCTCACCGCCTGCGGGGCTGTGGCGATGGAGGATGGCAATGTCAACGACCCGCAGGTCGAGTTCCTCCGCGCGATCTCGGATACCCTCGACTGCCCGGTGCCGCCATTCGTTAAAATCTCGTGAGCGAGGGCGCCGGGCCGCACGATTTCGATGGCGTCCGGCCAGCGCGCGCGCGCCGGCCCGACCCGCCCGATCATTTTGTTAGCGGATTTTTCTTGAGGAGAAATCCTCTGCGGGAGATTTCTGTAGGGTGTCCGCCTACCTTGCTGCCTCAATCATCGCATATCTGATCGGATCTTTTCCGAGCGGGTACCTCGCAGGGCGCGCGTGCGGGGTGGATCTGCAACAGGTCGGCAGCGGGAGCACCGGGGCGACAAATGCCATGCGCGTGCTGGGAAAAAAATGGGGCTATGCGGTTTTTGCCTCCGATCTTCTCAAGGGGGTGCTGGCGGTGTTGGCGGGATTTGCCCTTGCTGGAGTCCCTCAATGGAGAGGGCCCGCTCCGGTCCATGTGGCGGTTCTTGCCTCATTCTTCGTGATCATTGGCCACAGCTTCCCGGTATGGCTTAGGTTCAAAGGGGGGAAGGGGATCGCGACCTCCGCCGGCATCATGCTTACGCTTTTCCCTCTCGCCGTCTTCCTCTCTGGCCTCCTCGTCTGGCTCGTCCTGTTTTTTGCCACCCGCTTCGTATCCGTCGCCTCCCTGGGGTCGGCGGTTGCCTTGCCGTCCGCCGCGATCCTCCTGATGATCTTCGGGAGGCCGGGCGAGATGGTCTTCGGGACCTGCGATCCCGTGCTGGTCGTGATTTCGGTGCTGATGGGCTCGCTGGCGATCTGGCGGCATAAGGGCAACATCCAGCGCCTGGCCGCCGGCACCGAAAAGCGCTTCGATCGGAAGCCGCACAAAAATGTATAAAAATATCAGCATCATCGGGGCCGGCGGCTGGGGGACAGCGCTTGCGGTCCTTCTGGCCGAGCACCGGGGGCAGATCCTCCTGTGGGGTCACAACCCCCAAGTCGTCGACGAGCTCATCTCGAAGCGCACGAACTCCGCTTATCTCCCCGGCTTGCGGCTTCCCCCGAACGTCTATGCCACACGGGATCTCGCGGAGACCCTCGACGCCGAGCTCATGGTTTTTGTCACGCCGTCAAAAGCTGCCCGCGAGGTGGCGACCCGCCTGGCCTCGCACGGGACGAAAGACGGCCAGGTCGTCGTCTCCTGCACGAAAGGCATCGAGCACGATACCGGGAAGCTGATGAGCGACGTCATCAGCGAGGTCATGCCTCACGCCCGGGTCGCCGTCCTTTCCGGGCCGAACCACGCCGAGGAGGTCGCCCAGAGAATCCCTGCCGCCAGCGTCATCGGGTGCCGCCACGCCGATCTTCTCGACCCCCTCCTGCGCACGTTCTCGCTGCCCAGCTTCCGCGCCTACACGAGCGATGATGTCACCGGGATCCAGCTTGGAGGATCGCTCAAAAACGTCTTTGCTATCGCGGCCGGCGCATCGGACGGGTTTAATATGGGCGACAATGCGAAGGCCGCGCTTGTCACCCGCTCGCTGGCCGAGATGATGCGGCTCGGGGTCGCCATGGGCGGCCGGCGGGATACGTTTTTCGGGCTCAGCGGAGTGGGCGACCTGATGGTCACCTGCTTCAGCCGCCACAGCCGGAACCGGCATGTCGGCGAACGGCTTGGCCGAGGAGAATCTCCGGAGGATATACAAGCCTCGATGAAGATGGTCGCGGAGGGGATCCCCACCGCGCTGAGCGCGTGGCAGTGCGCGCAGCGCCTCGGCATCGAGGCGCCCATCACCAGCCGGATCCATGCCGTGCTCTACGAGGGAAAGGCGCCGCACGAGGCGATGTGGGAGCTGCTCGGCCGCCCGCCCAAGGCCGAGCGGGATTCTCACACGGGATGAAAATCGGCCTCGTCCGGCGCGGGCATTCCTCGACCGGCGGCGCAGAGGCCTACCTGATCCGCCTCGCTGCCGCGCTGGAAAACCTCGGCCACGAACCGATCCTGATCACGACGGGCGACTGGCCGGAATCCCGGTGGCCCCGCCCTGGAATGATCCGGCTTGCCTCAGCATCTCCTGTGGGCTTCGCGGAGGCATTCCGAGCCGCCCGCACCGGATGCGACATCCACCTCAGCCTCGAGCGCGTCCCGGGATGTGAGGTTTTCCGTGCCGGCGACGGCGTCCATGCTGCGTGGCTCCGCCGCCGGGCGGAGTTCGAGCCCCTCTGGAAGCGCGCCACCAGGTGGCTGAATCCAAAGCACGGGCAGCTCCTCGCGCTCGAGAACCAGGTTTTTGACCCGAAGAAGACGCGCGCGATCATTGCGAATTCCCGGCTTGTCCGCGACGAGATCCTTGCCTTCTCGGCGTTTCCAGCGGACAGAATCCATGTCGTTTACAACGGCCTGTCCTCGCCGGCGAAGCCGGCGTCCCGCTCCGCCGCCCGCGCGAAGCTCGGCTTGCAGGACCAGGAGCTCTGCATCCTTTTCGTCGGCTCCGGGTGGGAGCGCAAAGGCTTGCGCACCGCGATCCGGGCAGTCGAAAGGCTCGAGAGCGCCACGCTCGTCGTCGCCGGACGCGGCCCGGCGGACGCCTTCCGCTCGGATCGAGTTCGCTTTGCCGGCCCCACGAGCGAGCTGGGAGCGCTCTTTGCGGCGGCCGACCTCTTCGCCCTGCCGACGTATTACGACCCGTTCTCAAACGCCTGCCTCGAGGCGATGGCTTCCGGGCTTCCGGTCGTCACCACCCCAGCCAACGGATTCTCGGAAATCATCGAGCCGGGAACCCATGGTGGGATCGTCACGGCAGGAGATGCTCAGGCGCTCGCAGAGGAAATTGAGAAATGGCGCGCCCCGCACGCCCGCGAATCCGCCCGCCATGCCTGCCTCGCCCGAGCCGCAGAATTTTCCATCGACCGCAACGCCCGGGAGACCCTGCGCGTTCTGGATGGCCTCAGGAGCATCCCGGAAAAAACTAGAGCGGTTTAAATCATCATGTGGCCACTGATTTGCGAGTGCCGAGGGTTGCAGGGGTGCGGCGGCAGTGAAGCGGCTGTGTGAAAACACACTGCCCGAACTGCTGACGCATTCCTTCGGCTCCCGCCGCCGCAAAGCAGCGGCTATAGAATTGTTTAAACCGCTCTAAAGAATAGCCGGTCAGCACGCTCGCCCGGCTTTATTGCAGCCGCGTTTTTGTTTGCCCTCCTGCTTCTCGAGTGCATAATGCGCTCCACCAAATCATTTCGGGGTCTTAGCTCAGTTGGTAGAGCGCCTCAATGGCATTGAGGAGGTCAGGGGTTCGAATCCCCTAGGCTCCACCAGTTTTTCCGTGCAGCATTTCCCCTGCGGAACAGCCATGGCAAAGCCTCTGCGGGCCACTCCCTAAAAAGGTGCAAGCTGCAAAGCGCTTGATTATCTCAAGGCTGAGCTTGCTGCAATGCTGCAAAATTGTGGCCGGGTCCTGTTCCCATTTTCAGGGCGATGGCTTCCTGGTGATCCCGAGCCCGAGCATCGGGAGCAGATCGCGGCTCTCCGCTGCGCCGTAATTGAAAATCACAAACCCACCCGTCCGGTAGCGGCGGGTGATGCCGATCTGCTCGATCGCGCGGTCCGCACCGAAAGGCGAGGAGGAGGCGCTCACTCCGATGCCCGGGTAGCATGGGGTCTTGCCCGCCCAACCGACCTGCTTGGATACCATGGATTCAAAGTTGACGTTGAATGGCGTGTAGTCCATCGGGCAGACGAAATCCAGGTAGCCTTTCTCACACCACATCTTCCAATCCTGGCCGACGCTGTCGCGGTCGGATGGCCAGTTGCTGAAGACTGCCGCGGAGAGGCGGATCATCGGTTTTATCCCCCGCGCCTGCTCGCTCACGGCTTTGACGGCCGCAGTGATGTTGTCACGCCGCCAGTCCAACCACCGCTGGTGGATCGGGCCGGGGCTGAGCACGTCTCCCGGCCATGCCACGATCTCCAGGCCGGATGCCTGTTCGAACCGCTTTCTGCAACCTGCGCAGAAACAGTGCCCGGCATCGGGATAGCGGATGTAATCGAAATGGATGCCGTCCACATCGTAGTTGCGCACCACTTCGACGAGGGAATCGATCTCGAGTTTTTGGTTCTCCGGGCTCGATGGGCAGAGCCAGAGCTCTTCACCCCCATGCGCATCGGACTGTAGCCGGCCCTCGCGCCGCATTTTTTCGACGAACTCCGGGGGTGCCGCATGCCCGAGGTTCCAGTTCACCTTCCAAACATGCATCTGGATGCCGTGCTTGCCGCATGCTGCGAGGCATTTGGCGATCTGGTCGCCGCGCTCGGAGGCCGCCATCGCCACAGGGAGAACCTTGCTCCCGTAATAGGCGGCTCCGCCCCAGAGCATGTTGGGAAGGATGGCGGTGAAACCGTTGTCGGCCAACCGGCTGATCGCCTCGTCCCAGTCCATCTCTTCAACACCGAAGGGGTTGTGGCACCAAAAGGCACGGAACTCACCGGGGGATGGCCGCTGAGCCATGCAGAAGGCCTCCATCGTTTTCCGGCTCCCGGCAGATGACAGCTCCATGGCATCGGAGAAATTTCGCTGCGACATCCGTTTGACCGCGGTTTCTCGGAGCGCGCGTGCCGAGGCGAGCGCCTGACCAACCCGCGCGTCCCCATCGCTCATCCGGGCGATCCCAGTCATCGCATCGTCAAAATTCTTGTAGTCTGAAATCTTCCCGATCTGCGTGATGCTCCCCTCGGCCGCCTGCTGCCAGATTCCGGGCGCCATCGACCCAGCCATTGCCATGAGCATGCGTCGCTTGTTTTCCAGATCGTCGGGCAGCAGGACGTGTGTCAATACGATCCCATTCGGCGAGCCAATCATGGCGGCGTATCCAGTCGGTTGCTCCTTTTCGTCTAGCCAATCGGCAAGTTCCCTTCCAACGCCGGGGATCGGGCGCAGGGCGGAAATGTTCCATGACTGCTGGGCCACGATGACCGGCGCTCCCGGCAAAGCCTTGTCCGCTATGCGGATCTTCGAGAACGCCCCCGGATGCGATGCTTTGACCCATTCGCCTCCCTCGACTCCCAGAAGCCGACGGAGCTGGTCGGGAACGAGATAAAACGCAAGGACTTTGCCTCCATGGTGAACATAGTTGGTCAAGGTCTTGGCAATAGGTCCTGGCAGCTGCGGATTGTAGGGCAGAACCACGAGGGCAGCCTGCTTGAGGCCGTCGGCGGGGACATCGAGATCGCTGATCATGGTGGTGCCAATCCCGAGCGACTGGAAGTTCTCTGTTGCCTCCTTGGCGAACTGCTCGACGCTGCGCGCCTCGCCGGGGGAGCTCCGCGCCACCGACTCGCCTCGGATAATCGCCACCGAGGCGTCCCCTCCCAAAACTCCGGTCTTTCTCATGTCGCGTAGAAAAAACTCCGTGGAGGAGTCGCTTCCCCTCCACGCGGAAATGCGGATGGCGCTGATCTTTCCCCAGCCCGACGGCGCTCCTTCGGACGTCGTTGCAGCCTTGTCAATGGTGACCCTGTTCCATCCGGTGGAGGATTCGGGAAAAAACGTCGCGCGATACCAGCCGCCGCCACTTTTCAAGTAGACACAAAACTGCGAAACCGGCGAGGCATTGTGGCAGAGCACTTCGAACTGGAGGCCCATGCAGGAAGCAAGGTCGATGGTGACGTCGCGGTCCCATGAGGCCCGCTCGATCGTTGTCCCTTTGAAGTTGCATTCCATGCGCAAGCTCATGCGGCCGTCAGCCGGTTCCATCGATACCGGAGAGGAGCCGGACATCGGCTTCCAAACGGCCTGGGCCGCCGCGCTATCGCGATACTCGCAGTCATCGACCAGCGCCGGATCGGAGGATGAACCGGCGGCAGCGGAGGCGATACATGCCGCCAACAAAAAGCAAACGGCCGGGAGCGGATGCGGGCGGGCAGAGGGCATCGGCTCATGATTCACCGGCAAGCATACGTCATCAATGAAATTGTCGGTCGTGACGCGGTTCTGCGGCCGCCTTTTCCATTTTCAACAACGCCTCCAGTCGCAGCTCGGAAACCGGCGTGGCTGTGCCGAGTTCCTGCGCAAAGATCGAGACGCGAAACTCCTCGAGCATCCACCGGAATTCCTCGCGGTTTTTCTCCGGTGGTCTGGCGGAGAGAAACCGCGCAAGCGGGCGAGCCTTTTCGGCGTCCTTGGCTGGGCTGGTCGCCGCGCGCTCGGCGCGGATCTGTACGGAGCGCAAATACCGCAGCACATGCGCCAGCCGGCTATGCGGGGTTTTCGCCAAGAAATCGTCTGGCGCCAAACGTGCCAAATCCGCTTCGAGTCCGGCGTAGGTTTTTCCAGCGCCGAGGATCGCTTTGCGCAGGTCGCGGATTTTCTCGAAGAGGTCTTTCACCTTGCGCGTCAAGGCCGGCAGCTCTCTGTGCACCGTCTCGACATGCTGCCGAAACCGCTCCGCTGTGAGCGGCAGCAGAGGAACCATCGGCAAGCAGTGCGCGCGGATATGGCTCGAAGCCGATTGCTGGGCTGCCGCACCCCACGCCCTGCCCGATGCGGTTCGCGCATTCCAGGCACCCAGCGCGTTGCCAAGGTCCTTGGACGCCGCGGTTTTTGCGGGCCGGAAAAATGTGGCAAGCTCCTTATCCAGCCATGCCAAGTCCTTGGCGAGTGCGGCTTCGGTGAGGCGTGCGACGGCGGCTGTGGAGGATTTGTCGCGCTCCTCGATTTTCCGGAATAGCCGCACGCCCACGACGTCACCTTTGCTCTCCAGCCCGGGATAAGCGAACGCCGTCACGCCGGCGATTTCCTCGACGGGAATCGCCTCCGGCAGATCGCCGAAATCCCAGCCGCCTTTCCCCAGCCCCTCCCATTGGCAGGCCGCCCGGTCCCATGCAGCGGACCTCACTTCGACGGAATCCGTTGCCGCGCGCACAACGTGCAGGTCTCGGCCCGACGCGATCGTCTGGTTTTTCTGGTCGATCACATCCACGCGCGGGCGCAGGTGGTCGGGCAGATGGCGTTCGGCCCAATCGGATGCGCTCACTTTCACGCCGAAACGCCGCGTGAGGAACTCTGCCAGATCTCTGCGAAACTCCCCGCGGCCCGGTTGGAAATGTGCCACCACTTCGCGCACCTTCGCCTCCAGCGGATGCAGCGAACGCCGCAGCGTCTTGGGCAGGGCGCGCAGGAGGTGCTCGATTTGCTCCTCGCGCAGGCCGGGCACAAGCCAGGCGATTTGCGCGTCGCTCAACGAACCCGCCGCAGGCAGCGGCACGCGCACGGTCACGCCATCGCGATCCTCGCCAGGGGTGTAGGCGTATTCGAGCGAAAGCACCGTGTTCCCGATCGTGACATCATCGGGAAACGCATCGCGGTCGAACTCCCATTCGCCCGCCTCGACGAGATCTTCTTCCTTCGCAAAAAGGAAGTCCGGCTCGCGGGATTTCACCGCCCGGCTCAGATCGTGAAGCGACGAAATGCCCTCGATGCGCTTCGCGTAAAACTCGTAGAAGGCCTGATCGAGATCGCGCGTTTGCGGTGCGCGGCGCCGGGTCAGCGCAGTTTCGATTTTGTGGCGCAGCGCGCGGTTGGCCGCGAAAAACCGCAGCCCCACCGGCGTCTCCTCATCGAGCAGCGCACCGCGAATGAAAATCTCCGTCGCCTCGGCCGCGTTGATGCGCCCATGGTCGACCTTGCGGCGGGAGATTTCCATCCCGTGCAAGAGGATCCGCTCGGTCACGAGCACGCGTCCGGCTTTTGTGTTCCAATGCGGCTCGGTGTAGCGCCGCTCGCACAAATGCGCGCCGAGTTCCACCGCCCACTCGGGGTTGATGCCAGCCATCGTTCGCGCGAAGAGCTGAGATGTCTGTACGATCTCGCCGATGGCCACCCACAGGGGCTGGCGGTTTTTTCCCTCCGCGGACGGCTGGTCGCCACGCTTGGGCTTTTGCGGGCGATCCTTGCGCGAATACAGGCCAGAGCCCGGGAAGACCGTGAGGAGCCGGTTGCCGGAGGTCATATAAGAATTGCGTTCCTGCCGCTGCGCGATCTGGCCGAACAATCCCGTGAGGATCGAACGATGCACGCCATCCGCAATCGCCGGGCCCGGAGCATGCGTGGGCGCAAGCGCTGCGCGGCCCGCCATGGCCTCGGCGAGCTGGCGGTGAATGTCCCGCCACTCCCGCATCCGGGTATTGGAGAGGTAGTTCTTTTTGCAGAACCGCCGGAGCGCGTTCGATCCTTCGGCGGATGCCGCCGCCTGCCAGATCGCCAGCAATGTGAGAAAATCCGATCCCTCCGCAACAAAGGCCCGATGCGCCGTCGCAGCAGCCTCGCGCGCTTCCTCGGGGCGTTCGCGCGGATCCGGCACGCTGAGCCCGGCTGCGATCACGAGCATCTCGGGCAGCACCTTTTCCGTGCGCGCTTGCAGGAGCATGCGGCCGAGCGTCGGATCCACGGGCAGGCGGGCCAGCTCCGCGCCGACCGGCGTGAGCGCGTTGTTGTCGTCGAGCGCGCCGAGTTCGTGCAGCAGCACATACCCCGCGCGAATCGCCTGCGAGCCAGGAGGATTGAGAAACGGAAATGTCTCGATCTCGCCCAGCCGGAACGCCTTGATGCGCAGAATCACCTCCGCGAGGTTGGTGCGCTGGATTTCCGGCATTCCAAACCGCGGCCGCTCCGCA
Source organism: Verrucomicrobiia bacterium (assembly GCA_037127695.1). Classification (GTDB taxonomy): domain Bacteria; phylum Verrucomicrobiota; class Verrucomicrobiia; order Chthoniobacterales; family Terrimicrobiaceae; genus QYQL01. The sequence continues at coordinate 8,384 of JBAXXX010000056.1, read as the reverse complement.
AAATCGTCCTCGGCATACAGCCGCACACACACGCCCGGCCCCAGGCGCCCTGCGCGGCCAGCCCGCTGGTTTGCGCTGCTCTGCGCCACCGGCTCCACCGGAAGCCGCCGCGTGCGCGTGCGCGGATTATACCGGCTGATGCGAGCGAGCCCGGTATCCACGACCGCGCGGATGCGCGGAATCGTGAGCGAGGTCTCGGCGATGTTCGTCGCAACGATCACCCGGCGCTTCCGACCCGGCGCAAAGATCCGCTGCTGCTCCGCCGCCGGCATCCGTCCGAACAGCCCCACGATATCAAACCCCGCCCCCATCCGTTCCGCCAGCACCTCACGCATCTCCCGAATGTCGCGCTCGGTCGGCATGAAAACCAGCACGTCGCCTTCGTCGGTCTCGATGAGCAGTTCCTCCGTGGCATTCACCGCATCGGCAATCAGGTCATCGGCATCAGCCGCTCGATACCGGACTTCCACCGGATGCATCCGCCCCGACACCTCGACAATCGGCGCGCCGCCGAACGCCTCGGAAAATACCTCCGTATCGATCGTCGCCGACGTGATGAGCACCTTCAGGTCCGGCCGCCTCGGCAGAAGCTGCTGCAAATAGCCAAGCAAAAAATCGATATTCAGCGAGCGCTCGTGCGCCTCGTCCAGAATGATCGTCGAATACCGCCGCAGCAGCGGGTCAGACGGAATCTCCGCCAGCAGGATGCCATCGGTCATGAACTTGATTCGCGTGTCGCGCGCCGTATCGTCCTGAAACCGGATCTTGCACCCCACCTCACGTCCCCACACGACTCCGAGTTCCTCCGCCACGCGGCGCGACACGCTCAATGCCGCCACCCGCCGTGGCTGGGTGCAGCCGATTTGCCCGCGCTGCTCCGGCTGCGCCTCCAGGCACATCTTGGGCAGCTGCGTCGTTTTCCCCGACCCCGTCTCCCCCGCCACAATCACTACCTGATTCGCCCGCAACACCGCGAGGATATCCTCGCGGCGTGCGCAGACAGGAAGATCCTCGGGATAGCTGAACGTAAACATCGCGGGGACGGAATAAACCACGCCCGCCCCTCAACCTTCAACGCTGAACTTCTTTCAAGGATTACTGGAGTTCCAGCAATTCATAGCTGCGCCGCTTGGCTTTTCGGTAATCAGGCAGGGAATCCAGCAGGGAGAGACAGGTTTTGTATGCGGCCCCGGCAGCGCATCCGTCCACATCGCAAAAGCCAGTTGCCAGATATTCCGTGTTCATCGGTGCTCCGATTTCAAGAAAGGTTGGATTTGCAGATAATTCGGGATGCGCGTGCGCAAGGCTGCTATGGATGCGCAAGGTCGTCCCCGCCGGAAAACGCCGTTCCCGACTGGAGCGGCTTTGCCATGAAATGCAGCGCATCCTGCGGTGAGCGAATGCGCGGTGCCGGTGTCCATTCCAAGCGCTTGATCCGTTCCAGGTCAGCAAGGAACGTCGCCTCACCGCACGCTGGCCGGTAGCCTATTCGCGCCAAAACCATATTTCTCTTGCTCCGATGTGCCTGGGGCGCAAAATGGCTCCATGGAACGCAAAGGACCGGACCTGCGCTTCGGTGCAGCAATTGCAGAAGATATGCGGCATTTGCAGGTGAATTGCCGCGCGCGGCTTATTACATGCTGTTGTGCAAAGGGACACTCATGAAGAAAGCAGTAAGCTGCATTTTATCTGCCATCCTGATTGCAGGGTGCACCTCGCCAAAGTGTGCCAGCGAGATACAATCGAATCAACTGGTAAAGACAACGAGAAGCTGGAATGGCCAACCGTTGCCGGCATACAAGAAGGGCGCTCCAGAGATCACGATCCTGCGGATAACGATTCCACCAAAGCACACGCTTCCGCTACATGCGCATCCAGTTATTAACGCCGGTGTCTTGCTGAAAGGCGAGCTCACCGTCACCACAGACACTGGTCAAGTATTGAAGCTGAAGCCGTATGATCCAATCGTGGAGGTGGTGAACACATGGCATTATGGAAGGAATGATGGTGATAAGCCAGCAGAGATCATCGTCTTCTATGCTGAAGAAAAAGGTGAGCCGACAACCATCAAGAAAGCAGAAAATAAACATCTGCACAACGAGGAGCTGAAGGCGACGGGCAAGCCCGCGCGTTAGCCCAATCGTTCTGCCATCATCGAAAACCACAACGCAGGTTGCTGGTATGATGGGCTCGGAGCTAACCAGGCGTGCATTCCTAATTCTTCCGCTGCGCGCTGATTTGGGGAGAACCCCAATCGCGTCCGAGAGCTGGACGCAGGGAGGGTGGCGCGACAAACGGCAGATCAAGGGAGGCAGCCCGCCCTCGGGCTGCTCAGCAAGGCGGCCGGGGGCGACCTCCCTCCATTTATTGCGCTGACGCAGGGAATAGGGGAGAGCCTTGCGGCTTGACTTTCAGCGGCATCTCACTAAGAAAAGCGCATGGAACTCCGGTGGAGAATACTGATTGCGAAAAAAACGACGTCATCCCCAACCGCAGCGCTCTCGCTGCCGTCTTTTTTCAGCCGAAGTTTGGCCGCTGTCATGATTTTCGCGGCGTGCTCTCTGCCGCTGGCCCTCAGGGGATCGATCACTTACTCGATCACTGAAAACATTTCCTACTTCGGCTGGCTCGACCAATACAGCCTCGACAATGCGACCTATGGTTTTGTTGGCGGACAGGCGTGCATTCCCACGGCCAGCACAAATGCCATGACCTACCTCCAGAACCTTGCGCCCGGGTATTTTGGCACGGCCCTCACCGGAACCTCCTACGCCGACTGGATGGCCGCCGATGCCACGCTGGTTTCCGCCTCCTATATGAACACAAGCTCCGCAAACGGAACTTACTACAACCACATCCCCTACGCGCTCAACAAATACATCATTCAGGACAAAGGGTTTGCTGCCGTCCAGTTCTCCGGCATGCTCCCAAGCGATTATTGGGATCCCGCGCCATACGACAAGCCTTCCTATATGTCGAACGGAAGCCCCACTTCCGAATTTCTGCGCACTTCGCTCAGCGCCAATAGCGCCATCGTCTTCTCGATTCTCTACCCTGGCGTCAACGGCGGAGGGCACGAGCTTCTTGCCGGGGGCCTTAACTGGACCGATCTCAACGATGACGGGATCATTCAGGAATCCGAAAACGCTACCCTCTCCTTTGTGGATCCGCTCGACCCCTCGGCAACATACCCTGACGGCCAGCCCGGAGGAGCCGCAAAATTCACCCAGGGGCACATTTGGAACGCGGGCGACCTGAGCACCGGGAACCTCCTGCTCGACTACTCCCAGTATGCCGGAAAGCTTCCCTACAGCAGCGGAAACTATTCCGCGACCGGCGCGGCCACCATCGACACCGCTTTCGCGATTTCTGTGCCCGAACCGATGACCTGGATTTTGCTGGCTTTCGGGCTGGCGGTCGTCTTCTGCCTCCGCCAGAAATCGCTGCCGCAAAAAGGCTCAGAAGCCCGGCAGCTTCAGCTTGGGCAGGTCGCGGTGCGTCGGGTGATACCAAAAAAGAAATAGGCCGATGGCAAAGAAGGCGGCCAAGGGCGCCCACTTGACCGGCTCCGGAAAAACTCCAAGGGAATCACAAGCGGAAGCTTGCCGCCGGATTCGTTTGTTTCCCGGTGCTTCTGCCAGACCCATCCCGAGGCTCCGCGAAAATGGCGGCGCTCCTCACCCACGACAATTGGGGGGATACGGCGCGATCTCTCGAATCCGCCGATGAGCTGGCCCCCGCAGTGCTGACGTAAGCCGATCAGTATTGGCCGACATCAATCGGCAGCTCGGTCGCAATAGAGCTCAGCCGGGCAGACCATGCGTTCAGCGTCGCCTCCCGTTCCTCTTGGGACAGATGGACCGGCCCATAAACGATGTTAGGTGCCAGTACGTCCCATCCTGTGAAGCGTAGCATTCCGCGCTGGATCGGCCGGAGGATGGAGTGGATGTCGCCGTTGAAGCCGCCGTTCTCATACGCCTGAACCGGTCCCCCGGTCGTGACCGACACCATGGCGCGTTTGCCTTTAAATACACCATTTTCGTAGAAGCGGTCTCCTCCGTAGGTGCGGCCGCTGGCGAAAACCCGATCAACCCAACCCTTCAAGATCGCCGGGAGGCCGAACCACCAGAGAGGAAACTGCCAGATCATGAGATCGCACGCTTCGGCTTTCTGCATTTCGGCCTCGACGTCCGGAGCGAATCCCCCGACCTCGGTCGCGTGGATCTCTTCGATCTGTTGCTTGAAATACTCCGGGTTCTTCACCGTCGTGAAATTCCTGCGGTCGGACACCGGGTCAAATCTCATCGCGTAGAGGTCGGAGACGTGAACCGAGTGCCCGGCGGCACGCAGCACCTCTTGCGCGGTCCGAAACATGGCACCGTTGAAACTTTTCGGCTCGGCGTGGGCGTTGATGAGGAAGACATTCATGTTGGCCGGAGAATACCACACCGCTCGGAAATGGGAAGGCCTTCCGCGACGGTCACGGCGAGCAGCCATGGGCTACCCCGCCTGCAGCTGCCCCACCTCATGAAGGATCCCGGCAGGTAGGGGGTGTGGATTCACGGCTGAGGATAAGAATTCCTCCAGATGGGCGAGGGACGCAGTGCCTCCGATCGTGGTTCGGATGGCAGGCTCGCTCGCGGCGAGCCGAATATTGAATTCCGTAGCGCTACGGCATCCCGCTTTCTGGATCAGAGCGGCAAGGCGTTCGGCTTTCAGCAGGCTTTCGGCGTCGGATGGCCCGCCACCGAGCGTGCGCAGGGCCAGAGCAGGAATGGCATTCTTCCGAACAGCTGTCCATGCGGCCTCGCAGCAGTCGCGCTGGCACGCGTTCCAATACAGGATTACCCCGTCGATGAGATCGCTTTTGAAAGCTGACTCTACCGCGGCATCGGAGTTTTCCGGAGTGAGAAAAATCACGGCCTGACGGATCAGGCCGCGTCCCCTGAGCGAAGCCAGCTCATCGGCCAGCGGGCCACCACCTCCGCGCAATTGATCCACCAGATTTCCAGGTCGCGGGTCCATGGAGACAAGCTGTGCGACGTCAATGCTATCAAGGCCGAGCCTGCGGCAGCTGTCTTCGACCTCGAACCGCATGAGCGGGACCGTGGCGTCCCGGATTTTGATCGCCATCCGGGGCGCGCGAGAACGGTTTTCATCGAAAGCCTGACGGAGGACCATAAACGAGAACCCGTTGTTGTAGGTGGGGCTCGAGTGAAACCAGACACCAGCTTCCATCGCCCGCCGTGCCACGGCAAGATCCCCGGCAATATCGGCAGGATTCCGGCCCAATGACATGCTGCCGAAAGTGAAGGCGCTGAACATGGTCGGTCAACCTCTCCGGGAGCGCGAAAACAGCCCGTCCAGCAGGATGGCAAGCACGAGGGCAACCGCTCCCGCAACGAGAAGATGGCTGAGGGGGAGCTTCTTCCCGCACTCGCAGCCTCCGCCCTCCCATTTACCAGTCGTTAATAGAGTTTTAGCGGATTCGATGCAGGGGCAGGTTTTCATGGCAGTCGTGCCACGATAACCGAGTCGCTCAGGAGGATCAAGGAATCCGCCGGGATTTCCAGAATATCTGCGCCGAGGCGGAGGACAGAACCAGTGACAGAGTTGCGATTGCGAGCGATGTCAGGATGGAATGGAGATTCATGTTGAAATAGATACACGAAAACGTTTTGCTTCCCCGATTGGCGGCTGAGCCCCAATCTGATATCCGTCCAAACGCACAAGAGAAGCCGCTGCAAGCATGTATTTAAGCCGCGTCTGGTCGTCGCGCAGGCGCCTATCTGCTAGCGGGTTACATCAAGAAGACTCGAGCGTATGCGCTGATTGGCGCAGAGCTTTTTGCTCTTGCAATCTCCTATCAAACTCGCTCTGATGCGAACCCGAGCAAAAATGATTGAGACCATATCACTTGAATTTGTATGCGACAAGGCGGCTGATATGCCGTGTGCTCCCGATTTGATTCCTGGGTTGTTGGCGTTGATGAACAATCCTGATTCCAGCTCCACGGAATTGTCGAAGCTTCTTGCGCGCGATGCCGGGACAACCGCCGCAGTTTTGAGGATGGCAAATTCGTCGTTTTACCTGCGACTTAAGTGCGAATCTCTGGATGATGCCATATTGCGAATCGGGCGGATTGAGGTCTACAAAATTGTATCGAACTGCCTCGTGCGGAAGTGGTTTTCTGCACAATCAAACATTGTCGGTCTGGATCCCCATGCCCTCTATGCGCATGCTTGTGCTGTCGCCATCGCTGCGGAAATCATTGCGAAGGATTTCGGCAGGGACCCTAAAGTCGCCTATACAGCGGGCCTCCTGCACGATATCGGCAAATTGGGTATGGCGCATGCTTGCGGGCAACATTTTTCTTTAGTTCACCAATTGCAGGAAGTCTCTCCAAAAAGCATACGAGAAATCGAATCTGTTGTTTTTGGCTTTGATCATACGGAGGTGGGGGCCGCTTTGTTGCGGAGGTGGTTATTCCATCCATCTTTGGTGCAGGTCGTTGAATTTTACCCGCGGCCCCGAATGGCTGGCGCGGCAAAAGACCTCGTCTTGACGGTGCACGCAGCCAAAAATATCGTGATAAGCCTTGGCTTGGACATCAATGATGGGTTCCATTACGACCTGGATGCCGAATATCTGGTGGAATCTGGATTCACCCAGGAATACGTTGACTCCGTTGTGCCTCGCATTGGCGCGGCGTTAGTAACAGCGGGGATTGTGGACAAGTGAAATAGTGAGTATATCGTGCTCAGAGCACGACGTTTGGCTTCCCGCATGTGCGGGTTTTCGAATGCGCTGGCGCAGGCATCGAGCGTGGCCGCGTTGATCCCTAATTGTCGGTCGGTCTTTCGCTAGGCTGAAAGTGGGATGCGACCCATCATGGACAGGATCATCGTAGGCGGCTCGATGAAAGTGCCATAGAGATTTTCATGACGCGATTTGGCAGAAAGTCTTTTTGCGCATAAAAGCTATCCCTCTTCCCTAGCTGATGAAGAATGTCGTGCCTTTCCGAACATTCTGCGCGGCGGAGGATATCGGATTGAAGTTTGGGGCGAGGAGATGGTTCGCGACGAATGCCAGGATGTAGGCGACCGAGCAGAATCCAAAGATGATCGCGTAACCATTTGCGAAGCGGTCGAGCAGGATTCCGGTGACCAGCGGAAATGCCATCCCGCCGATGGATCCTGCCGTGCTTCCGACACCGATGAGCTTCGCAACCGACCGTTTGGGAAACATATCCGAGACCGTGGTGTAAAGATTGGCCGACCAGGCCTGATGGGCCGCGCCCGCGAGGCCGATGAGGAGCACCGCAGTCCAGTCGCCCACACGGGTGACAAACGCGATGGGCAGCACGCAGAGGGCAAAGGCAAGGAGCCCCGTCTTGCGGGCGCGGGTGATGCTCCATCCGCGGCCCGCTAGCCAGCCGGTGACCCATCCGCCGAAAATGCTCAGCACCGTGATGATCGAGTAAATGCAGACCAGAAGCACCCAGCTGTTTTTGATGTCGAGGCCGCGAGTTTTTTTGAAGAAGTCCGGCAGCCAGATGAGAAAAAACCACCAGACCGGGTCGGTGAGCAACTTCGCGACAATAAACGACCACGCCTCGCGGTGCCGGAGCAGCATTCCCCATGTCACGGTTTCACCATCATCACCCGCATCCCGTGCGTCGCTTTCGATATGCGCCAGCTCCGCCGCCGAGACGCGCCGCGATTTCCCGGGCTCATCGAAGAGCGGCCACCACGCCACGACCCATACGAACCCCGCGAGGCCTGAAAAAATGAACGCCCAGTGCCAGCCAAGCGAAAAGGCGATGGCCGGCACGATGGCCGGGGCTACGATCGCCCCGACGTTGGCACCGGAATTAAAAATGCTGGTCGCAAAGGCGCGCTCGTTTTTTGGGAACCACTGCGCGGTTGCCTTGATCGCGGCGGGAAAATTTCCGCCTTCCCCAAGCCCGAGGGCGATCCTCGCACCGAAGAAGCCCCCGATCGAGTTGACGAACGCGTGGGCCAACGCGGCAAGGCTCCACGCGCTGATGGACACTGCGTATCCCACCTTCGTTCCATGCTTGTCGATGAACCACCCGAAGAAAAACAGGCTCGCCCCATAGGCCGCCTGGAATGCAGAGTTGATCGCGCCGAACTCCGTGCTCGTCCAGCCAAACTCCCCGTCGAGGACCGGCTTCAACAGCGAGAGAATCTGCCGGTCGACGTAGTTGATGGTCGTTGCGAAAAACAGCAGTCCGCAGATGACCCACCGGTATCGGGTGTGGGCCTGAAAACCGCGTTTCCCGCAGCAGGACGGGGAAACTGTTTCGTCATTGCCGCTTCGAGGTTGAGGGGAGTTTGTGGGCATCATAATCAGTATGGGGC
>JBAXXX010000055.1:0-25483 GCA_037127695.1 Verrucomicrobiia bacterium | reverse complement strand
GCGTGCATTCGCCAGCTTCCACGCGGCGATCTCGAGATTGCGCGCACTGTTGTAGAGCTTCTGCGGATCGAGTTCGTCGAGCATGAAGAATTCATGCTCGACGAACTCGTTACTGCCACGTATCCGCTCGAGGGATTCCCATACCCCCCCTCCCCCAGCCACGGCAGCATCGCCTCCACAACTTCCGGGGCGACCCGGGTGGTGGCATTGTTATCCAGATAAATGATCGAACTCATAGGTTTATTTCTTTTCATGGATGGCATCGCGGGAGTGCGCGGCGGCAACAGTTGTTGCGATGCGACGAAAGATGGCGGCAGAGGCGGATTGCGGATGGGAGGCAACTGCCGGGCGGCCGGCGTCTCCGGACTCGCGGACGAGCGGCTCGATCGGCACCTCTCCGAGAAGCGGGATCTTCAGGCGTGCTGCCTCTCGGGCTCCTCCTCCCGAGCCAAAGATATCGTAGATCTTCCCGTCGCCCGGACAGAGGAAATAGCTCATATTTTCGACGATCCCGAGCACGGGGACATCGGTTTTCGCGAACATCGAGATCGCCTTGCGCGCATCGATGAGCGCAACTTCCTGAGGCGTGGTGACGATGATCGCTCCGCTGAGAGCAACCGTCTGCACGACCGTGAGCTGGATGTCCCCGGTTCCCGGCGGGAGGTCGAGAATCAGGAAGTCGAGCTCCCCCCAGGCAACCTGTCGGAGGAACTGCTGCGTGTATCGGGTGACCATCGGGCCGCGCAGCACGGCAGGGGACCCGTCGTCGAGAAGAAACCCCATCGACATGAGGACGACCCCGTAGCGCTCGATCGGGACGATCCGGTTATCCTCGTCGGCGGTCGGGCGCTCGCTGCCTCCGAACATGTGGGCGATGCTCGGGCCGTAGATATCGCAATCGCAAATCCCCGTGCGGTGGCCGGCTTCGGCGAGGGCGATCGCAAGGTTTGCCGCGACAGTGGACTTGCCGACCCCCCCCTTCCCGCTGGCGATCGCAATGACATGGCGGATGCCTTCGATTTTCACCGGGCCGGCGCCCCCGGCGGGTCCGGCGGGAGCCTGCACGTCCACCTTGACATTCACGGCCCCGACCCCGGCGACCGCCTGCGCCGCACGCGCGGCCTCGTCGCGGATCTGCCCGGCCACATTCGGATCCCCGGTCGTCACCGCAAGCTGGATATGAACATCCGCCCCGGCAATCCGGATTTCCCGGACGAGCCCGAAGGAAACGATGTCGCGAGTAAACCCCGGGTATTTGACGGCGGAAAGCGCCTCGCGCACATGAGCTTCATCCACCGCCGATAAATCCTTCTGTTCCATGTGAGCCGAGCCCGGAAACAATCCGGGCTAAATCCCGGACCCCTCACCCGCTTCCCTCGTGTCAGGGACGCCTTGAGCGATTTGCGTTGCCAACTGTAGGAGGGCCTCGAGCGAGGATTCCATCGAGGATTCGCCGGTGCGGATTTCAAGCTCCGGAAAATCCGGCGGCTCGTAGGGAGAGTTGATGCCGGTGAAATCAGGGATCTCTCCGGCGCGCGCGCGCTTGTACAGCCCGCGCGGATCCCGGGCTTCGCACACCTCGATCGAGGCGTTGATGAAGACCTCGACAAATGGAATCCCATCGCTCTGGCAGATTTCGCGCGCGCGGCTGCGGTCGGCGCGGAACGGCGAGATGAGCGAGCAGATGACGATGAGCCCGGCCTCGGCCATGAGCTTCGCGGTTTCTCCTGCGCGCCGGATGTTCTCCGAGCGGTCATGAGCCGAGAATTTCAAATTCGAGCAGAGCCCGTGGCGGAGGTTGTCACCATCGAGGATGAATGCCGCCATGCCTCGCCGGTGGAGCTGGTATTCCAATCCGGTGGCCAGCGTGGATTTTCCGGAGCCGGACAGCCCGGTGAGCCAGATCACAGCCCCGGTCTGTCCGAGGAGATCCGCTCGATCCTCCCTCGTCACCGGGCTGACCGTCCAGGTCAGGTTATCGCTCGCCACTCCCGTCATGGACTGGTCGTAGTCGGCATCGCGAACGATCCCGCCGCCCCCGATCCGCTTCCCCCAAAGGATGACAAATCGCCCGGTGTCGCTCACCCGGTCGTGGCTGTCGAAGGCCATCGGCTTCCGCACGCGGATCCGGACGTCCGCAACCTCGTTTTTTTGAAGGATCGCACGCGAGTCCGAGATCGGCTCGAGGGTCGAGGAATCGAGCACCCGCTGGATCTCGACAAGGCGGCCTTCGACCTCCTGCGTCCCGATTCTGAGCGTGAACGCGTGGTTGAGCGGCAGCGGTTCGCTGCTCAGCCAGAACAGGCTCGCGTGGATCTCGCGGCCTTCGACCGGACCGACTCCAGGGTGGCTTGCAATCTGCCCGCGCTCGACAAAAATCTGCTCTTCGAGAGTGATGGCGACCGACTCTCCGACTCCGGCAGATTTCGGCGCGTGCCTGGCCCCCCATGCCTCGATGCTCTTGATCCGGCTGCGCTTGCGGTCCGGCCAGAAGACGAGTTCTTCTCCGACAGCGAGCCGCCCGGCTTCGATCCGGCCGGCGAGGATCCTCCGCTCGTCGAAGCGATAGACATCCTGGAGCACGAGGCGGAGGGGCAACCCGTCCGGCGGCACGGGAATTTCAAACCCGTCGAGCGCCTGCAGGATCGATAGGCCATGAAACCAAGGCATCTCCTGGCAAGCGGCTGTGATGTTGTGCCCGAGCTTGGCCGAGATCGGAAGAAAATGCTGCGGGATCACCCCCAGCTTCTCGAGGAAGGCGGTATAATCCGCCTGGATCGCATCGAAGGTCTCCTGCCTGTAGCCGACGAGATCCATTTTATTGACCGCCACGACGACCTGCTTGATCCCGAGCAGAGAAAGCAGGTAGGCGTGTCGCTTCGACTGCTCCTGGATCCCCTCGTGGGCGTCGATGAGCAGGATCGCAGCATCCGCGCTCGCCGCGCCCGTGATCATGTTCTTCAGAAATTCCTTGTGCCCTGGCGCGTCGATGATCACGTATTCCCTCAGAGCCGTGCGAAACGGAAGCTGCGTCGTATCAATCGTGATGTTCTGCTCCTGCTCCTCCAGCAGCGCATCGAGAAGAAAGGCAAACTCAAACTCCATCCCCTCCGCCTCGCTCGCCTTGCGGATCTGCTCGATCTTTCCCTCAGGCAGGGAGTCGGTATCATGGAAAAGCCTCCCAATCAGCGTGGACTTCCCATGGTCCACATGCCCGACGATGACGATTCGAAGCTTTGCGGATTGCGGGTTGCGGGTTGCGGGTTGCAGGTTGGCGCTCATGTTTGTTTCGGTGCCCTGAGGTTCTCGCGCTCCGTCTTGGCGGATAAAATGTTTTTCACATGAACCCCTTGGCTCGGAGCTTTTGCATGGCGTTGCGCTCGTGGTGGTCCTGCGCCCGCCCGGCGCGCTCGCTCGTTTTCGTGACGAGAAGCTCGGCGATAATTTCCTGGATGTTCGAGGCGCTGCTCTCGACCACCTTGGTGATCGGCCAGCAGCCGAGCGAGCGGTATCGATAGAGCCGGCCGTCGTCCCCGCGCCGCGCGAAATACATCTGAGGGATCGGGATGTTCTCGCGCTCGATATACCGCCAGATATCGACCTCCGTCCAGTCGAGCAGCGGCTGCACCCGGATGTGCTCGCCCGGGTCAACGGCCGTCGTGAACTGGTTCCAAAACTCGGGCGGCTGGTCCTTGTAATCCCACTCGAAGTCTGCCGTGCGGGGCGAGAAATACCTCTCCTTGGCGCGCGTGGGATCCTCGTCGCGGCGGATCCCGGTAATCAGCGCATCGAACTTCCTCTCGGCCATGATCTGCTGCAGGGCAACCGTCTTGAGCTCATGTGTCACGGTCACCGGATCGTGCGTGTCGTATCCGATCGACACCGTGTAGGCCCCGGTGCCAGCCCGCGCGTCCTCGTTAATCTTCACAATCAAATCCAGATCGTAATGCTTCTGCGCCCACTCGCGAAACTCGAGCATCTCAGGAAACTCATACGTCGTATCAATGTGGAGCAGCGGATACGGAATCTTCCCGCAAAATGCCTTCTTCGAGAGCCAGATCAACACGTTCGAGTCCTTCCCCATGCTCCAGGGCATGCACAGGTTCGAAAAACTGTGGTAGGCCTCGCGCAGGAGGTAGATGCTTTGGGATTCCAGCTCGTCTAAATGATCCATGTGATTCATTGACTGAAACCGGAGAAACCCATTTTTGCGAGCGAAAAGTCATGGATTCTCTCCCCGCCGAGCGCGTTTCCGAGCGAAAATCCCCCCGGACCTCAAGGGAAAAAACTTGTCGAAAACCTGAAGATTTCTTTGCAGCCACGCAGCTGGCTGATTATATCCATTCCCTTCCAGATGAACATCCACGAATACCAAGCCAAGGAACTTTTCGACAAATTCGGAGTAGCCAACACTCCCGGGGGAGTTGCCACCACTCCTGAAGAGGCGGAAAAAGTCGCCCGCGCGCTCGCCACAAACAGCCTGATTGTCAAGGCGCAGGTCCATGCCGGGGGCCGAGGCAAGGGGACATTCACCAACGGGTTCCAAGGGGGCGTCCACCTCTGCAAGACCGCCAACCAGGTGAGGGACATCGCCGAGCAGATGCTCGGCCAGACGCTCGTCACCCACCAGACCGGACCGATCGGGCGCGTCGTCCGCAAGGTTCTTGTCTCGAAGGCTGTCGAGATCGAACGCGAGCTCTACTTCGCCATCCTGGTGGACCGGGCGATCTCGGCCCCTGTCATTGTCGCGAGCACCGAGGGAGGAGTGGATATCGAATCGGTCGCCGCCCACAACCCGGAGAAGATCGTTCGCATGTCGGTGGACCCGCTCCTCGGCCTCCTCCCCTACCAAACGCGCAAGCTCACCAAGCTGCTCGGGATGGCCTCGAGCGAAATGCGGCCAGCCTGCAAGCTCTTCGCCAGCCTCTATAAACTTTTTCTCAGGTGCGACTGTTCGATGCTCGAGGTGAACCCGCTAGTGGTCACCAAAGGCGGCGAGATTCTTGCGCTCGACGCGAAGTTCAACTTCGACGACAGCGCGCTTTTCCGCCATCCGGAGATCCTCGCCTACCGCGACATTGAGGAGGAGGATCCGCGGGAGGTCGAAGCCGCGAAATCGGGCCTCAGCTACATCGGGCTGGACGGAGATATCGCCTGCCTCGTCAACGGTGCAGGGCTCGCCATGGCAACGATGGATATCATCAAGCACCACGGCGGGGAGCCGGCGAACTTCCTCGATGTCGGCGGCGGCGCGACCGAGCAGCAGGTCTCCGAGGCCTTTAAGATCCTCATCTCGGACAAGCGGGTGAAGGCGATCCTCGTGAATATCTTCGGAGGGATCATGAAGTGCGACATCATCGCGCAGGGGCTCATCAACGCAGTCAAGACCGTCAAGCTGCAGATCCCGCTCGTCGTGCGCCTCGAAGGAACAAACGTGGAAGCCGGGCGCAAGCTCCTCGCTGACTCCTGCCTCCCGTTCCTCGCCGCCACGGACATCGCCGATGCTGCCAAAAAAGTCGTCGCGGCGGCAAAAGCCGCCTGAACACGCCGTGCGCAGCCCCTCGCATTTCCCCATTCACCTTTCAATATTCACCTTTCGCATTTTCTAATAAAATGGCCATTCTAGTTAACAAACACACGCGCCTGCTCGTGCAGGGGATCACAGGAAAAACCGGCGGGTTTCACGCCCGGCAGTGCATGGAATACGGGACGAACGTCGTCGCAGGAGTCACCCCCGCGCGCGGCGGCGAGCTCTTCGACAACAACATCCCGGTCTTCGATACCGTGCACGAGGCCCGCAGGCAGACCGGATGCAACGCCACGATGATCTTTGTGCCTGCAGAATTTGCGGCGGATTCGATCATGGAGGCGGCAGATGCCGGGATCGAGCTCGTCATCTGCATCACCGAGGGGATTCCTGTCCTCGACATGATGCGCGTTCGCGCCGGGATGAAGAGTAGCCCGAGCCGCCTCATCGGGCCGAACTGCCCGGGGATCATCACGCCCGGACAATGCAAGATCGGGATCATGCCAGGGTATATTCACAAGCCGGGGAAAGTCGGGGTTGTCTCCCGGTCCGGCACCCTGACCTACGAGGCGGTCTGGCAGCTTTCCAGCCGCGGATACGGCCAATCGACCTGCGTGGGCATCGGCGGGGATCCGATCAATGGAACATCCCATCTCGACGTGATGAAAATGTTCAACGACGACCCGGACACCGAGGCGATCATTATGATCGGCGAGATCGGAGGCACCGCTGAAGAGGAGGCCGCCGCCTGGGTTGGAATCTACGGCAACAAGCCGGTCGCCGCATTCATCGCCGGCACCACGGCCCCGGCGGGCCGCCGGATGGGCCACGCGGGAGCGATCGTCAGCGGGGGAAAAGGCACCGCCTCAGGAAAAATTGAAGCCTTGCAAGCTGCGGGGATCGAAGTGGCGGCCACGCCAGCCGACATGGCGGACGCGCTCATCCGCCGGCTTTCGCGCGCCTGATTCGAATTTACGGAGAAAGCCAGCGGGTGCCATCGGGCTCGAAGAGCGCTGCGACGAGGCGGACCTGGCCGTTTTCGATGGTGGCCTTGGCACCGAGCGGCATGTGGCATCCCCCACCGAGCTGTTGGAGAAGATCGCGTTCGGCCCGGACGCAGC
Organism: Verrucomicrobiia bacterium; assembly: GCA_037127695.1. Taxonomy (GTDB): domain Bacteria; phylum Verrucomicrobiota; class Verrucomicrobiia; order Chthoniobacterales; family Terrimicrobiaceae; genus QYQL01. Next base: position 18,835 of record JBAXXX010000055.1, on the reverse strand, counting down.
GCGCGGTGGGTTCGTGGTGGATCCCGGCGAGCAGGGCAAGAGTCTGCACGTCATCCGCCCGGCATTCCAGACCGACCGCCCCCTGCCCCGGAGCAGGGAGCATTTCTTCAATAGCCGTCACGTGAAGCCCGACGGGGACGATCCCGCCGCCGAGCCGGTCGATCGCCGCCCGCGCAACAACCAGGCCATCGAGGCCCGGGCTCTCCCAAACCTTAAGCAGCCGGGTGGGAACGTTTCCGCGGATCTCCACAATCCTGAGGTCCGGACGAAGCTGGAGGATTTGGTTTTTTCTCCTAAGGCTCGAAGTGGCGACCGCCGCTCCTTCGGGCAGGCCCTGCCACCCGCCCGCGTATTTCGAAGCCAGGGCGTCGGCGCAGTCCGCCCGTTCGAGAATGGCGCCGACAATGAGCCCCGGCGGCTGCTCGGTGGGGAGATCCTTCAGGCTATGCACGGCAGCGTCCACCATCCCGGCCAGCAGCGCGTCTTCGAGCTCCTTGGTAAACAGGCCCTTGTCGAGCGGTCCGGGGGCGGAGAGGCTCACGTCCAGCCGCTTGTCGCCGGTCGTTTTAATGATTTTCTCGCCGACCTCGAGCCCGTGATGCCTGGCTCGCAGGCGCGCGGCAGCATCGCGGGCTTGCACGAGTGCAAGGTCGCTGCCCCTGGTTCCTAGAATGACAGTTTTCATACGATGTGCGCGCTGTGGGTCCGCATCCAGGTCACGAAGTCGCACACATGCTGGTCGATCATCTTCTCGCAGCGCACAACCTCCGCGCGACGGACTTCGAGCGACTGGCGGACAATCTGCTCAAGCGAGTCGATATCGTAGAGATAGACGCTTTCCATATCGTTGACTGCGGGCTCGACATCGCGGGGCACCGCAAGGTCAATGATGAAGAGCGGACGCCCATCCCTCCCGCGCAGGAGCGGATCCAGCTTTTCCCTCGTGACGATCGGATGCGGGGCCGAGGTCGAGCAGATCAGGATATCCACATCGTCGAACGCGTTCGGCCAGTGGTCAAAATGCACCGCCAGCCCGCCAATTTCCTCGGCAAGCTTCGCCGCCCGATCAAATGTCCGGTTCGCGACAATCACCGTCTTCACCCCGCGCGAAACCAGGCTCCGTGCGGTCCGCTCGCTCGTGTCGCCCGCCCCCAGGATCATGACTCTCAGCGCGCTCAGATCCCCGAAGATTTTTCCTGCGAGATCGACGGCGACCGATCCGACAGAGGTTGTGCCCCGCGTGATTTGCGTCTCGCTGCGGACCTGTTTGGCGACCCGGAACGCGTGCTGGAAAAGCTTGTTGAGATGTCGGGACGAGGCGCCGCATTCGCTGGCGGCGGCATATGCCTGCTTGATCTGGCCGAGGATCTCCGTCTCTCCGAGCACCATCGAATCGAGCCCGCTGGCCACGCGAAACAGGTGCCGGACGCTTGCTGGCGACTCGTGGGTGTAGAGCGGCGCGTCCTCCACCCCTGTGCGCTCCAGCAAAAAACTGCGCAGCCCATCCATCACGCGAAGCGGGCATACGCTGGCGGTGTAGTATTCGACGCGGTTGCAGGTCGAGAGGATCACCGCGCCCGCCAGGCCGTCAATCCGGCGGATGCGCGCGAGGGTTTCTTCCAGCTCATGCGTGCCAATGGCAAATTGTTCCCGGACACCCACGGCAGCATTCCGGTGGCTGAGCCCAGCGCAGACGATATTCATTTCGGCGAGGAAAGGTATTGAATCGCTGGCAGGGCCGCGAGCGCGAAGACGAAAACCAACATCGAGGCGGCAGCCATTCGGCGCGGTGGAAGGTGGTGGGCGCGTCGCAATGCGAGGATGATCGCATAGGCGGCCCAGATCATCGCCGACGTCAGAAACTTCACGCTATTAACCGGCATCCCGGTGAGAAATCCGGCCGAAAACCCGGCGGAAAGGAGGAAAAAACCCAGCCAAAGGAGCCGCGCATTGGCGACTCCGAGCTCGGTGATGGGCGGCAGATTGTAAAGGAGTGCTCCGGCCGTCCGCCGCTTGAGCTGGCGATCCTGGACCCAATACATCAACCCAGCCACAGCCGCGAGAGCAAAGGCCCCGTAGGCGATGAGCGTCAGGGCCGCGTGAAGCTCAACCCACGGCCCACGAGGAGGCCGCCCGGCTACCGAATGCCCCACCGGCCCCAGCTGCGCGAAGAGCAGCACAAGAAAAACAAGAGGGGAAGTGAACGCTCCAAGAAGCGAGAGGTGGTAGGCGGGGCCGACAATCAGATAGATGAGAAGGGTCGCCCAGCTCATGAAGACGAGCACGTCAAAGAGGGAGTTGATCGGGCACGCCCCTTGCGCCTGCCCGCGGATTTTGAGGTCTATCGTCAACAGCAAAAACCCTCCCAGAATCGACACAAGGTTCACTGCGCCTGGACGAAACCTACCCGCGCCCAAAGTGAACAGAGTGTAGCCAAAGCTCACAAGCAGGCAGAATGTCGCGCCGGTTAAAAGGTGTCCTTCCATCAAGAAGTTTTCATTATGCCTAATTCTCCGCGAAGGATCAACCCGCAAGGCGCAGCCCTATTCTGTGCATCAGCGCAATGAATGGAGGGCTGTCGCCTTGCCGAAGCAGCCCGAGTGCAGGCTGCCCTCCCTCCGGAGGACTTGGGTGCCGACGCGGGGCCGGAAGCAAATGCTAGCACGACGATGTTGCAGCATCCTGGGACGAGCCGGAGCCTGCGATGCAGAGATGCGCCCGAGCTCGGGGGCACACCGGATTTTTTCGCGCGGCCAGGTAATGTTGGCTCAGTTTCTGCTTGTATCAGCAGTATCCGTGCCTGATATTTTGCTGCATGGCTGGGATGGAACAGATTGCCGGGATGGCGTTGCAGCAGACGCTTTCGCCCCAGATGCAGCAGAGCCTAAACCTTCTGCAGGCGCCGCTCGCCGAACTGCGGGAGATGGTGAACTCCGAGCTGCTGGAAAATCCGGCGCTTGAGGAGGTGCTTCCCGAGAAGCCCGAAGCCGGGAAAGAAAAGTCTTCGAGCGGGATGGAAGACCAGTGGAACGAGTATTACGCCCAGCGGGCGACCTCCGAACCGTGGACGCGAGAAACCGAGGAGCGGCGGCAGCATTTTTTTGATTCGCAGGTCCGTCCTCCCTCCTTGCAGGAGCACCTCCTGGAGCAGGTGGCATCGTGGCCGGAATCCGAGCTTCGCATCGCGGAAGAAATTATCGGAAACCTTGACGAGCAGGGCTACCTGCGGGCAGGGGTCGACGAGGTGGCCCGGGCAGCAGGGGTGCCCGCGCTTGAAGCCGAGCGCGCGCTCGAAAAAGTGCAGGGGCTCGACCCGGCGGGGATCGCCGCAAGAAACCTCTCCGAATGCCTGTTCTTGCAGCTCAAGCGACAGGGGCGGCAGGACTCGACCGAGGCCCGGATCGCCAGGCAGCACCTCGAGGAGCTGGGACGAAAAAAGCTGGGCGAGATTTCCAAGGCCCTCGGCCTTCCGATCGCCGATATCCAAAGGGCCGCCAAGGAGATCGCGAGCCTAGACCCGCGGCCCGGGCGGGCATATTCCTCCGAGCCCGAGCAGGTCGTCATTCCTGAGATTGTCATCGAGCGGGACGGAGACGACTATTCGGTTGGGCTGAACAGCGACGGGGTCCCTGCCCTCCGCATCGCCGACTCCTGCAAGGACATGCTATCAGGCTCCTCGAGGGAAATCCGCGAATACCTGCGGGACAAGATCAAGGGCGGAAACTTTTTTATCCGCAGCATCCATCAGCGCCAGCAGACCCTGCTGAATATCGGGCGGGAAATCGCAGCGAGGCAGCGCGACTTCCTGGACCATGGCCCCTCGCATCTGCGGCCGATGACGATGAGCCAGGTGGCCGAGGTCGTCGGCATCCACGAGACGACGGTCAGCCGCGCCGCCTCGGGAAAATACATCGCGACCCCCCAGGGGATTTTTGAGATCAAATACTTCTTCACGCACGGCTACACCAACGACGAGGGCGAGGAGGTGAGCAACGAGAGCGTCCGCCAGGCGATTGCAGCGCTCGTGAAGGAGGAGAGCCCGCACCGGCCGCTTAGCGATCAGAACATGGCCCAGCTTCTCGGCGAGCAGGGACTCACCGTCGCCCGCCGCACGGTAGCCAAATACCGGGAGCAGCTCGGCGTCCTCCCCAGCTACCTGAGAAAATCGTTCGAGGCCTGACCCGCGACAGCAGCTATATTCCACCGCATAACGTTCTCGGAAAGCAGGAGGCTCACGCGAAAACACGAAAGCTCGAAGAAATCGCAGGACGTTATGGCAGGAGCCGATTCCTAGAATCCGAATTGATCCTGCCGGGGAGCATCACTCTGATTTATCCGGGCCAACGCTTCGGGCAATTTGCGCATGGTCGTTTGAATTTTATTTTCCCTTTTGCTTTGCCTCGACTGGTTCTTTGACTGGCTCGGCTCCGCCGGGCAGTGGGAGGACTTTGCTGAGTGGCAAGTCCAGCGAGCAGTCCAAGGTTTCGAGTTGGCGGGTGCAAAGCCAGAGATCGTCGTGTTTCTCCAGATCAAATTCGACCTTCGCCGAAGAAAAAGGGCGCCAATCCGCTTGGCGTGTGGCCGTGCAGGTGATGATTTGGATCAGGATCTTGGCGGAGTCTGGCGATTGCTCGACGAAGTAGAGTGGCGAGATGATGTGCCGGCGTTCGATCCCGTCGCCGGTGAGGTTTTCGAACCGCTTGGCCATCATTTTTCCAAAATTGTCGCGCCCTTCAATTTTGATCGGTTTCACCCCCGGCAAGCGGTATTCCACTGAGAAATCCGGCGTGACGTTTGCAATCAACTGGCTCGGGCTCTTCTCGTCCAACCCGTTGGCTATCGCGATGATGACGTTCGTGATCGCGAAACGGTCGGCGGCCGAAAAATGGGTGTATCCGGCCGGGTTCGAGCCAGTGTAGATCTGGTTTTGATCGCTGGCCGCAGATGCGGCATCCGAACTGGCATGAAGAATCAAGCAGCACGTAAGCAACGGGAAGATTCGACGAGAAAATGGGGAGCTAGATGGCATGATGTTTTTGGCAGAAAATCGGTTTGGTGGTGTCGGTGGCACTGGTCCGGGGCAGCCCAGCCTCCAGCATCGCTTCCATTTTTCTTTCGTAGCGAAATGCGGAGGCGAGGTCAAGTCTGATGCCTTGAGTGCCATGGCCGCCCCACCCTCGCGTTTTCCTTACCATTCGGTCCAGCCTCCAGCTCTTTGTAGCGTTCAAACAACCGGCAACATAACACACACTTCTCAGGGGGCTTCGCGCTTCAGGAAGCCCCGTGAGAAGATACGGTCTAACCACCTTCGACAGATTTCATTGAAACCTGCGTCCTCGCCCACTAGATTGTCCCCCACAAACACATGAAAACGCCCTCGATCCGCATTTTGTCATTTGCTCTTTTCATTCTGGGCGCAGCGGGCTCGCATGCTCAGTTGAATCTTCCTTCGGAAAAGTCGAATCAAGGAAAATCACCTTCTCCTAGCACAGCGGCCTCGAAGAAGCCGCAGGCTTCCCCAGCCGCCCAACCCGCCAGCGCCGAGCCGCCTGCCCGGATCGGCTCCCCGGATGGAGCGTCATCGGTTCGAATCCTTCAAAAGGCGATGCCCGGAACGGATGGCGTCACCGACTTCTTCACGCTGGAAGTCTTGCAGGGTGACAAAGTCGTGGCCCGTGCACCTACGGAAGGATACCTGCTTTCGGCCTATTGGAGCGCCGATGGGCGCCGGCTCGCAGTCAACAATCGCCGAGGCAACTCGGGGGATTATCTCTGGGTCTTTTCGTTGCCCTATGGGAATTGCATCAAAAAGGCTGACGACGAGCTCGGCCAGCTTTGGCTTGCCACCGCCCTCAAGGAGATTCAAGGCAAGTTCAGTAATGCCACTGCCGAAACGGTCTATAAGAGCTGGCTGTCAGCAACCGGATGGACGGCATCGAATGAGCTCCATGTCAACCTTCGCGTTCGATATAGCAAAACGGGAACATTCGACTGCGACATCCCGGCACTTTTTCAAAACGGAAAATGGATGCTCCATCCGGGAACCGTCCAGCCTGCCCGGTGACGGGCTCCTGGTATTCCTTAGCGTTCGCCGGCGTGGCGAAATGGTATGCGCAAGGGACTTAAAATCCGAAAACTGCCGCTTTCTTCCCCTTTCATTCCTTTTCAATTCTCGACCGGGAACCCTGATGAATACAGGGATTCTCGGTCTTTTTTGCCCTGCGCGCTCGATCAGTAAAGGCTGAGCAGAAAGCCGGTCATTATAGCACAAAAAATAGCACAAACTTCCGCAGGGAAAATATTCCGCAACGACAGCGACAATGCCCTCCGCCGAGTAGGCACTCTGGGGCACCGGCAGCCAGGGCGCCTGAAGCCCTCAAACTTTCTACTTGCTGGTCAGGTCCGGCCAGACACGACGAATTTCCCCCTTTTTGACCCAAAATACCTAGGGAGGGATAGCTATCAGCCGTCTCCTCCTCTCCCGCTCCCAAGAGCCAACACCAACAACCAGGCTGCGGCGCATCACGCCGCCGCCTGACACCCAAACCAACCGCCCGGCATCAGCTGGCCCCGAAGAGCCCGGAACGTCGATATGACGTTTCCGGGCTTCTTCATTTTCAGGCCAGCCGCACGGGCACACAAGAAAGGAAACATATGGCACTCAAATTGATCGCCAATTATTCGAAGCGTCTCGGCCTGCCGGGATATTCCAGCCACCAGTTCTCCGTCTGCGTCGAGACGGAGCTCACCAACATGGACGACGTCGCGGGGGAAAGCTCCCGCCTCTACCGGATGCTCCAGCAGAGCGTCGACGAGGAGATCCAGAACACGGGGTTCGTACCGGAAGCTGGGTACGGCCAGAACGGCAAGACCAGCGGAAACGGTTCCGCCAACGGCAACGGTCGCAGCAACGGGCATTCCAACGGCTACCCCAGCGGTCACGCCGGGAACGGGAACAATGCCCATGCGAATGGCAACGGGCACCATGCTCCTGCCAACGGGGAAGCCTGAAACTGCTCGGACAAACAGCGGGATCTCATCCTCAAGCTCGTGGACGAGCATCAGCTCGACAAGGGCGAGGTGGATGCGGCAACCAAAGGCGCGGCTTCTTGCATGTGGGGATGCTCGAAAGCGCTGGCGTAGGCGTCGAGCGTGGCAGCTTTGATCCGCAATCGTTGCCCCGCCTTGCGCCAGGCGGAGACGGCAGTGAAGACTTCGAGAAGAATGGCTTTCGCCTCAGGCGCTTTCAGTCCGAAGCGGGATGCGACCGACAAGGCAACCTCGATGCCGGGTTCCTCGTTGCCTTCGGTGATTGGCGTCTTGTTTACGCGTGCCCGATCCATCTCCGGCACCGGATTGATGTCATACGCCGGAGAAAGACTCCAGCGCCCCGCCTCCCGCATCAGGAATCCGTGGTTCCTCAGGTGGTCGTCGTAGTTGCTGGCGAGGAGCGAAAAGATCAGCCGCCGCCAAAGCTCTTGAAGATCGGAAGTCACGTTGTCTCCAAATTGCCGAATGGCATCCGCAATCATCGTGTAGGCCCCGGCTTCACCAGGAGCCAGCCCCAACAGGCTTGCTGCCGAAATAAAGGGAATCCGGTTTTGGGAAGCGCGATCAAAGCGAGGGATGACCACCACACTATGGAAGCCGACGGAAACCAGATTGCAGTCCACGGTTTGGATTCCGGCATTACGCGCAAGTTGAAGCGCGAGGATTTCGCCGGCGCCGATGTCCCGGGTGTCGTCGGGCTTGGGAAACTTGGCAATGGCCAGGCTGACGTCGTCCAGCGCCACCGCCGATTTCGGTCGCGCCCCGCCCAGCGGCGAACCTTCCCCGAGGAGAAATTTCAGATCCTGCGCAGTCTCGGTTTCGCTGTGAATAGCGTCCGCAGCACGCAGCAGCGCGGCAAGTCGCACGAGAGGAGGAATCACGCCCGACGCCGCAGCTTGGAACGGTTCGCCCGGACCGGCACGGAAGCGCAACGCTCCGATCCGGGAATTGTCATCGAGCGCCAGAACGTAGTCGATTTCGCGATACGGTTTCTGGCTCAGGATTTTTTTTCGGACGGCCCTTTCAATCAAGAGCCTGCCCCAGCGATCCGGCCCGCAGTCTTGAATCGCGCCGAACAGTGTCGCGCTGTGCTGCATGCCAGGCCGTAGCGGGAGCGATGTCGGATCAATCGCGAAACTTCCCGCACGACGCAACCAATGCGGGGAATACTCGAACGAGACGGTCGTGCCCCGTTCTGCCGCAAAAAGATTCCCGACGAGGTGCGTTTCGCCCTGCCAGTCGATGTGAACTTCAATGCTCATAAGGCGCGGGATCGGCGGATGTGTTTCGGCAACCGCTGTTCATCTAGGCTGAGCGCCAGTTCATCGGTCGAAGGTGCGGCGAGATTCGCGAGACGATCATGAAGCCCCAGCACAAAGATCGCCGTCGCCAGAGTTCCCGCGGAAACGCTCGGGTCGCCCCGTTCGAGCCGCCACAAGGTATCCCGGCTGACAAAAAGCCGGGCCGCCATATCCGCCGTTGAAATCCGGCGCTTACGTCGGGCAACAGCGATGTCGCGTCCGAGCTTGCGAAGCGCATGCCCGGCGGGAATCGGAAGCGAAGCATCGTTTGGCATGGCATGATAGTCTGATATATCGGACGTATTGTCAATTAGCGTCTGCCATGGCAGACGGCCAGAGTTATTCTCGTTCGTCCGAGCCGTTCCTTCCCGTTCCCTCACTTTCCCAAATCTCGCTGCGCATGCGCGTCATGCGCCCAGAGCATCTTGCCGCCATTGCGATTTCCGTCGGCCGCCCAAAAGATCGGGCACGCCTGGTTTATCTCTGCTCGCTCCCGGGCTTTGAGCGCCGGTTTTTCGATGGGATTCTGAAGCGCCACGGGCTTTGGGAACGCTGGCGACAATGGGCGTCCAGCTTGGAGATTGACCCGTGAATCCCTTCCGTGCCTACAAAAGAAACCGCCCGGACGCCTTGCGGCAACCGATATAAAGAGCTGCGCGCTTCTTATCCACAGCGGCAACTCGAACGCCATCGATTCGGAGTTCCGGGGCTTTGGCTGGAAGGGAGGGGGGGGATTTTGACTTTTTGGCGCGGATCTCGATTTTTTTTGACCCGACCCTGTCCCAAGTGAGCCGAACCAGTTCGCCGGTTCTAAGCCCCGCAAACGCCTTGATGGCCAGGCCGGCCACTATTTCCGTCAGGGTGAAGCCGTTGGCCCGGCATCGCTTAATTGCTGCGGCCGCTTCCGAGATTTCCACCTACGAAAGAGAAAATGCGGCCTATCCAACCTGGCGCTTTAAATCAACAATTCCGAGCTGAGCTTTTTTGATTTGTTGAGCTTCCCCCTCAAGATATTCCCGCGCCTCTTTCTCGCTGGAAAAACACACGGAATGTTGCTGGCCGCCAGTGAATTTTTTGCCTAGCCTGACCCGGATGTATTTGGTCCCGTTTTTCACCCATTTGGTGACGCGTACGCCGGTAGGAAGATTGGCGATAATCGCTCGGGGCGAACCCGTTTTCATACCCTCAAATTTGGATGCAAATTGGATACCAGTAAGAAAAAAGACTTTTTATTTTTTTCTAATCACTGGAACTTGTTGAATATGTGATAGTTAGCCGGCGTGGCGAAATGGTATACGCAAGGGACTTAAAATCCCTTATCCCGAAAGGGGTGTGCGGGTTCGAGTCCCGCCGCCGGCAGCTGGCAGCCAGCATGTTGTGAGTTTGATGCAGCGGGGATGGTTTTAGATTCCCCATCGGACCGCATTTCACAGGCTCCCGTGGGCCGGGCCATTCGCAGGCACTGTGCGAATGGAGCGAACCTCCAGCGGGTCACTCCTTGGCGCTGGATTTCTTGGCGGTTCGGGCGGACTTTTTGGCGGCGGGCTTGCGCTCCTCGAATTCAAAGCCGACTTTTCCGGTCGTCTTGTCGAGGGTGAGGAAGGCGGAAAACGGGCGGCCCTTTTTCGAGATAAACCTCTGGATGAGTCCGGTTTTTCCGTCTGCGATCAACTTTTCGACCTGCTCGCGTGGGATCTCGCGCTGGCAGAGGGTTTTTCCCATGCGGAATTTGCAGGCTGGGGTATTGCTGCACTGCCAGTTTGTTCCGGTGTCGTGGACCGTTCCGGGCTCGCAGACCGGGCATTTTCCGAGGGCCGGAAGAGTCGAGAAATCGAGCTGCTGGGCCGGGGAGTCAGATTCGCCGAAGTCGAAGCTCTGCTTAAATTCCGTTGCGGAGCCGAGCTTCACGGCCGCCTTGAACGGGCGCCCGAGCTTGCTGCGGAAGCCTTCGAGCTCGGGGGTGCGACCGACCTCGAGGAGCGTCTGAACTTCCTCGCGCTCGAACTGGCGCCCGGCCATATTTTTCCAGACGATCGCACCGCATTTCGCACCGCACTCGAACGCCTTGAAGGATTCCACAAACCCGATGTTCCCGCACTTCGGGCACTCGACATCGAGCGGCTGGAAATTGCCCTCGACGGATTCTCCTGTGAAGTTTTTTGCCTTATCCACGATGTCGGTCGTGAACGCCCGGATTTCCTCCATGAATTGTGGGCGGGGCATATCTCCGCACTCCATGCGCTTGAGCTTGTGCTCCCACTCGCCGGTCATCTCCGGCGAGGTGAGCGCCTGGACACCGAGCCCGCGGAGGAGGGTGATGAGCGCGAGCCCCTTCGAGGTGGTGATCAGGTCGCGTCCCTGGCGGACGAGGTATCCGAGGAGGATCAGCCCCTCGATAATCTGGGCGCGCGTGGACGGAGTTCCGAGCCCCCGCTGGCTCATCGCCTCGCGGAGCTCCTCGTCATCCACCAGCTTGCCGGCGCCCTCCATCGCGGAGAGGAGGGTGGCCTCATTGAAACGCGGAGGCGGCTTCGTCTCGTTCTCGCGCACCTCGATCGCCTCGGTGCGGGCGGCCTCGCCCGGAACGATCGAGCAGACGCCCGCCTCGTCGCCGCCGCCCCCAGCCTGCTTGCCGTAAACCGCCTGCCAGCCAGGGTCGGTGATGATCTTGCCGTCGGTCTTGAACGCCTCCCCCTCGACGCGCGTGATCCGCGTGGTCACCTCGAACTGCGCGGCGGGAAAAAATGCGGCCACGAACCTGCGGGCAACCATATCGTACACCTTCATCTCGAAGTCATCGAGGGATTTTGCGGAGACTCCGGTCGGGATGATCGCGTGGTGGTCGGTGACTTTTGCGTTATTGAAGATCCGCGGGTTCATCCGCACCCAGCCCTGGGCGAGCGCCCGGCGCGCGTGCTCGGCGAGATCGGCCGCTTCGAGCTTCGTCATCGCGGACTTCACGTTGCCGAGGTTGTCCTCCGGCATGTAGCGCGAGTCGGTCCTCGGGTAGGTCAGCACCTTGTGCCTCTCGTAGAGCGCCTGGGCGATCTGGAGCGTCCGCTTCGCGCTCAGGCCGAACCTCCCGTTCGCCTCCCGCTGGAGCGTCGTCAGATCGTAAAGCTGCGGCGCGATCTGCGTGGTCGGCCTCTTCTCCTCGACCACAACGCCCGGCTTGCCATGGCACTTCGCCACGATCGCGTCCGCCGCCAGCCGCTCCCAGATCCGCTCGGCCTTCGCGTCCTCATCCCCGTTTTTTTTGAACCCCTCGGTGAACCATCGTCCGTGGTAGCTTCCGGCTTGGACACCGAAGTCGGCGTGCACCTCATAATACGGGCGGGGGTGGAACGCGCGGATCTTTTCCTCGCGTTCGGCCAGGATCGCGAGCGTCGGGGTCTGCACCCGGCCGACCGGGGTGAGCTGGAACCCGCCGCCCTTTGAGTTGAAGGCGGTCATCGCTCGGGTTCCATTGATGCCGACCAGCCAGTCGCTCTCGCTGCGGCAGACGGCAGCCTCGGCGAGCGGGATCATCTCCTCGCCCGACCTCAGCCCGGCGAATCCCTCACGAATCGCCTCGGGGGTCATGCTCTGCAGCCAGAGCCGGCGGGTCGGCTTTTTGGAGCCGCAGAGCTTGACCAGGTAGTGAAATATGAGCTCGCCCTCGCGCCCGGCGTCGCAGGCGTTGATCACCTCGGACACGTCGGCGCGCTTGAGAAGCCGCTTGATCAGGTTGAACCTTGACTGGGTCTTCTCGATCGGCTTGAGATCGAAATGCTCCGGAATAATCGGCAGGTTCGCGAAGCTCCATTTGCCGCGCTTTTTGTCCATCTCGTTCGGCAGGCACAGCTCGACGAGGTGGCCGACCGCCGAGGTGACGATGTATTTGTCGCCCTCGAAATAGTCGTCTTTTTTCGGAAGTTTTCCGAGCACACGGGCCAGGTCGAGCGCGACGCTGGGCTTTTCTGCGATGACAAGGGATTTGGACATGGGAAATCAGAGGAGTTTGACGAACCGGCTGCCTGGAAGCCGGCGGGCCAGCTTCTTCATTTCGAGGGCGAGCAACGTAGAAGACACGACGTGAGTTGGCAATCCGCTTCTTGCGATGATCTCGTCGGCCGCCGTCTCGGCATCGCCGATCGCAGCATAGACGGCCGCCTCGTTGCCCGAGAGCTTCGGGGCTGCCGGTGGAGTGAGCGCCGGGGCCTCGGCGAAGAGCATGCCCATATCGTCGAGGATGTCCGCCGCGCTCGTCACCAGCTTCGCGCCCTGCTGGATCAGGCGGTTCGAGCCGATCGCGTTCGGCTGGTCAATCCGCCCGGGCACCGCGTAGATCGAGCGGCCCTGCTCGCCGGCCTGGTTCGCGCTGATGAGCGCGCCGCTCCGCACGCCAGCCTCGACAACGAGCAGCCCGAACGTGCTCCCGCTGATGATCCGATTCCGCATCGGGAATGTCTGCCGGTCGGCCTGCACAGACATGGAAAACTCGCTGACCACCGCGCCCGAGCACGCAATTTTTTCTGCCAGCGGAATATTTTCCGCCGGGTAGATCGAGAGGAGCCCGCTTCCGATGACTGCGATCGTGCGCCCCTTGGCGGCCAGCGCGCCCTGGTGGGCGGCCGTGTCCACCCCGCGCGCCAGGCCGCTCACCACCGTGACCCCGGCGTAGGCGAGCTGGTAGGACATCTTTTTCGCGCACTCGCCGGCATAGTGGCTTGGCTTGCGCGTCCCGACCACGCCGATCGCATGCCGGTCGCGATCCTGCAGGTCCCCCCAGACATACAGCACGATCGGGGGGTCATAAATCTCCCGGAGCAAGGCAGGATAATCCGGACATCCCATCGTCACCACCCGGGCGCCAAAGCCCTTCACTGACTGCAGTTCCGCGGCAAGGTCGATCTGGCTCTCCCAGCTGCGGATCGATGCCGCGACGTCCGGGCCGATCCCATCCACCCGCTGGAGCTCCGCCTGGGCGGCCGTCAAAACCCGCGCCGGGGATCCGAGCGCGGCGAGAAGGCGGCGCACGCGCACCGGACCGACCTGGCGGATCATGTTCAATGCAATGTAGGCCTCAGGATCGGTCATGGGCCGGCAGTCAATACCGGATGCAGAAAAAACAAAAGGTGATTTTTGTTTTCTGGATGCCTGGCGATTGCCCCCTGCACCCCCGCCTCCCCGGCAAAAAGATTCCTCAGGAAAAATCTTGATAAGTGAGCGCGGAGCGGGTGCAAGTGTGTCCTCACAAAAGCATGTCGAACTTCGATAACACTGACGCCGTTTCCCTTTACAATGTGGACCGCTGGGGCGGCGGGTATTTTGGGATCAACAAGGAAGGGCACGTCGTCGTGAAGCCGAAGCGCAACGGCGAGAGGATCGACCTGATGGAGATCGTCCGAGAGGCGCGCGCCCGCTCGTTGCAATTCCCCCTGGTGGTCCGATTCCACGACCTCCTGCGCGACCGGGTCGAGGTTCTGAATGCCGCGTTTGCGGAGGCGATCGCGGAGGCCGGCTACGGCGGGGCCTACCGGGGGGTTTTTCCGATCAAGGTCAACCAGCTTCGCGAGGTGGTCGAGGAGATCATGGACGCAGGCGCGCCGTGGCATTTCGGCATTGAGGCGGGGAGCAAGCCCGAGCTGCTCGCCGCGCTCTCGCTGCACTCCGACCCCGAGAGCCTCGTCATCTGCAACGGATACAAGGACACCAGCTTCATCCGCAACGCGCTGATGGGGCGCAAGCTCGGGAAAAAAGTGATCATCGTCGTCGAGAAGCTCGAGGAGCTCGCGCACGTGCTCAGGGTATCCAAGGAGATGGGGGTCGAGCCGATGATCGGCCTGCGAGTGAGGCTGCTTTCGAAGGGGGCTGGAAAGTGGGCGACGAGCGGCGGAGAAAACGCGAAGTTCGGGCTATCGACCGCCGACCTCGTTGAGGCGAGCGACCTGCTCCATGCGGCCGGGCTCGCAGCCTGCCTGAACCTCGTCCACTTCCATGTCGGCTCGCAGGTCCCGGACATCCGGACGATCAAGCGCGCGACGCGCGAGGCCGCCCGGTTTTACGCGAAGCTCTCGAAGATGGGCCACGCGCTCGGCTACCTCGACGTCGGCGGCGGGCTTGGAGTTGACTACGACGGCTCGCGCACGACGTTCGACAGCTCGACGAACTACTCGCTCAACGAATACGCGCGCGACATCGTCTATACCGTCAAGGAGGTCTGCGATTCGGAATCTGTCGCCCATCCGACACTCGTCAGCGAGAGCGGCCGCGCGATCGTCGCCCACCACTCAGTCCTGATCGTGGAAACCTTCGGATCCATCGAAAAAAACAATCGGAACGAGGATGTTGTGCCCGCTACGGACGATCCTCAGATCGTGAGCGACATCCTCGAGATCCGAAACGACCTCAACAGGAAGAACCGCCTCGAGAACCTCCATGATGCGCAGGAGATCCGCGAGCGCGCCCAGTCGATGTTCGACCTCGGGATGCTCGACCTTCGGGCGAAGGCGCGGATCGAGACGATTTACTGGCAGGTCGCCGAGGCGATCGTCGAGAATTTCCGGAACATGCGCTACGTCCCGGAGGAGGTCAAAGAGATGGAGATCGCGCTCGGCGACCAATACCTTTGCAACTTCTCTGTCTTCCAGTCGCTTCTCGATCACTGGGCGCTCGGGCAGCTTTTCCCGGTGATGCCGATCCACCGGCTCAACGAGATTCCCGACAGGAATGCAACCCTCGTGGACATCACATGCGACTCGGACGGCAAGGTCGCCAAGTTTGTGGACTTGCAGGACGTCAAGGAAACCCTGCCGCTCCACCGGTGGCTGCCGGGCGAGCCGTATTTCATCGGGTTCTTCCTCGCCGGTGCCTACCAGGACATCATGGGCGACCTCCACAACCTATTCGGCCGGGTCAACGAGATGCACATCTACCTCGATGAGGACGAGGATACTGGCTACTACGTCGAGGAGGTCCTCCCAGGCAGCACGGTCGGGCAGGTCCTCTCGCTCACCCAGTGGGACGTCAACGAGCTCGTTCGCCGAATGAAGGCCCAGACGGACGCGGCGATCAAATCCGACCGGCTCAAGCCGAGCGAGGCCATGCGACTGCTCAACGAATACGAAAAAAGCCTCGCCCAATACACCTACCTCAACTTCGACGACCAACAAAAAAAAAGTCAGGCCTAGCCCGGATCAATCAGGCGCTCCGATTACGGGCGTTTCTTGAAGCCCCAGATCAGCCAACCGGCCAGCGCCACCAGCAGGATCAACCACCAGAAATAGCGCAGTTCGCGGGCGGCCATTTCCGTGAAGGCTACCGCTCCGGGAAAGACAAGAAACAGGCCCAGGCAGACGGCGAGGAGCACCGCCGTCTGCAGCAGGGCGCGCGCACGCGGGCTCATCATGGCTTGGCAGGCTGCGCAAGCGCACCAAGCGGCAACAGCAGGTTCGGACCGGAATTATTCGGATCCGAGGGGACGACCAGAGGGGATTTCCCATCCCACTTCTCGACGATTTGCAGCCGGAGAAAAGCCGGATTGAGCTTCAACGCCTCCCCCCTCACGCGGATCGCCCGGGCTTCGCCCTGGGCGCGAATCACTGCGGTGTCCGCTTCGACCTTGGTTTGCATCTGGGTGAAGCGGGCCCGCTCGGCCTCCTGCTCGGCCACCATTTTTGCTTCGATGGCGGCTTCCAGCTCTTTGGAAAGCTGGATGTCTCGAATGACGATGTCTTCGACGAAAAGAATTTCGCCGATCTTCAGCCGCGCGGCGGCAATGGCGCTTGTTTTGACCTGGTCGCGGCGTTTGACGATCAGATCGGCGGTCAGCGCGGCGGCGACTTCCTTGAGCGCCTCTTGCACGCGCGGGGCGATCAGGCTGTCGAACGGGTCTCCGGCGTATTGCCGGAAAATCTGCACGACGGACTTCTCGGGAACGCGATACAGAACGCGCACCTCCATCGTGAGCTGCTGGAGATCCGATGAAAAGCAGTCCGCCTGCAGGGGCACCGTGTGTTGCTGGATCGACACAGGGACAATCTCCGTGATGAGCGGCATGCGGAAACCGAACCCCTCCGGAAGAAACTGGCCCGCCGCTTTGCCAAGCGTGATTTTCACCCCACGTGTGCCGGGTTGGATGATGTAGCTGGATGACGCGCCGAGGATGACGAGCGCCAACAGGACGACCGCGCCTGTCACTAAGTTGGAAAGCAATGGCGGCATCGGCGCGTTGCCATCGGGGCGGTGCCAATTGGGAGAGCGGGATAAGTTGTCGGACATGGGATTATTTGTTGCGGCGTTCGACGTCGGACAGCGTCATGAGAACATTGCTCCCACTCCCGATGATGCGCGGGGCAATGCCATCCCAGCGATCCACGATCTGGAGTTCGACAAACGCCGGATTTTCCTTGAGCGCCTCGCCGCGAATGACGATCGACTTGGCCTCGCCCTCGGCTTTGATGAATGTCGTGTCCGCTTCGATTTGGGCGCGTTGCTGTGTGAACTTGGCCTTCGAGGCGTCCTGCTCCTGGACCATCTTCTGTTCGATCGCCTGCTTGAGTTCCCTGGTCAGGATGATGTCTTCGACCACGATATCCTCGACGACCAACAGGTCCCCGATCTTCGCGCGGGCGAGATCGAGTGCACGGGATTTGATGAGCTCTCGGTTCTTGACGATTTGCTCCGCGCTCTGCTGCGCGGCAGCTTCCTTGAGCGCCTCCTGCACGCGGGGCGCGATGAGGGTTTCAAACGCGTCGCCTCGGTAGCCCTGGAACAATTTGACGACCGCGCCTTCCGGGACCCTGTAGAGCACGCGCAGAACCACCGCCACCTGCTGCAGGTCCGCAGAGTAGCACTCGGCCTTCTCCTTCGAGGTCTGCTGGCGGATAGACACGGGATAAATCATTGTGATGAACGGCGGCTTGAATCCGAATCCTTCGGGCTTGAAGACCGGGGACACTTTGCCGAGGACCACCTCCACGCCCCGATAGCCGGGCTGAATGACGTACGTTCCCGAGGACGCCATGATGATCGCGACGAAAATCAATATCGCAACCCCAATCACTCTTGCCATGTTTTGTGGACTCATAATGCTTTCAGTCGGGAGGAAGCTGACCGCATGGGCCGGGATGGCAAGGAAAAACGACATGCCATAAAGGCCGCAACTCGCTGGTTCATTTCGCCTCTGGCGGCCAAATGGTTAGCGATTCGCGAAAGGGCCTGACAGGAAATCATCGTGGCTCTGCCGTGGCGCAAGCCGATTTCATCAGCCAGAAATCACCTGTCCGCCTAGCCGCTACGCCGGCTCGATATGAACGGTGACATCGATGAGGAGGAGATCTCCACCGAGCAGGGAGTCTTTGACCCGGTGCGCAATCTCGTGCCCTTCCGTCACCGTCACCTCCCCGCTCACGCGCACATGGATGTCGGCGAGGAGGCTCAGACCGCTTTTCCGCACCCGGCGATCAGCAGAAGAAGCGCCCCGCCGAGCCCGGCGAGGGATTCCATTTTCCCATGCCCATAGGGATGGTCGGAGTCCGGCGGACGCGCGGCATATTTCAGCGCGCCCCAGATCATCGCCGAACTCAGGACGTCGAGCGTGGATTCCAGCCCGTCCGCAATCAGGGCATCCGAGTGCCCAAGCCACCCGCAGGCAAGCTTGAACATCGCGAGAGAGGCATTGACCGCCACGCCGACAACCAGGATCTGTCGTCCGCGCGCCGCGCGTTCAGCAAGGGATGCCATCGCTAGAAGTTCCGGAAGCTCATCGCCCCGGCCGCCGGGCGGAAGTCTCCGGAGGCGGGATCCTTGACGAGATAGGCCACGGATTGATCCTTCTCCACAAGGATCGGGATCTCCCTAGGGCCGGACCGGCCGCTAGCGCGAGCAGTCACGGGATAGAAGATATTGATCAGGTCTCCTTCCTTCACTTCCGAGGCCGAGCGCACCACCTTGGTCACAAGGGCCATGATGCGGACGTTCTGCCTTTCCGGCGCATCGCCCGGCTCGATCTCCACTCGCAGGATCTCGATGCTCAAAAACTCGGCCGCCGCCTTCTGTTTCGACTCGTAGGCGGACGGGGGAAGCTCGGCGCGGAGGACGAACTGGCAGACGATCGAGATCAGAAAGAGAAGCCGGCACATCCGTCCATTTTCGCTCCGAATCCGCCTCTGGGCAAGAAAATCCCCGCAAATCCGAAAGGGAAAATGGGAATCGGTGTCGGCTTATTTGGTTGACAGACTTGAAAAACTTTTTTGTTGTCACGCGTCCATGAAACCTTGTTCGCCGCACCATCCGCTATGCCGTCTTTTCCTGCACGTTTTCACCGTGTGCCTGATGGGATCGTCCGCAAGCGCCACCATCACGATCAACGAAACATGGGTAACCGACCCCGGGACTGACGCGAAGACCGCATGGGCCGCAGTGGAAACCTATTACCAAAATGTTTTTTCGCCTCGTCAGCAGAATTTGTGTGAGCAAGGTGGCTCTGGCAGCTTTGCAAG
>JBAXXX010000054.1:0-25911 GCA_037127695.1 Verrucomicrobiia bacterium | reverse complement strand
TCCCCCAACTCCTGAACCGACACCCGCGCCCGTCGCCGCCGCACCCCCGGGCCGCACGCCGCTTGCTCCGCAACCTGCCCTCGGAACTCCCCAATCGCCCGCGCCGGCGGCCGTTGAAGACGTTGTCGAAACTCCGAACCTCGCTCCGGGAAGCCCTGCCAGCGAGCCGCCAACTCCCTCCCAGAGCGTCACGATCAACCTGATCAACAAGCTCGTCCAGCGCGGGATCCTCACCAAAGAAGACGCGAAGGAAATGATCGTGCAGGCGCAGGCTGAGGCCGAGGCGGCGCGCGCCCAGGCTCAGTCGGACATGTTCGCGGTTGCCCGGGTGGCGGCGGGGCAGGCGGTCTCCGATCAGATCGCGGTCGTGCAGGCGCAGAACGCGCCCGCCTCGCCCGACGATATCCGGGTCTCCTATATTCCCGAGCCTGTAAAAATGCAGATCAAGGAGGAGATCAAGCTCGAGCTCGCGGCCGACCGCGCATCGAGCAAGTGGGCAAGCGGGGTTCTGCTCCCGAAATGGGTGGAGCAGGTGAAGCCGTTTTTTGACCTGCGCCTCCGCTACGAGGGCGACCAATTCCCGGCCGGCAACGATGTCACCGGCGCCTTCCCGAATTTCAACGCCATCAATACCGGCCTGCCCTTCGACACGACGGGCAACCAGTTTGCCCCGCAGCTGAATGCCGACCAGAACCGGAACCAGTTCCGAATTCGCGCACGCTTCGGGGCGGACATCAACCTCGGCGAGAACTTCACCTCCGGATTCCGCGTGGCGACCGGCCAGAACAATTCGCCGGTCTCGACGAACCAGAGCATGGGGTATGCGAGCGGCCAGGGCGGGAACTTCAGCAAGTATGCCATCTGGCTCGACCGGGCGTTCCTCCGCTACGACCTCCCGCTCAACGGCCAGCCGCTCATCACCGCCTGGGCCGGGCGCTTTGACAGCCCGTTTTTCTCCACCCGCCTGATCTGGGACGATGACCTCGGGTTCGACGGGGCAGCGATCAAGCTCCAGCATGAGGTTCTGCCTGGCCTCACGCCGTTCGTCACCGGCGGCGCGTTCGTCGTCTATAACACCGACCTCAACTTCTCCTCGAACCAGCCGGCCAAATTCAAAAGCACCGACAAATACCTCTACGCGATCCAAGGCGGCGTGGAATGGAAGCCGGCGAAGGAATGGAAGCTTAAGGTGGCTGCCTCGTATTACTCGTTCCAAAACATCGAGGGAAAGCTCTCCACCCCCTACACCCCGCAGACGATCAATGACGCAAGCGATACCGACAACAGCCGGCCTTCGTTCGCACAAAAAGGCAACACCTACATGGCGGTCCGAGACATCATCCCCGATGCCAGCAACGATTACGGCGCGATCAACCAGTGGCAATACTACGGGCTCGCCACAAAATTCGAGGACTTCGCCCTCACCGCCCGCCTGGATTACAACGGCTTCGAGCCGGTTCAGATCTCGCTCATCGGGGAATTTGTGAAAAACCTGGCCTTCAACAAAAGCGCTATCGACCTGATCGCTGTCAACAACCGCGGCGCGATCGACGCCACCCAGACGACCTCCATCGGAACATTCGAGGGCGACCCCACCGGCTGGCTCATGGAGCTCCGTGTCGGCACCCCCGCGCTCTCGAAGCGCTGGGATTGGTCGGTGGATGCCGGCTACCGCTGGATCGGCTCGGATTCCGTGGTGGACGGGTTCACCGACTCCGACTTCGGGCTCGGCGGCACAAACATGAAAGGGTTTACGGTCGGCGGATATCTCGCGCTCTCAGAAAATGTTTATGTCTCGATGCGCTGGATGGGTGCCGACAGCATCGCGGGCCCGGCTTACAAGACGAACATCATCCAGTTCGACATCAACTCGAAATTCTAACGCCATGAGAACAAGACAAAACAAGAGGCCGGCGGGAGGCGCCGTTTGGCGGGCAGCCCTGCTGGCCGTGATGATTGCCGCACCGATTCACGCCGCCGACGAGGCGGCGGCAGCCGTGGAAGCCAAGCTCCGCGACGCCCTGCGCGGCACGATGCTCAAGCTCCGCGACGCCCAAGGCCAGGTCGCCGCCGCCCAGGCCGCCCAGATCGCCGCAGAGGATAAAATCAAGGAGCTCACCGCAAAAACCGAGTCGCTCGCGAAGGATCTCATCTCCGAGCGCAGCACGTCATCCAACCTGATCGCCGAACTCAAAACCAAGCTGGACGAGCGCGGCACGGTCATCGCCGGCCTCGAGGCCATGCTCCAAAAATGGAAAAGATCGTATTCCGAGGTCACGGCGTTCGCCTCAAAAAAAGAGTCTGAGCGGGCGAAGCTGGAAGCCAAAGCCTTGATGCTCGAGCGCAAGGCCGCCAGCCAGCAGGTGAAAAACCTCGAGATGTATCAGGCCGGGATCGAGACGCTCAAGCGGTATGAGAAGTTTGGCCTTGGCGACGCGATCCTCGCTCGCGAGCCGTTTGTCGGAACCACAAAGGTCAAATTCCAAAACCTCATCCAGGATTTCGGCGACAAGCTGGCCGACGCAAGGATCAAGCCGGGGGACGCCGATCCCCCGGCAACAACCCCACCGACTCAGGACGCGAAACCTCCAACCTCAAAATCCAAGGGCTGATCATGTCCGCATCCCAGTCCCATGCGGCCTCGCGTCGCCACGCCAGCTCGGCTCAAAAGAAACAGCGGGCCGCATCTTCGGAGCAGGGGGACGACACGAAGCGCGGCGCATCCTCTCCAGAATCCGAGAAGGAGAAGAAACCCGCCACCAGGTTGCAATCCATCCTCCGAGTGAGGGGAGGGGGCTTCGATGCCCGAGCTTCCTCCCGTTTTCTGGCTGAACCGGATCTTCAAGCGCCTGCACCCGATGCCAAGGGGAAGGGCGAACGGGCAAAGGGCGCGGGAACGCCGGCAGATCCGGGCGATTCATCCCCGCAGATCTCGACCTCACCGGGCGACCCTCCGCCAGCAACCGATCAGAAATCGTATTCCGTTCGCTTTTCAAAAGCATGGTTTGCCGTCCTATGGGAAACTCAGGTCCAGCTCGGGCACTCCCTGCTGGTTTTCGTCCTGGTTCTCCTCCTGGTTTTCGTCCTGACCGTTTGGCTGGGGGTGGGGTTGGGCAGATCGCTGCAGCGGCACGATACGCTGGCAGCGATCTCCAAGCAGGGGGTCCAGCTGCCGCCCAACTTCCAAGCGCAGCTCGACAGTGCGCTTTGGGAGCTTCGGCAGGGGGATGCGCGGAAGGCGCTCGAACATCTGCTCGCTCTCGAGCAGCAATCGCCGGAGATCTCGTCGCTCACCTACCTCGTCGCCCTCGCCGCCATGCAGGCTGGCAACCCGGAGATCGCTTCCGCAAAGGCCGGACAATCGATTGCGAAGCGCGAGCGGGTCTCGGATTCGCTCGCGCTGAAGGCCGTCCTCGAAACCCAAAGCGCTGGGCGGACGGCCAAGTTAGGCGATTCTCGCCTGCGCGCCGAGGACTACCTCCGCCGGGCGATGGTTGCCGATGCGGCCAATCCGGCTCCATGTATCGAGCTGGCCACGCTTCTTCGCTACCAGCAGAAGGACAAGGAAGCGCTGCAGCTCCTTCATGCCGCGCGCTCGAGATTGAACCCGGTGGACAGCCATGCGGTCGTTGATGCCACGATCGCCCTGCTCGACTTGCAAATCCTTCCGGACAACGAGCTCCCGGAAAACCTCAATCCAGGCAACGATGTGGCCGCCCTGTTTTCCTCCTCCTACATCGCGATGCGGAAAGGCGACTTCCCTCGTGCCGCCTCGCTATTGAAAACATGCCGCGAGAGGCTTCCCGGAGACCTTTACTACTACCTCATCACCGATCCCGCCATGCGAAGATTTGCACGCCAGCCGGAAGTCGCAGAGTTTTTTTAAGCCGGGGCCATTCCCTGCAGCGCGTCAATCAATCCTCCCCGGAGGAATCTGGATCTCCGAAGATCTGCCGGTAGCCCTGGCTCCAGATCAGATAGCTCAGCGGAAGCGTTGCCAGGAGCCCCACGCAGCAGAGGATCACGCCGGACATCGCCACCAGCCCGACAAGAAGCAGGAGGCCCAAGGCGGAAAACCACTGGCTGTGAACGGCCCTGAACGCCGTCCCGAGCGCCTCCCGGAACCCGAGGCGACGGTCCACGATCAGCGGGAAAACAAAGCCGATCCCAACGGAAAGGTAGATGACAGGCACCAGGAAAAGAACGGCAAAAACAACGATCGGAACCTCGGATTTCATGGTTGCGGTCAGGACGCCGCCCGGAATCATGAAAACCAAGGCCAAGCAAAAAATTGCCAGGATCCAGAGCCCGCCCGCGAGGAGGATCTGAAGCCAGTTTGAGCTGCGAAATCCGGCGAAGACGAGGTTCAGGTCGGCTTTCGTCCGCAGGGTGGAGATGAAGAAATACATGAACCCGGCGGTGAGGATTGCCGAGACCGACGAGGCGAGCGCCCAGAAGAAGAGGAAAACTCCGCCGGCGGCGGCCATCATCATCGGGTCGGCGCCCTTCGCCCCCGTGAAGCGCTCCAAGAGCACCTGAGCAAGCTGCATGGGCACCTGCACGACGATCGAGATCCCCAGAAAGACCAGCGTCGCCATGACGCACGCGCCCCAATTTTTCACGAACGCCTCCCAGCCTTTGGACAGGCACTCGTCAAAACGGATCCTCCCTGGAAGCTGGCGGTTCGGGGCGGGAATATTGGCAAGCTCGGGAGGCAGAGGCTGGGGAGCGGGAGCGGCCCCGGGCGGTGGAAGATCCGTGAATGTCGAGACTGGCTGCCAGCTTTCCATCCCCTCTCTCCACGCCAAATCGGTCAGGAGGACCTCGCCGCTGCTCAGCGCGTTTGAAATTTCCTGTTCGGTGAATTGGCCGAGGCTCTTCCGGTCACGGTTGACAAAAATCATTCCCATGTTGCGGGCAACCTAAGCAGATTTCCCCGCCAGCGTCAAACCTCTGCCAACTTTCTGAGCCCCCCCCAAGCGGCGGCTTCTCCGGCACGGTGGCACGGGATCTGCTACTTGGTTTCTCAAGAAATCACTTTAAAGGGCGCGGTTTTCTGCTTTGTTTTAATAAGAGATGATGAAAACAACTGGAATTCATATCCCGCGCCGCAGGCTGTTTGGGCTGATATTTTGTGCTGGCACTGGGCTGCTGATGGGGGCGAGCAAATCGGATGCGATGTGGAGCGTGATGGACGTCCTTCGCGGGGACGATGCCGACAGCACAATCCCCCCTTCACTTCGCGGGGTGATCGGGCCTGGAGGGGAGGCATACCGGAAGTTTTTGAGCCGCATCGGCCTCCGGAAAATTTCTGTGCAGGACATTATGGACACGCATGCGAAGGCGCATGGCAGCGTGCATAACACGCTGCCGCCACGCCAGATGTGGAGCAACATCCGCAGCACGCTGCTGGCGATCGACAACGTGGCGGGTCGCCTTGGGGAGCCGGTTGGCGAGGTGATTTCGGTTTACCGCTCGCCCGCCTACAATGCCACCTGCCCAGGGGCGAAGAGCCATTCCTACCACATGCGCAACAACGCGATCGACGTGCGCTTCCACTCGTCTCCACGAAAGGTATCCGCCACCGCCCGCGACTTGCGCAAGGAAGGGCTTTTCAAAGGCGGAGTCGGACGCTACCCCGGGTTTACCCACCTTGACACCCGTGGAGCCAATGTGGATTGGTAGCTTCGCTCCCGCCTGGTCGCACTTGGCCGGCGTGCGATGCCGGCAGCCAGGATGAAAATTTCCACAGGAACCGGCGATTCCGGGGAGACGAGCCTTTTTTCTGGCCAGCGGGTCTCAAAAAGCCACCCGCGCGTTGCGGTGTGCGGGACGCTGGATGAGATGAACTCGGTGCTGGGAGCTGCCATCGCCGCACGGCCTGCGGCGGAAGTCCGGGACGCGCTGCTGGCCGCCCAGTCCCTCGCATTCGAGCTTTGCGCGGATCTGGCGGCCGTGCCGAAGCCGGGGCTGGCCCCGAAGATTACGAGCGAGTCCATTGCGCAAATCGAGCGCGAGATCGATCTTCTCGCCGAAATGCTTCCGCCGCTGCGCGCGTTCGTCCTGCCAGGCGGGTCCCCTGCTGCGGCTCAAATCCACATTGCGCGGACGATTGCGCGGAGGGCCGAGCGCGAGGTGCTCGCCATCCCGGGGTTGGATGCAGCCGCCTGCGATCCGCTCGTTTTCCTCAACCGGCTCTCGGATTTTCTCTACCTGCTTGCCAGGCGGGAGAACCAGCTCAGCGGGACACGCGAAACCGAGTGGCTGCCTTCGCCGGCTGCCGTGCGGGGGAATCAGGATCCCGCAGCCTCGGCAGATGGCGGGCGGTCCCAGAAATAGCGCTTGAGGAGCACTTTCAGCGTGGCCGTGAGCGGCACGGCAAGCAGCGCCCCCAGAAGCCCGCCCAGAATCAGGCTCCAGGCAAGCACCGAGATGATCACGGTCAGCGGGTGCAGGCCGACCGACTCCCCAACGATTTTTGGAGCGATGATCATGCCGTCAATGTTGTTGGCCACGATAAAAATGACGGTGACCCAGAACGGGTGCCCCCAGTCGCCGAACTGCGCGGCGGCGATGATGACCGCTGGGATCCATGTGATCATCATGCCGAGATACGGGATCAGGCCGAGGAACCCGACCATCAGGCCGATGAGCACGGCGAAGTCGAGGCCCATCACCAGCAGGGCCGACGCGATCATCACCCCGTCAATCAAGCTCACCAGAAGCTGCCCCCGGAAAAAGCTGACAAGATACGAGTTGATCTCGCCCACCAGAGAGACGATCTCGTTTTTTAGCGGAGAGGCGCGGAGCGGAAGATACTGGCTCCAGTTGTTGGCGATCGACGGGCTGTCCTTCAGGAAAAAGAACAGGAAGATCGGCACCAGGATCATGCTCAGCAAAAATCCGAAGACGCCCAGGAACCCGCTCAGGCTGCGCTGAAGAAATTTCCCGGATTCGACCGTGATGTCAGGCACCTTCTGCTGGAGCCAGACTCCGGCCTCGCTGACCCTGTGGGCGATGAACGAGGAGAACTGGCTCTGGCTTTCCCCCGGGCTATCCAGGCTGTTAAAAGGCGGGGTATCGGCAAGCCGGTGAACCCGGTCTATCGTCGAGACCAGCAGCCCCTGAGCCTTCTGCGAGTAGAGTGGGAAGTCTTTGAGGAACTCCGATCCCTGCCGGTAGGCGGCCGGCAGAATCCAGATCAGGATCCCCGCAAAAATCGCCGTCACGGAAAAATACACGATCACGATGCTCAAAATTCTGGAGATCCTCCGTCGGATCAGCCACTGCACGACCGGATCCAGCAGGAAGGCCAGGATCGCGGCGATCGCAACCGGGATCAGCACCGGCTGCAGGAACGAGATCGCGCCGACCACCAGGCTGCCGAACTGGAACAAAACATACCCGATCGCATAAACCGAAACCGCAGTGATCGCGGCCCAAAAAATCTTCTTTTGCAGGGGGGTCGGATGCATGGAAACCTACTGAGTAGCCTCCAGCCTGCGGTTCAGCAATCCATTTATCGTTTGGACCGCCATGGCGCATGCCGCCCCGGCAGCCGCGCCGGTGACGTCCAGCATCACATCCCCCCAAAGCGGGCTCCGCACGGGCGAGAGCATCTGGAGGCCCTCGCTGGCCATGGCAAGAACCGCTGCGGATCCGATCGCCCAAAGTGCGATCCTCCGGGGCAGCGTCTCCCAGGCCGGCGCCATGCTCAGCCCTCGCCATACCAAGAGGGCATAAATGAGAAACTGGAGGACATGGGCGGACTTGCGCAGGAAAAAATTCAGCTCGCCAAGCGGCACGCCCGAGTGGCCGTGCCCGGAGTGGAACCACGCCAAAATCGCCCGGAGGAGCCTGGAGGTCTCATCTCCTGAGCAGATGCCCGTCGAGGCATAGAGGACGATGCCAACCCAGGCGGCAAGAGGGAACCAGCGCTTTAAAAATGGAAAGGCCTGCTGCATCGTCGCATGGGAAACTTTGGCTAACATTCCGGAGCTGTCAACGCGGCCTTTCCTTTCAGGCCAGACTGCGAGTAGCAGATGCAATCATGGACCACTACTCTCCCCTCCTGCTTGAAACAGCAAGCCATTGTTCTCCAGCGGCACGATCAAATCAGCTGACGGATGGTTTCCACCATGTAGCCGAGCATTTCCTGCGTGAGCCCGGGGTAGGTGCCGATGAATGCCGCCTCATTCATGATGCGGTCGGCTCCGGCGAGGCTGCCAGCCACACGGAACGAGCCGGGCTGTCGGGCGTGCAAGCTCACGAAGGCCGGCTGCCGGACAAGGTTCCCCCCAAAGAGCATGCGGCTCCCGATTTTTGCCCGGCTGAGATGCTCGACAAATTCGCGCCGAGTGAACGGCGCCTCGGGCTTGACGAGCATCATGAAGCCGAACCAGGAGCACCCGGCCTGGCAGCCCGAGGCGTCCCAAGCAAACCCTGGGGCGGCCCATGCGGCCGCGTGGGTTGGAAGCTGGAACTGAAAAAACTCCTCCAGCCCGCCCAGGGCGTCGCGGAGGAAGCTCCAGTTGTGGCTGCGCGCCCGGATAAATGCGGGCAGCTTTTTTAGCTGCTGCCGGCCGATTGCGGCCTGGGGATCGAGCGGCTTCAAGTTGTAGCCGAGGTGCGAGTAAATATATTTATGGTCATACCCATGGGGGAGCTCTCCCAGCTGCCACCCGAGCCGCTTGTTGCAGGTATTATCATGGCCGGTGTGGCACCAGCAGTCGCGGCCCCAGTCGCGGAAGCTTTCGGCGAGCGGCCTGAGCTTCATGTCGCTGACAACATTCACCGCGCCGCCTTCGCCCATCGTCAGGTGGTGGGGCGGATAGAACGACTGCGTCGAGAGATCTCCCCAGGCGCCGGTGGGGGCGGTCAGAAGATCCGCGTGGGATTCGGAACGGTGGATTCGGATGATGGGGTGGGCGCCGGACTCCGCAATGCTGAGCAGGCGGGCGAGGCCGAGCTCGCGGGCGAGCCCGGCCGGCATCGAGTAGGTGGAGCCGAGAGCATCGCAGTTGTCCTCGATGAGCCAGAGGTCGCGCCTTTTGCAGAAGGCGAGAACCGCAGCGATGTCGAACGGGTTGCCGAGGGTGTGGGCGAGCAGGACCGCCTTCGTTTTTCCTGGAGAAAACGCGAGCTCCAGCTGGTCGGCGCGGACGTTCAAGGTGGAGGGGTCGCTGTCGATGAAAACCGGCACGCACGCATTCTGGAGGATCGGCGCAACGGTAGTTGGAAAGCCGGCAGCAACAGTGATCACCTCGTCGTCCGGGCGAATCTGCCGGTCGCCGAGCTTCGGGCTGGTCAGCGCGGAAAGCGCGACGAGGTTGGCAGACGAGCCGGAGTTGACGAGAAGAGAGCTTTTCACGCCAAGGAAGCCGGCGAGCTCGCGCTCGAATGCATCGCCCTCAGGCCCGAGGGTCAGCCAGAAGTCGAGGGTGGAGGAAACGGCCGCTTCGACCTCATCCTCGGTGAAGACGCGGCCGGCGTAAGGAACATCGGTCTCGCCAGGCAAAAACGCGAGGCGCCCGGAGTCATCGCCCGGGCGGTTGGCGGAGTGGGAGAGGCGGGAAAACGCGCGGGTGAGGCGCAGGATTTCAGCTTTGATCTCGGAGGCGGTCATGGGAGGGTTTCTCCTGGGGATTGCGATCCTCCTTCGGCTTTGGCGGGACGTGGGCAGCCAGCGATTTGGGCAGCGGCGAGGAGAACCTCATCTCCGCGCCGGTGGCCGGGTGGGGGAACTGGAGGAACGTGGCGTGCAGGCCGAGGCGGCCGGCAGGGTCGGATTGCGCCTCGTATTTTTTGTCCCCGATGATCGGGCAGCCTGCTGCGGCGAGCTGGACGCGGATCTGGTGGCGGCGTCCGGTTTCGAGGCGGAGCTGGACGAGCGATCGCCGGGGGTTCTCCGAGAGGACCCTGTAGCGGGTGATCGCGTGGCGGGTGTGCTCGGAGGGCCTGGAGACTAGAACTTTGAAGCGGCTGCGCTCGTCCAGATCGCATTCGAATACGCCCTCATGGTTTTTGAGATGGCCCTCAACGACCGCCTCATAATGCTTTTCGACCGCCTCCCAATGGGATTGGAGAAACTCTTTTGCCTCCGGGGTTTTTGCAAAAACCATGAGCCCCGAAGTCTCCTTATCCAGCCGGTGGACGATCCAGACCCGCTCGCGGGCTTTCGGCCGGTTCCCGCGAAGGTAGTCGGTGAGCAGGAAATACGCGGTTTTTTCGTCCTCGTCGTTGCTTGCGATGCTGAGAAGGTCCGGCGGCTTATCGATGACAATCACGTGCGAGTCCTCAAACCAGGCCTTGATCCCTGAGGAAAGCGGCGTCCGGGGGGCGGCATACCGGACCGTCCGGATCCCGATCACGTCCCCGGGATCCAGAAGGTGGTTGAACTGGGTGACCGGCTCGCCATTTACGAGCACCGACTGGTGTTTCAGCCAGCTCCTAACCTTGGATTTTTTGATTTCCGGCCACGAGGAGAACAGGAAGGCGAGCAGTTCGCCCGGAGAGTTGGCCGTCTTTGTCATGGCAGGGGGTGTCCGCTCACAGCCTCCAGGCGAGGAGCGCGCAGGCGACGAGAGCGATCCCCCAGGCCACGCCCCCGGCCGCTGCGGATTTCCAGCGCAGCGGGCTGGCGGTGACCCATGCGATCGCATCGCGCAAGAGATAGGGCATGCCGACAAAAAACAGGCCGGCAACGACCCACGCATAGGCGAGGATGACGAGCAGCAGGCGGGAGGGCTCGGTGCGCAGGACGGCCGACTCGAGCAGCGGGTCGGCGGCAAGGAGGAGGAGCATCCCGAGCGAGCGCACGGCCAGAAACTCCGGGACGTAGATCCAGGAAAGGATCGCGCCCGCAACGATTGCGGCGAGCATCACGCTCCTGAGCGAGGAAAACTCGCCGAGGTCGATCGCGCTCACGAGCCAGAAGCTCCAAACAGCCGCAACCGCCAGAAGCGCCGTTGCGGCCGGCCGGCTGCGCGGGAACATTTTCGCCCATCCGATGCAGCTTTCCTCGCGGGCGAGCGCGAAGGCGTGGCTGAGGATCAGGAGGATCCCGGCTGCGAGGCCGGCGGCAAAAAGCGGCATGTGATAGATCATTTGGCTGTTTCTTTCGGAGAAATTTTCCGTGCCACTTTTTCCCATGGGCGCGTTTCGAGCGCCCTGGTGGCGGCGGCGACCTGAGCCTCCTTTTTGCTCAGCCCCTCACCGCTGCCAAGCTCCATCCCGTTCCAAAGGACCCGGCAGACAAACTTTTTTGAGTGTTCGGGTCCGGTCTGCGAGAGGAGCTCGTATTCCGGGGCGTTCGGGGTGATCGATTGGAGGAGCTCCTGGAGGATCCCCTTCGGGTTGATCTCCTCCGGCTGGCTGGCAAGCCCGGCAAAGGTTTCTTCCAACTGCTGGAGGAGGAACATCCGCGAGGCTTCGAACCCGCCGTCGAGGTAGATTGCCCCGACGACCGATTCAAAAGCATCCGCAAGCGTGGAGGATCGCGCGCGGCCGCCGCTGGATTCCTCGCCGCGGCCCATCATCAGGTGGCTGCCGAGATCCAGCGCCAGCGCTCGCTCCCGCAGCGCCGGCCTCGAGACGATCCGCGTCCGAAGCTTCGTCAGCCGGCCCTCGCTGAAATCCGGGAACATCCGGAATAGCTGCTCGGTGACCACGATCTGGATCACCGCATCCCCAAGGAACTCGAGCCGCTGGTTATCGAACGGGTAATCTTTTCGTTCCAGCGAGATGCTCGGGTGGGTGAGCGCCTCGGCCAGGAGCAGGCCGTTGCGGAATTTGTAACCCATCCGCACCTCGAGCGGATTCATGATCGAGCTGGCGAGCATGCTAGGCGCGCTTCCCGAGAAGGCGATCGGGATTCAGCCTTTTCAAGGCGGGAACCGTGAAGCGCCCGTCCTTGCGGATCAGCTTTCCGTCAAACCAGATCTCGCCGCCGCCGTAGTCCGGGCGCTGGATGCACACCATGTCCCAGTGAATCCGGCTTTCGTTTCCGTTTCCGGCGACCGCGTAAGCCTGCCCGGGAGTGAAGTGGAATGACCCCGCAATTTTTTCGTCGAAAAGGATATCGCGCATCGGGTGGAGGATGTGCGGGTTGAACCCGAGGCTGAACTCCCCGATGAAGCGCGCTCCGGCATCGCTATCGAGGATCCGGTTGAGCGCGGCGGAGTTGTTCGCGGCGGCCCCGACGATGCGGCCTTTGGAGAACTCGAGGCGCACGTTGTCGAATGCCTGCCCTTGGTAGATGCTCGGCACGTTGAACGCGACATGCCCTTCGACGCTGGTTTTCACGGGGCAGGAGAAAACCTCTCCGTCCGGGATGTTGCGGTCGCCGCCGCAGACGACCGACCCGATCCCCCGGATCGAGAAGCGCAGGTCGGTATCCGGGCCTTTGATCTGCACGAGGTCGGTGCGGTCCATGAGCGCCTTCAGCTCGGCCATGCCCGGAGCCATCCGCGCGTAATCCAGCGTGCAGACCTTGAAGAAGAACTCCTCGAAGGCCGGCGTACTCATCTGGGCCTGCTGCGCCATGCCGGAAGTTGGCCAGCGGAGCACGACCCACTTCGTCTTGTTGATCCGCCAGTCCATCACCGGGCGCATCTTGCCGGTCATCAGCCGCATCTTTTCGTCGGGGACATCCGACATCTCCGAGATGTTGTGGCTCCCGCGTACCGCGATGTAGGCGTGCATTTTTTTCATGCGGACGAGCTCGACGCTGCTAGCGACCTCCATCTGCGCCTCAGTCGCGCCGAGCGCGAGCTCGCGGGCGACCCGCGCGTGGTGGACGTTCACAAACGGCACCGCCCCGGCCGCACGCGCCGCGCGGATCAGCGAAACCGCGATCTCGTCAGGCGCATCAAAAATCTCAATGAGGACGTTCTCCCCCGGGCACAATTTTGTGGAATGTCGGGTCAATACCTCCGCCAGCTTATCGCATCGTGGATCCTGCATTCCGGCAAATCTCTCCATCCTGCGGGAAAAATCAACCCCGGAGTGACTTGGAGCCCGTCCGGGAGGCGGGGTGTTTTTTCACAGAGGGGTGGATGATAGAAAAGCGGTGGCGGGTGCCCGCGATGATTTCAGGGGCAGGACTGGCACCAGCAGATAACGAGAGGGCGGCCGTCTTGTGGCTCGATGGCGATCTCTCCGCCCTGGGCTGCGGTCAGGAACCGTGAGCCGAAAGCGACCGGGATCCGCCGAATGCGGAGGCGCAACCTACGGCGAGGCCTTCGAAATTCCTCGCTCCACTATTTTCTATGGGTGACATCAGGATGTCTGAATTTGGAACGAATTTCTTGGGATTGAGGTTTTGAAAAAGAAACATGTTCCTCTACATGCGTGGCGTGGCGTTTCTGAATTCCTGCCGCCGGACAGTCTCTCTCGCTCTGCTCGATTCTTGCTGTGTTCGTGCTGCGATTCGCGTGGAGCGCGTTGATGGGTCAGGCTGGATGGATCGTCGGCCAGCATCCGCGGAGTGAAGGATAATGGACCCTCAGCGCGGGGTTGGACCGGAGCCAGCCCGGCTCGGATTTGTCATCCACGAAGGCCACGCCGATCGGCATGTCGAGCTGCTCGTCGGCGAGCAGCGTGATTTCCTCACGGGCCTTGTCGGTCGCGGCGATCCATTCCTCCTTCAGTGCGAAGGGATCGAGCTTGCGAGCCTTGATCTTATCCAGTTCGACGGGATCGATCCGGGCGAAGCGGATCACCATTTTCAAAAGCGAGAGCGGATTGAACCCCGGATCTTTTCCGCATGCAGCCCAGATGAAGGCTTCGAGCGGATAGTGGCGCGCCAACTCGACGATGTCCACGTAGTCGCGCGTCTCCATCCGTCCGGAGAGCGCGAGCGCCTTGTTGGTGGCCATATCGAAAAGGTGCAGCCTCCAGCCCAGGACTTCATCTGGCACGATGGGGAAGAACCGGAAAGCCGAATCGTGAGCCCAATCGATCTCGACCCGCTGCCCGGCGCGCGTCACCCTCGCCTTGCGGAACGAGGAAGGCTGGTGCCACTCCGCAGCCCTTTCGATCTTCTCGACCGAGAAGCCTGCCTTTTCGAGGTCGGCTGCATCGCTCTCGCTCGCAATGACGAGATCCTCGACCGCCTCGTGAAAAAAGTCGAAGTCGTGCGAGAAGCGTGCGGAGTCATCCGGGGCGTTGAGCACGAGTCCTCCCGCCACATGGCTGGCCTCTGATCGGTTCGCGACAAGTATGGCGAGAACGTCCTTCTGGAAAGAGGTTAAAGGCATTTCCGGAGTTCTTTGGCGGCATTCCAGGCCCGCTTGTCGCCATATTCGCGCAGGTGTTCGATGACTGCCTCCACGTCGTCGGTGTAGCGGATCTTGGCGTCAGCCCGCCAAAACCAGAAACATTCCGCGAACTGGCGGACGAGTTCAGCCGCGCGCGCCGCAAGTTCCGGAGATGCCGGGATGCGGGCCGGGTAAACCGCTGCTGGCTCCTCGACTTTCATGGAGAAAAGGTAACTTCGGCGCACCGAAATGGCAAGAAATGGCGGCTGCGCCGCGAGCACGCCCCGGCAACCGCAGGCGTGGGAGCGCCGGAGGAAGACTGCCGCAGGCAGCCCGCAGAGGGCGCAGCCACCGGGAGGTGGCTGCAACTGGGATTTTTATTCTAAATACCGAAATGGAATCTCACGCAGAGGCGCAGGCACGCAGAGGAGAGGAAGTTACGAAAAATAGGGCCCACATCCTCCAGATGAATGGTGATCTTCCTCCAACTCTCTGCGGCTCAGCGGCTCCGCGGGAGCCCCTGCTGCGCACTTCCGATGCCGAAGTTTGTCATCCTGGGCAGTGCCGGTACCGCAGTGGCTGCGGAGGAGGCCGGAAAAGTTCGCGTGAAGTTTTTTGATCCGGCCGCAGCGCCAGCTCTCGAGGTCCGCGATGGTGCAGTTCCTGGGCGGGCTTACGGGAGCGGCGAGCAGCTGCCCTGGCAGGAGGAAACCCTTGAGACGGCTTCCATGCCGAAGCTCGCCTTCTACGATAATGTCGCAGCAGTGCTTTTGGATGGGGCAGCTCCGGCTGTGACGCCCGAGCTCCTTAGATCCATGCCCCTCGGAGATCGCTCGGGTTTCTTCCTGTGCGCGTTTTCACCCACCGCGTGAAGTGGGGCGCATCAAAGAATCCGAGGCGTGCGGAAAGTTCTTTGAGCGACTCCCGACCGCTGGACAGGGACCTGCGGACCTCCTCGAGCAGGAGCTCGTCGCGCCGGGAGTGGAGCGATCCTCCCAGCCAGCGGCGGGCTAGGCGATCCAGCTGCACGCGGCTCAATCCTGAGATGTCGGCCCAGCGTTTGAAAGGAAGCGGCCCTGCGTGAAGGTTGTTCGTAAGATCCTTCCAAACGGCATCTAGCCTGGCATCCCCGGTTCGGGAATGGCTCACCAATCCGCCATTGAGGGAAGACCATGTCAGGATTGCTGCAACGAAAACCTCCAGTTCCCCGTGGAATCTCAGCCATTCCGCCGGCGAAAACTCGTCCGTCCCAATAAGCGGGGGGTGCTTGCCTCCGGCCGCGATCACCCGGAGCGCGGCCTGCCTGAGCTGGCGGGCCGCGCTGCCGTCCGCGACCTGAGGTTTTTCCAGGCGCAGCAGAACCCGGCTGTCACCCCATCCTGCGCAGAAGCTGAGGGAAACCAGCCGTGAGCCTTCGGCAATCTGATGATGGCGGCGCAAGCCGGGAGGGATGATGAGGGCCTGCCTCTCGCCGACAATTTTCCTGCCGCCGGACCACTCGACGACCGCCTGGCCCCGATCGATGAACCAGAAGCTGAAAAATGAATTTGTGACCTGCAAGTCCCGCGCCCACTTGGGGGCCGGGCCCCGGTAGGCTATCACCGGCTCAACGTGTAATCCCAACCTGGATGAATGCGGAGCAGAACCCATAGGGTGACAAAAATATACAATTATGGATTCGGATTCACAAGCGGAACGATTTGCTATCGTCCCATGTGCTGGCGAGGATGACAAAGCCATGAAGCTCTCCTATTCTCTGCCGGTATGGAAAGATGTTGATGTCCTTGTCCTCGGCGCCACCACGGCGGCCGTCACGGCGGCGCTTGTTGCCGCCGGCCATGGCAGGCGGGTGGGCCTGATTGCGGACGAAGCGTACCTGGGGCAGGACCTTGCCGGCACCCTTCACCTTTGGGAGGAGGCACCTCTCGATCCTTTGCTCGCGGAGGCTTTTGCATCCTGCCTGGAGCGCCCTGCCCGCCCTGGGGCACTCAAGCGCCATCTGGAGATGGCGTTGATCAAAGCCGGGATTCCATTTCTTTTCGGCACCCGTCCGGTGGGGTTGCTTCGCCAGGAATCCGGCATGCTGCGCGGGGTCGTCCTCGCTGCCCGCACGTCGCTATTTGTTTCGACCTGTCGCGAGGTCGTGGACGCCTCTCCATTCGGTCTTGCGGCCCGGCTGGAAGGAGTTCCTCTTGGCACTCGCTCCTCGCCGACGGATGAGATCCGATGGAGGGTGCTGGCCTCGCGTTCCCCGAAAAGCTGGCCGGGCAACTTCCGTCCTCTTCCCTCCCCCTACCGTCAGGTTTTGAAGGATGGCTCCAAGGAATATCCCGCATTTGAGCTCACGGTGGAGCGGGGGCGGCTTTCCTTGGATCCCAGGTCGCTGGAACATGCAGCCCGTGCGGGCGTTGTGGACGAGGGGGTATGGGCTGCAGCGGACGAGCTGATTGATCCCGGCAAGGATTTCCTGAAAGCGTGCGCAGCGGTCAATTCCGTCGCGGATCTCGAGGGAGAGCAGTGCCATGTCGCAGAGGGCCTATGGATTGCAAATCGCTTGTTGCCAGTCACGTGTCTGGAGGATTTTTCAAGCCCTGGCAAGATGGCGGACCTCGGCCGCCGCGTAGGCGCCATGGCGGCCCGCGAAGTTGTGGACAAACCTCATTCCGATGAGCCCCTCCGGTTTCAGGCGGGCGGCGCGGCCCCCGGTGACTTCTCATTTGCGGAAGCCTTTCTGCGCGGGAATTGCTTGCAGGTCAAAGTCCGGGCGCCGGAATTTCCCGATTGGGAAGATTTCGATGTTGTCGTCGCAGGCGGTGGAACTGCCGGAGCTCCGGCCGCCATCGCCGCCGCGCGCGCAGGGGCAAGGACGTTATGTCTGGAGGCAGCTCATGGGCTGGGAGGTGTCGGGACATCGGGGTTGATTAGCGCGTATTGGTTTGGAAATTCCTGCGGGTTTACCTCAGAGCTGGACTCCTTGGTCTCCGAGTTTGACTCGATCAGCCGTGAAAAAGGAGGGGCCGCCTGGCATCCGGGAGTGAAATCTGGAGTGTATCACCGCCTGCTGCAGGAGGCTGGCGGGACGGCCTGGCTGGCAAGCTTTCCATTCGGAGTCCGAAAAAGCGGAAACCGTCTGGACGGAGTTCTCGTCTCGACCCCTTTTGGCTGCGGCTTTGTTCAAGCGAAAAGCTTCGTCGATGCTACCGGAAATGCAGACCTCGCTGCTGCTGCAGGAGCCGCTTGCCGGGTGATGGACGGGCGCCACCTCGCGGTCCAGGGCACCGGAATTTCTCCCAGGTCGAATCCTGCGGTCGGACGCCGGAATTCGGATCACACGTTCATTGACGACAACGATCCGGAAGGCATCACCGCCGCCTATGTCCAGGCTCGCGCCAAATATCCGAATGACTTTGAAACGATGCCGTTCATCAACTCGCGGGAGCGCCGGCAGATCATCGGCGACCTGGAGGTCTCCCCGCTCGACATCCTGGCGGGCAGAACATTTCCCGACACCGTGGTGACCGCGCTCAGCAACTTTGACACCCATGGATTTATTATCCATCCGGTCTTCATGGTCGTCCCGCCTGACCACAGCCCCCTCCTGGCTCATGTGCCTCTGCGCTGCATGCTGCCGAAGGGGATGGATGGCCTGCTGGTCACCGGCCTCGGCATGAGCGCCCACCGCGATGCCCTGCCGGTCATCCGCATGCAGCCGGATGTTCAAAATCAAGGCTATGCGGCCGGTTTGCTGGCCGCGCAAGTTGCGCAGTCGGGGGAAGGGTTGCGGGATGTGGATATCAAAACATTTCAGCGCCGCCTTGCAGGCTTGGGAATCATCAGCGCATCGACAGTGGAGGACTCCGACTCATTTCCGATGGAGCCGGCTGCGATATTGCAGGCCTCATCGGGAAATCTCGATAACGCAAAAGATGTCGCGATCCTTTTTGCCCACCCGGAATCCTCCCTCAAGGAATTGCTTTCCATCATGCATAAGAATCCGGATGCGGAGCTTCGCTGCAGGGCTGCTCTTATTCTCGGGCTCATGGGAAGCCGGGAGGCCGGGCCATTCCTGCGCGATGCTGTCGCGAAGGAAGTCTGGGACGAAGGGTGGAACTATCGGGGCATGGGGCAATTCGGTGCCTGCATGAGCCGGCTCGATGCCATGATCATCGCATTGGGCCGCACGAAGGATTCCGAGGGCGGCCCCGCGCTGGCAAGGCTCGCCAAGCAGCTGGGCGGGGACGCCGGATTTTCCCACTGCCGGGCTCTCGCTTTGGCGGCGGCGATGCTGCGTGATCGGGATCTCACTTCGGCATTGGAGCACCTGCTCGATCTGCCGGGATTTTCCGGCCACGCGTTTCTCCGGGTCGAAGATATGCTGGCCGACTCCGCTGGCGATTCCAACGCGACCGCTTCAAGGAACCTTGCCTTGCGGGAGCTCTATGTCGCCCGCGGCCTTTTTCTGGCGGGAGATCCCAACGGGCGGGGACGCCGGATCCTCGACACCTACTCGAGAGATTTGCGCGGACACTTCGCCCGCCACGCTCTTGCTGTCCTGGCTGCAGGTCCGGATGACGGTTCGGTATTGGAAATGGCCTGACAGCAGCAAGCCTTCTCTTGGCTTGGCACAAGCATTTCACGGTTTCCGCCATCGTCCATGTCGGTCACAAGCCCACACGTTGCGAAACCGCGATCTGGTATTCCCAGGTCGCGGTCGTTTCCAGCGGTTCCTTTTTCCGTCGAGGAGCATGGCGCGCTCACCCTGCCTTTCGGTTCCGTCGCGAGTTTTCCGGGGCGTGTAGGCGGGGCGGGCCTCCTCCCAGGTGCGGCCGCCATCCGGGCTGCGCCTCAGGTAGTTGATCCCGAAGATATCGCTGGCCACGAGCTCCGCGCATTCCTGAAGCAACGACTCGCCGGTTAGCTCCGGCTAGATCGTGTCAACGCGGAGGAAGGCTTTTTGTTCGCCGGTTGGCGGCATCAATATCGCATTTCCTGATACGCTGCCCGGCATGCATGCCGGCATTCGGAGTGCAAAAAGGCATTGAGCTGCCTGCTTGGCAGGCGGCTTCAATGCCTTTTCGCCTTGGGAGCTTCTGGCTAAAAGGTCACGCTCATCTGGGCGCCTAGGACGAGGGCGTTGGGGATGGTCCCCGTGCCGCCCGGGTTGATCACGTACTGCAGGTCGGGCTGGATGTATGCGAACTTCGTGATGTTCACGCGATACGCCAGCTCGAGCGCGATCTCGTATTCCGGATATCCGCCGCCCGCATCGCTCACCGTCCTCGCGTAGTTGTTGCTGAACTTTCCGTAGACGAACCCGAACATGGAATAGTCGTCATCCCGCGTGGGCACGAGCCCCTTGTAAACGATTCCGGCGTTTGCCTGGAACGGGAGCTTAGCGATGTTCTGCTGCGGCGAGAGCACAAACGCCGACCAGAGGGTCAGGCCTTGGTCGCTGCCCGGGGATTCCTGCCAGACCATCTGGTCGGCGTGCCAGTAGAACCCGTAGGAATTTCTCGCGGTGTCGGTCGTGCCAAACTGGGCGAACTGCCAGGGCGAGTAGTAGAACCCGACCCAGTAGTGGCCGGGCAGCCCTTTCATTTCGGTTTCCGGAGCCGCCGACTTGAAGGACTTCCCCTCCGATTTCGCCTTGGTCGCAAGGGCTGATTTTCCGTCCGAGGCCGCCGACTTCTCGACCGGCTTCTTGAAAAACTCCGGCGTCCACCCGAGCTGGGTGATCATGAGGACCCCGTCATTCTGCCGCATGCTCCAGTCGAGGCCGTGGTAATCGCGTTTAAAAATCCGGTCGGAAACCTGATACGCCCCTACCATGGCATTGAATTCCGGGGTCGGCTCGACGCGCAACCTCGCCGCCCAGACCGCCCAGGGGTATGCGGAGAACTGGGTGTTCACCGGGAGCGCCTGCGGGTTGCCATCAATCCCGTTGTTCATATAGAGCCAGTAAATCGGGGAGGAGGCAAAATCGTCTCCGGTCGAGAACCGGCCGGCCTTGATGCTGATCTTGTCATCAAGGAGGCGCTGCTCAAAAACCAGCGCGTAGAACATCGCGGTCTGCCCGCCATAGACCTGCTGGACGGTAAACTGGTTGCCGACGTAGTCCTGCGACAGGCTGGAGCCCGCGCGGTTGAGCCCGGCGACATCGAAGGTCAGGCCCTTCCACCCGATGATGTTTTCAAAATTGAGCTGGAGCCCGAAGCTGACGTTGTCGGTGTAGGTGAACCCCGCGCTTTTTCCGCCGACCGGATTGCCGGCGATGTTGTTCGTGTAGCTGGCCGAGAGCTCGGCCCCGCTGTCGTCGAGGTAGTTCCTGATCCCCCACCAGTCGCCAGATAGCGTCTGTCCGGACATCCACTCGCTCGAGCCGATGTAGTTTGAGGGGGCCGGATTATAGTACGTCCAGAACCGGGTGTGGCCGCTCGCGTTGTCATCCCCGGGCATCTCGCCGACAAGCTGGGCCTGAAGGGTTGGCATGGCGACCGCGAACACAATGGAGAATAGGAATTTTTTCATTGGGAGATATGGCGGGGGGGAATTTACACAAAAAATTCCCGTGCGCGCAACCAATGATTTGGGATCCCGATCTGCGTGCGGGGGCGCACCCGGGTGGCATGCCTGCGCACCGGGAAAGCCGCAGGGGCGGTCAGCGCTTGGGGCGCTCGCTTCCGGCCGCCCCATCTTCCGGAGGCTTCTTTTTCACGAGCATGCGTCCGAAGGCGGTTTCTCCGATCCTCGGGATGAGGTCGCGGAGCGAGTCGGATGCGTTGCGGAGGTTGTGAAGGGTTTCGAGCAGCTCCGTGCGCACGGCCTTCCGCTGGGCGGGGGTTTCTCCCATCACCTCGAGCGAGTTGCGGTCGAGGCGGGAGACCGTGGCATCCAGCTTCGCGATCGCCGCCTGCGACTGCTGGACCGTCCGGGTGGACTCCTTGGTGAGGTCCTTGACCTGCGCCCCGAGCTGGTCCACGAGATCCCCGAGCTTGTCCGCGCTGTCAACCATCCGCTTGAGCGGGCTTGGGCGGTCGGCGCCGTCCACGGTCAGGGCGGTGACCGCGACATCCAGCTTTTCGGTGAACCGGTCGAGGTTCCACAGCGTGCGTTCGACCGATGTGGCCTCGCCCGATCTTACCCGCTCGCCGAGGAGATCCGAACGGCGGACGACAGATTCCAGCAGCAGGGCGGCGTCATCCTGCATTCCGCTCAGGCGCCCTTCCTCGAACTTGAGCGACAGGGTCTGGGGCGGGGATTTTTCTCCGCGGGGGCGGACCTCCGCGACCGCCAGCTCGATCGAGGCGAGCCCGAGGACGGTCGGTCCAAATCCGGCGCGGACCAGCGGATGGTCACGGAAAACCCAGTTGGCATACGGCTTGTCCAATGCCGCCACGATCTGGAAGCGGACGCGCGCGCTGCCCCCCGACGCCTGCGGGTTGTTTTCGACCACGATCGCGCCGTTCTTTTCGACGACCCGAACCGCTCGCACGCGTCCGACCGTGAGGCCCTGGCACCGGAGCTCGCTCCCGAAACCGAGCCCTTCCGCCGATTCCGAAACGAACGTGATCGGCTGGTCCCCCTGGACGATCCGAAGGCGGTCGGCGGCGATCTCGCGGAAGAGGAAAATCGCGGCCGCCACGACAAAGGCGACAAACACGAGGAGGACAGGCAGCTGGATGTCGAAGCGCGAGGCGACGAGGGACGAGAGGGTTCGTCCTGGCGCGTCGGGATCCGGAGTGCTGCGGGAAGTTTTCACAGGCTTGTTTCATCCTGCCATTCTTTTCGCCTGGAGAGGAAGGCAGATATTTCCGGCGGGTGGGGATGGTTGAAAAGCGTGGCGGCCGTCCGCTCTTCGCGCACCCCCCCGATCGCCTCGGTTGCGGGATCGGGGTTGCTGAGAAAAAGGAAGCGGGTTCCGACGCGGAGGGCAAACTCGAGGTCCTGCGTGCAGAGGATCGCCCCGTCCAGCGCGCCGCGCCCGACAAGCACCGTGAGGAGGTCCTCGACCCGTGCGCGGGTTTCGGAGGAAAGCGCGGCGGCCGGCTCGTCGGCGATCAGGAACCGGGTCGTGCCCGACAGCGCCCGCGCCAGCGCCACGCAGCGCTTGTCGCCCTCGCCAAGCGCCTCGGACCCCATCTCGGCAAGGTGCCCGCAACCGAGCAGATCGAGCCTCAGCCCGACCAGCTCGGCCAGGTGGCCGCTGAGGCCGAGGGAATTCTGGAGGAACGGAAGGGCGACGTTGTCGAATACCGACAGCGTGCGCAGGAGGCCCGGATGCTGAAACATCACGCCGAGCAGGGCCAGCGCGGACGGCCGGGACTTGGGATGAAACACCTCGTGCCCGCACACCTTGACGGACGCGCCGTGCGATACGCGCTGGCCGGCGAGGCACGACACCAGGAGGCTTTTCCCGCTGCCGTTGCGCCCGAGGACCACGACGATTTCCCCCGAGCTCACCTCAAAATTGAAGCGGCGGTCCTCCGGGGCATCCTGGACGAGGGCGAGGTTGCGGACGACGAGCGACTTCATTTCAATCCAGGAATAGCCCGATGAGGATGTTGATCGTGGTGATCGCGAGGGTGGCGGTCACCACTGCGTCTGTGGTCGTCTTGCCGACCGTCTCCGCCCGCATGATCGAGCCCTCGAAACCAAAATACCCTGCGATGAACGCCATGATCGCAGCGGTGAGGCTCACCTTGAAGAGCGCGAGCGAGCCCTTCCACGAGGAGATGCTCGAGATAAACTGCTCCCAGAATGGGCCGATCGGCGGCCGGAACGTGAACTGGCATGCGCACCAGGCCCCGAAAAATGCGCCGAAGACTCCCAGCACGAAAAGCGCGGGCGCCCCGATCATGAGCGCGAGCGCGCGCGGCAGGAAGACGAAGTGCGCCGGGTGGAACCGTGCGACCTCGAGGGCGTCGAGCTCCTGCGAGGCGCGCATGGAGGCGATGTCCGAGGTGAGGGTCACGACCCCCCGGATCACGACCAGGTTCGCGATCGCGGCCGGAATCACATAGAGAAAAAAGACCCCCCCCATGTGCGGGAGCGCCAGGTTTCGAAACACCTGGACCGAGGGAAGCCGGGTCATCACGAAATAGGCGAATCCAAAGCCGTAAAGAAATGTCATCAGGAGCGCCGAGGGCAGGGTGCCGCGGGCAAAGGCAAGGACCCTGCCGACGCACTCGCTTTCTATGATCGTGGGCCTGCGCATCACCAGGTTCCTGACGATCATCGCCAGGCCGACAAAAAACTGCCAGAGCAGCGCGGTCACGGAATACCGGTTGTAGCG
Source organism: Verrucomicrobiia bacterium (assembly GCA_037127695.1). Classification (GTDB taxonomy): domain Bacteria; phylum Verrucomicrobiota; class Verrucomicrobiia; order Chthoniobacterales; family Terrimicrobiaceae; genus QYQL01. Next base: position 2,361 of record JBAXXX010000054.1, on the reverse strand, counting down.
TTCGCAGAGCATCAGTCCCGAAAGATTCCTCCCTCCTCCCCACCTTGACAAGCGCGGACTGAAAACCCTGATCCGCGCGTCAGCGCAATGAATGGAGGGCGGTCGCCCCCGGCCGCCTTGCTGAGCAGCCCGAGGGCGAGCTCCTCCCTTGATCTACCGTTTGTCGCGCCGATTCCCTGCGTCCAGCTCTCTGACGCTGATTCGGGGGAAACCAAGACGGGACGGAAATGCTCGCATGCCATTTTGAGCGGACTCCCCGCTCCGGGGATGCCCCCGCCTTCGAATCAGTTGCGCGGATCGTGCGGTTCGTGGGCGTGGTTCAGTCGGAGCAGCCAACTCTATTTGATTCGCATCCATGGGGAAATATTCAGGAGATGAGGTATGCTTGCGCGCAATTTTCTGAAGATCGAGAATAAACGATTGATCGTTTCCTATTGCATTAGGCATTCAATCTGATGCTATGTCGCCTTTCCTACATGGACATATCACACCTCACCAGCCAATCCTTCTTCAATATGATCAGCCTTGCTGAGAAGAAGGAAGAACTCCTCCAGCTCATCGCTGAGATCGATGCCGAAATGATCAAAATCCTCAAAGGGGGAGCGATCTCGGTCGTTAGGGTCTTGGAGGTCGGCCCCGCTGCTAAGACAATATCTGTCGTGCCGGCAAAACCAGCCAAGGCCGCAAAGAAAAGCAAGATGAGCCCTGAGGGCCGCGCACGCATTTCCGCCGCTACGAAGGCGCGCTGGGCTGCACGGCGAGCAGGCAATGGCATCACCGCCAAAGCGGTCGTTGCTCCCAAGGCGGCCAAGCCAGCCAAGGCCAAAAAGAATGGCATCAGCCCCGAAGGACGTGCGAAAATCGCCGCAGCAGCAACCGCACGTTGGGCCGCCGTCCGTGCTGCCAAAGCAGCCGGCAAGCCAGCCGCGCCAGCGAAAGCTCGGAAAAACGCCAAAGCCTAATTTTATGCCAATCGCAAAAAAACCCGCAGCAAAACCCGCAGCAAAACCAGCAGCGAAGCCAGCGCGCAAGCCGAACCCTGCGCTCATGAAACCGGTGCAGCCGGATGAGGTGCTCGCTCCGATCGTCGGCTCCAAGCCGCTTCCTCGAAGCGAAATGACCAAGAAACTCTGGGACTACATCAAGAAGAACAACCTTCAGGATCCCACAAAGAAGACTCTGATCAACGCCGATGCCCCACTCAAGACCGTCTTCGGTGGCAAGAAGCAAGTCAGCATGTTCGAGATGACCAAGCTCGTCTCGGCACACGTCAAGTAAGCATTCTCACCAATCCCCGGCGGTCCGCAAACGGCTGCCGGGGATTTTTTTGTCCCGAATGAGCGAGCAGGATTCCGGCTTTCAATACGCCATTCGAGGGGGCGTTGACAGCAAAGGGGTCGCAAAGGGGTCGGTCCCTTGGATTATTGGATTGACCTATTTGCGGGATGCCGGCAGAAATCTCGCTTATGCCAAGAGCGCCACGGATCGAGTTTGCGGGAGCGATATATCAAATGATTGCTTGTTTTGTGGCAAAAACAGAAGTTGCTGGATTTTAGACTGTTGCCTCTGGTGAAACTGGGACTCCCCAAGCTTCCCCATCCTGTTTTGGCTCTGAAATGACCCCCAAAGGCGCGATCCACTCGCCGCCGGGGCAGTGAGCGAACCACTTCTCAACTGCCGGTTTATCACCGAAGATGTGGAATGCAAATCCTCTCGCCCGGTTGCGAGAGAACAGCTACCGTCCCGCATCTGACATGGCTGCAAAACAGAAATCCTCGCCGAAAGACACCACTGCCAACATCGGCTTCGAGGCCAAGCTCTGGCTCGCTGCTGACAAGCTGCGAAACAACATGGACGCGGCGGAATACAAGCACGTCGTCCTCGGGCTGATCTTCCTCAAATACATTTCCGACACATTCGAGGAACATCGTGCCAAGCTCCTGGCCGGTGAGGGAGACTACGCTGGTGCCAATCCAGAGGACCCCGACGAATACAAGGCGGAGAATGTTTTCTGGGTTCCGTCCGAGGCCCGTTGGTCCCACCTTCAAGCGAGCGCCAAGCAACCCACGATCGGAAAGATAGTGGACGACGCCATGGTCGCCATCGAACGCGACAACCCGCGACTGAAGGGAGTCCTCCCCAAGGACTACGCCCGCCCTGGTCTCGACAAGCACCGGCTCGGCGAGTTGATCGACCTCATCGCCACCATCAGCCTCACTGCCGCCAGCGAGGGAGAGAAGACCCATCGCTCCGTCGATCTGCTCGGGCGCGTTTACGAATATTTCCTCACACGTTTCGCCAGCGCGGAGGGCAAGAACGGCGGCCAGTTCTACACCCCGTCCTGCGTCGTGCGCTGCCTCG
>JBAXXX010000053.1:0-26613 GCA_037127695.1 Verrucomicrobiia bacterium | reverse complement strand
ATCACAAAACGGCGGCTTTTGCCGCTCGGTTTTCAGTCCGACAGGCTGCTAGGAAGCCAGCATGGGAACTCTGCTGGCCGCTGACATTGACGGACAAACGCCAGCGACATCCGAAAGCGATTTCCTATCAGCCAAAAAGCGCAGTAAGGAACGCGATCTTTAACAGGAGATCATCTCGTCATGCAACGGCAGGACTTTGTCGATGTTTTAAGAGCTGTGGCGCTCATTTCAATGCTCACATGCCATTTTCCGATATATTTATCAAGCGGCCAAGGGAACGATGCCATGCTTTATTTTATGTCGAATCACCTGCTGGGCGGAGATTTTGGAGGGTCATGGTTCCTCTTCTTATCCGGGCTGAGCCAGGTTTTATCAGCCAGCAGAAGGGGTGGCAATGCGGCGCCTGACGCAAGCAGGGCGGTGGTACGGGGCGTAGCGATTTTCATCATCGGGCTGCTGTTTCTGGCTGTCGTGCAGGGCTACGATGAAATCTGGGATTGGGACGTGCTTACGTTGATCGGGGCGGCAACCATCATCCTGATCCCCTGCCGCAAAGCGCCATCATGGCTGCTTCTGGTGGGGTGTTCGATAATATTTCTGATCACTCCGTGGTTAAGATCGTTTATTGACATCGCCCCATTTTACGGCGGAGCGTTTGAAAATGTAGCCTGGATATCAGATTATCTTCCTAACTTCTTTGTTGACCCGCTGAAGGAATACCAGGGGGCAACAGGCCCGCTGAATAACATCATCGGATTTTTCCTCGTCGGGCAATTTCCGGTTTTCCCCTGGATTATTTTTATTTTGATCGGATATGTTGTCGGAAGAAGGGTGACGCAAAACCTGTTGGCTGCCGATTCCCCCTTCATTGTCATCATAGGTGCCACGTTCACTTTCATGGGGTTGCTGACAGCTTATGCAGGCTCAAAAAAACCGCAGTTCTCAGTGGCAAACGACTACATCGTTCCGCTGTCGTTTTATCCCAATTCCTTCAGCATGGTGATGCTTCAGACGGGAGTTCTGCTATTGCTTTTCATCACTCTGTGGCGCATCTTTGATGCGAAACCTGCCGGCAAGGAAGCTCCGGGAATCTTCCTCACCTATTGCAGGCAGATCAGCAAATATTCGTTTACCATTTATGTCTCCCATTTCGTTGTGATTTTCGTCTCGCTCAGAGCCGTTCAGGTGATAACTGGAAAATATTACTTGAGAGATCTGGTGAACACTCCGATTGCCTTTGCTCTGTCGGTGCTTTTACTTGTTCTCTACTATCCGCTCTTGAGGGCGTGGGATAGGGCAGGTGGCAAATACGGAATGGAGTGGCTGCTCTCCACGTTGATGTCTCTGCAGGGGCCGAGGAAACTGTGATGAATAGTCAAAGGTCAGCAAAGGCCGAACGGGCAACATCCACCTGAACCCGGTGCGCGCGGGCCCCCTTCGAGTCTATCTCGAGCTGTAGGAATCGACTCGAAGAACACGAATGGCGGCCGGCTTTCCGTTTTTGCGGATTTCCCGTGTCTCCACAGTGAACCCAATAATGGAAGCTATTCTCATAGGGATGGGATTTGCGAAATGGCGGCAGAACGTTTCAAGTGTGGCACGGCGGAGAATACACGTCCAGCATCCGGCGTGACGGCGGGCGGGAGTTCGGTGGACGGCATTGGCGGTTTCATTCCCATTGGGTGTGATACCCCGAAGCTTGCTTCGGCTTTGATTCTCCGTAATTTTTGTCCTGCTCTACCCTGCGGTGCCGAGGGCTCGAGAAATTCCTCTCGCCGTGCGCCGTCCCATCGGGTTTGATTCTTTTCTTTCCATGAGCCTTCCGGTTGTTGCCAGCTACTGCACCACGTTTCTCAAGCCAGAGATGCTTCATATTTACCGGCAGGTCGGCGGGCTGAGGCGGCATGGCACATTTGTGGTCACGCGGGAGCGGGCGTGCGCGGACCGGTTTCCGTTTTCCGACATCGAAGTTCTCCCGGAGGCGAGCCAGCCGGTTCTGCGTCGGTTTTATTTGAAGTTCGTCAAGCGCGTGCCGCCCCTCCACTACCGGGGCGAGATGGAGCAGCTTTGCTCGCTTTTCGGGCGGCGCAGCGCCGACCTGATGCACGTTTATTTCGGGCACACAGGTGTCCATCTCCGCGAGTTCCTGAAAGCCTGGCCGCACCCGGCCGTAGTTTCCTTCCACGGTGCGGACGTGATGCTTCGCGCGCACCGTCCGAAATATGCCGGGCAAATGAGGGAGCTCTTCACCCTCGTTCCTCTCGTCCTCGCCCGCTCGCTCTCGCTGGGGGAGCGCTTGAAATCCGCAGGTTGCCCGCCGGAGAAAATCCGCCTCAACCGGACCGGGATCCCGCTCGAGGATTTCGCATTTTCCGAGCGGCAGCCCCCGCGCGGCGGCGCGTGGAAGCTGGTGCAGGCCTGCCGGCTGATCAAAAAGAAAGGCCTGCACACGGCGCTGCGGGCGTTTGCGCAATTCCGCAGGCGCTTCCCGCAGGCGACCCTGACCATCGCCGGAGACGGGCCGATGGATCGAGAGCTGCAGGAGGCGGCGCAGGAGCTGGGAATAGCCGATGCGGTGACATTTGCCGGGTTCCTTCGCGAGCCGGCGCTCAAGGAGCTTTATGCAGGCGCGCATATTTTCCTTCATCCCAGCGAAACGACGGAGCAGCAGGACCAGGAGGGAATTCCCAACTCGATGCTTGAGGCGATGGCCACCGGGCTCCCCGTTGCGGCAACGACCCATGGAGGGATCCCCGAGGCGGTCGCTGACGGGGTCTCCGGGCTGCTGGTCCCCGAAAGAAACCCCGACGCCCTTGCTGCCGCGCTGATCTGCATGGCGTCGTCGCCTCGAATGGCGGAGGAGATGGGACGTCGCGCCTCGCGGGCCGTCCGCGAGGATTTCGAGCAATCGCGGGCGATCGAAAAGCTCGAAGGGTTTTACGATGAGGCCATCGCCATCGGGAAGCCCGCTGCCAGAAACCGCTGAAATCGCCGCAGATATTTGTATGCCTGCCATGCCCGACTTTGCCTACCTCTTCGAACGGTTCCCCTCGTTCACCCAAACCTTTTGTTACCGTGAGGTGCTGGAGATGCGCCGCCAGTGCGGCCAGATCCCGGTTTTTTCCATCCGCAGGCCAGCAGATGTGCCTAAGGATTGCCCGGAGCCGCTCGCATCCGATGTCCGCTACCTCCCCGGCCCGGCAGATCTCGGCCGCGAGATGCGAACGCTCCGGATGCTCGGGCGGTATCCATGGCCGGTCATCCAGGAGATCCGAACCTGGGGGAAGCGCCCAGGAAAAGCCCGCCTGCTCGAGGCGGCCTGGCTCGGGCCAAAGCTCCGCGCAGAAGGGGTCCGACACGTCCATGCCCACTTCGCCGGGATCGCCGCACGCACCGCCTGGTGGATGAAAAAGTTTTATGGCATCACGTTCAGCTTCACCGGGCATGCCAACGACATGTTTTGCGAGAGCGGCTCGCCGGTTTCGCTCGGCGACCTTGTGAGCGAGGCGGCCTTTGTTGTTGCGGTCTCCGACTTCTCCCGCGATTGGCTTTGCCGGCGGATGCCCGGGCACGACGCGAAGATTCACCGCATCTACAACGGGATGGACTTCTCGGGGTTCCCCGTGCCGGCCGCCTCCTCCGGCCCTCCCCGGATCGTCTCGATCGGGCGCTGCATCGAGAAAAAGGGATTCGCTGACCTCATTGATGCCTGCGGGATCCTCCGACAAAAAAATCTGGATTTCGAATGTGAAATCATCGGAGGCGGCCCGCTCGAAGCGGATCTTCGCGCGCGCATCGCCGCGCTCGGCCTGCAGAATTGGGTTGGGCTGCACGGCCCATGCCCCCAGGAGGAAGTCCGGCAGAGGCTCGCCGCCGCAACACTTTTTGCCCTTCCCTGCGCCACCGAGCCGGATGGAGGAATGGACACTTTGCCGACGGTGATTGTCGAGGCGATGGCTGCGGAGCTCCCTGTCGTCTCGACCCGCCTCGCTGCGATCCCTGAGATGGTCGAGCACGGGGTGACCGGACTGCTGGTAGGCGAAAAGCAGCCCGCTCAGCTCGCGGAAGCGATGGCCGAGATCCTGAGGAATCCCGAGCAGGCAAGGAGGTTCGGCCGGGCAGGAAAACTGGTGGCCGGCGGGAAGTTTGCCTCGCAGCCAACCGTGGCAAGCCTCAAGGAGCTCCTGATTCAATTTTCTGGTGCTGCGAGCCCTCCTGTGTAGATCCTGCCATCCGCTATTTATGAAAACCCTCCTCCGCTTTGCCATTGTTGCTGCCGCCGCCATTTCCGCCGGGAGCGCGTGGGCGGACGTCAAGCTTCCCGCCATCATCTCCGACCACATGGTTTTGAAGAAGTCCGCCAAGGTGCCGATCTGGGGCACTGCGGATCCGGGCGAGGACGTGAAGGTCGCCATGAACGGCCTCTCTGCCTCAGCCAAAGCGGATGCTGGCGGAAAATGGATGGCTCTCCTCGACCTGAAGAATTCCGAGCCGGGGCCGTTTGAGATGACGGTCGAAGGGAAAAACAAGCTGACGCTTGCCGATGTCGTCGTCGGCGAGGTCTGGGTCGCTTCCGGCCAGTCGAACATGGAGTGGGTGGTCTCCAATACGCGGGATGCCAAAAATGAGATCACCGCGTCCGCGAACCCTCTTCTCCGGCAGTTTTTCGTGAAAAAAAATGCGGCTGCCGATCCGGCCGATGATGCCGAGGGAAGCTGGTCTGCGGCTTCGCCCGAGACGACCGGAGGCTTCAGTGCCGTCGGGTATTTCTTTGCGAAAAAGCTTCAGGGCGAGCTGAAGGTTCCGGTCGGCTTTGTGAACACGTCATGGGGCGGCACTCCCTCCGAGGCGTGGACCAGCGCGGAGGCGCTCGACAGCGATCCCGACCTCAAAGCCGCCCGCGAACGCCTCCGGGCCGCCGTGGCGGAGTATCCTGGGAAAAGGAAGGCTTTTATTGACGGGATGGGCGCATGGGTTAAGGAAACAGGGCGTGAGGACAAGCCGGTTGCTGATGCGGCCGGGTTTGCAGGAGAGAACGTCTCCCCCGATGGCTGGGTTCCCGTCAAGCTGCCGGGCGAGGTCGCGGCGCCGGGCCTCCCCAAGGCCGGAGTTGTCTGGCTCCGCAAGGAGGTCACCCTCCCGGCATCGAGCGTCCTTCCGCTCAGCCTGCCGATCGACGGGTATGACAGCGTCTATTGGAACGGCAAGCTTCTCAAGCAGATGACTTACCAGGACGTTCCCAGCCAGGGCTATGTCCGACGTTCGGGGCCGTACGACGTTCCGGCGGGCGAGGTGAAAGCCGGGAAAAATGTCGTCGCGATCCGGCTCTACGAACCGGTCGGCCCGGCAAAATTCTTTGCCGAGCCGAAGGCTGGGGCGCTTTCGCTCGCGGGCGAGTGGCTCGCGAAGGCGGAGAGGGAATTTTCGGAACTTCCAGCGGAAAAGCTGGCTGCGGCCCCGCAGCTGCCTTCGTCGCCTCCCGGCGGGCAGAACGTGGCCGCCTTCCTCTTCAACGGCATGATCCGCCCGATCCTTCCCTACGCGATCAGCGGGGCGATCTGGTATCAGGGCGAAAGCAATGCAAGCCGCGCCTTCCGATACCGGACGGCTTTCCCGCTCATGATTTCCGACTGGCGCAAGCAATGGAACCAGGGGGATTTTCCGTTCTACTTCTGCCAGCTCGCCAACCATATGGCCAAGAAGCCCGAGCCCGGAGACAGCAATTGGGCCGAGCTGCGCGAGGCCCAGTCGATGGCTCTCAAGCTCCCGAACACCGGCCAGGCCGTCCTCATCGATATCGGGGAGTCCGGGGACATCCATCCCCGGAATAAAAAAGATGTCGGCGAACGCCTTGCGCTCATCGCCCTTGCCAAGGACTACGGGAAGCAGCTCCCCTTCTCCGGCCCGGTTTATGACTCGATGAAAATCGAGGGTGGGAAGGTGATCCTGAGCTTTTTGCACGCCGATGGCGGGCTTGCGGCCAAGCCGCTGCCGGACGCCTACGATATCAAATCCGCTGCCAATGAGACAGCTCCGCTCGTCCGCAACAGCCCGGGCAGCCAGCTCGAAGGCTTCGCAATCTGCGGCGAGGATAAAAAATGGGTCTGGGCGGATGCAAAAATTGATGGAGCGAAGGTGGCCGTGTGGTCGGACAAAGTTCCGTCGCCGGCAGCCGTGCGCTATGCGTGGGCGGACAACCCGACCTGCAACCTGACCAGCGGTTCGGGCCTCCCGGCCTCCCCGTTCCGCACGGACGACTTTCCTCCAGTAACATTGAAAGGGAAATATTGAAGGCAGGCGGGCCGCCCCCAAGGCCGTGGAATCGCGGTGTGAACAACTTGGGAAAAAGTTCGGGCGCTTGCCTGCGATTATTCACAGCGGGTTTGTGAATTCCCCCGAACAGCCTGGCAGAACAAGATGACTTTGAGAGAAATCCAACTCCGGCTCGGCGAGCTAGGGACCGAGCCGGTGCGCAGCCTCGGGCAAAACTTTCTGCACGACCAGAACCTCGCCCGGTGGATCGTCGCCTGCCTCGACCTCCGCCCCGGGGATCACGTCGTCGAGATCGGCCCGGGCCTCGGCGCGCTGACCGAGTTCCTTGCGCCGCAAGATGTCCGGCTCACGCTCATAGAAAAAGACGGGTGCCTTGCGCAATATCTGAAGGAGAAATTCGAGGGTGGAACAACTGCGGTGTTCCACGCGGACGCGCTGGATTTTGATATTCGCCAGCTCTGGGGGAACGGCCCGGTGAAGGTCGTGGGAAACCTGCCCTACTACGTGTCAACCCCGCTCATCGCGCGATTCGCATCCGCCCTCTCACCCGCATCCCGCCTTGTTCTCACGCTCCAGCTCGAGCTCGCGCAGCGGCTGAATGCCGCGCCGCAGACCAAGGCATACGGGGCGATGACCGTGCGCGTCAACCGCCGGTGGCAGCCGACGTTCCTCCGCAAGCTTCCCGCCTCGGTTTTTTTCCCGGCGCCGAAAGTCGACTCCGCCGTGATCGCGCTCGACCGGCGGCCGCTGGCCGGGGTGTGCCCGCTGGATGAAACGGTCTTTGAGGCGCTCGTGCGCCGGGGGTTTTCCGAGCGCCGCAAGCAGCTCCGCAACCTCATCCCCGAGCACAAAGCGGATTGGGCTCGCCTCGTTGCCGGGCTGGGGGTTCCGGAGACCGTTCGCGCCGAGGAGCTCTCGCTCGCGCAGTGGGAATCCCTCGCCCGCATGTGCTGTCCGGCAACGGCCCAGTCAGGGGCCGAGATGTTCGATGTCGTGGATGAAAATGATCAGGTTCTCCGGGCCGAAGCGCGGGATGCCGTGCATGTGAATAACTTGCGCCACCGGGCCGTCCACATGATCCTCTACAACCGCGCGGGGGATATCCTCCTTCAAAAGCGCTCGATCTGGAAAGATCGCAACCCCGGCCTCTGGGACGCTTCCGCTGCCGGGCATGTGGACAGCGGCGAATCCTACCTCGCTGCCGCCATGCGGGAGCTGCGCGAGGAGCTCGGAGCTTCCCCGCCCGCCTTCAAGCGCATCGGGAAGCTGAGCCCTTGCGCGCAGACCGGCTGGGAGTTTATCGAGGTTTACACCGGCCTCCACGAGGGCCCGTTCTCGCCTGCGCCCCTCGAGGTCGAAACGGCCGCATTCTTCCCGGCGGACCGGATTTTCGCATGGGCCGACAGGTGCCCGGCTGACTTCAGCCCGGTTTTCCTCCTCTGCCTCGCCCTCATGCGCTCTGCTCCCGGGATGGGAATTTCCTGATAAACAGGAGATTACACGATGTTGATTGAGCCCGAAGCCAGGCGGGTGGCGGATTCCCCAGCGTAAAGAGCAGGGGCCGGCTCATCCAATTCCTCGATGCTGCGGATCGTGCGATCCAGAAGCTCGTTGATTCGGACAGCGATCTCCTCGTAGCGCCCTATTTGCGAGTTCAAACGCAACTGGATGACCTCAAACCCGAACGGCTTGTTGCGGCGCATCCATTGGGTCCGGAATGACCTGAGCAGCCGCCTCACAGCTTCGGCTATCTCAGGAACCCTTGCTCCGGCAATGACCTTGAGATCGGCCTCATTCCTCTCTGAATAGGCCTTGAGCAAATCCCGGCGGAATTCCAGCTTCAGGATCAATACCTCCACCGCCAGCTTGCCGTGGCTGACCGAGGCATTTCTGTTGTCTTCCTCCGGGAGCTCGAGATCGGAGAGCAGCTTGCGGTAATTTTTGAGGCAGAGATCCACCCAGCCGGGGTTGACGAGCGCCATGTTGTTCCAGTTGATCCCGAGCAGCGGGTCGTCCCACAGCTGCAAAGGCCCGGGAATCGTGTGGACATCGCCGGGGTATTGAATCGCTCCGAGGGCGATGTAGTTCTTGTAGCGCCCCGAGCAGATCGCCTCGAACTTCTGGGCGGCAACCCCGTCGCAGTCGCAGCCGTACGCCAGCTCCGAGGCTTTGCAAAGCCCCGCAAGCACCGAATCAAACTCGCAGTTGGCACCGTCATCGCCCCAGATGGTAAAGATCAGCTCCTGGACCTTCTCCTCAACGCAGGCCTCAATACATGGCCTGACAGTGGCTATCGACCTCCTGTGATCATACCATAGCCGGGACCAGGTCCATAGCCCGGAGGCCATCAGCGGCTCATGCCCGAGATCGCGATGCCGCCGGATCCAGTCGAGATAAAACCCCTTTTCCTTGTGGTAGTAATCCCAGTAAACCAGCTCCACCGATTTTGGGATTTTGGCTTTGACCTCATCAGGGATGACGCCGTTGGGATCGTAATAATCCAAGCTCTTGTTGCTCAGCCGGAAATACATGTCGGACCAGATCATCGGCTTGAGCTGGTGCGCCTCGCAGATTTCTACAACCCTCGCCAGGTGGCGGTTAAAAATCTCAAACGCCCGCTCGTAGCCGAACTGGTCCATAAACAAACCTCTCCCGAGGTCGTGGGTCTCGTCCATCCCGACGTGGATGCGCCGGCTGCCGAAAACCCGGCTCCAGAGCGCGATCATTTTTTCGATCAGCTGGTAGGTGCCATCCGCATCGACGCGAAGGACGCAATCGGTATCCTTGACGCCATGGTACGGCCCCCAGCGAAGGATTTGCTGGAGATGCCCCAAGGTCTGGATGCAGGCGATCATTTCAATCCCTAGCGACGCGGCGTAAGCGTCGATCTCCCTGAGCTCGTCCTCGGTGTAGGCGCCGCGCATGTATCCGAAATATGGCTCGTCCGGAAGCCGATACGTGTCCTCCGTATAAAGCATCGCCTGGTTGTATCCCATCAGCGCCAGCTGCCTCAGCCATTTCTTGAAATGCGCGACCGTCATGACCGCATTCCGGGAGCAGTCCAGCATGATGCCCAGCGACCTGAACACGGTGCCTTCCTCCGATTCAAGGCCGGATAGCAGAGTGCCGATCGCCCTCGCCGCCCCGCTGACACTGCCATATCGAACCGTGGCACCCCCGCTCTCCATCGAAACAGCTGAGCGCCCGGAGTGGTCGGATCGGATGAAACTCACCCGGACCCCGTCGCGGCCCTGCCCTTGAACTACCGGGTAAGCCTCGCCCACGGCGGTTAGCATGGAATGAAGCTCCGCAGGCGTATCCTGCCCGAGCCAGTAAATCGGCTTGGTCAACATCTTGATTTTTCGTTTGGCTTTTTTACCCGATTGAAGGAGTGCAAGCCTTCGTCAGACCCCTCGGATCCTAGAAAAAACAATTCCGGCTGACGATCATTTTTGTCTGACTTTGTGTTGTTGCGGAGGAGGCAGTTTTCTGCGTCAATTCCAGGAATGGTTCACATTGATGTTTCTTATTTGGGTTCGTTGAGGTGCGAGGCGGTGCATGGCCCGTCGGGCGCGAAGATTCGGACCGATGCCCCGGCCGACAACTGCGGCAAGGGCGAGGAGTTTTCTCCGACCGACCTGGCGGCCACATCGCTCGGGGCGTGCATGGCGACGATCATGGGGATCGCGGCCGGGCAGCATGGGATTTCTCTCGGGGACATGAAGGTCGGGGTCGACAAGGAGATGTCCGCCGACTTGCCACGCCGGATCACCAAGATAGAAGTTGCGTTCGTTATCCCGCTTCCTCCCGACCATCCGAAGCGCAAAACCCTCGAGAACGCCGCGCTGGCGTGCCCCGTCCACCACAGCCTGCATCCGGACATCGAGCAGGTCGTGCGTTTTGACTGGGTTGGGTGAGAAGATGCCGAATGTCACCAAGCTAACGACCCTTCCCGGCGGGCTGCGGGTCGCCACCTGCGAGATGCCGCACGCCCAGACGGCCTCGATGGGGATCTGGGCTTCCGTGGGCGGACGCCATGAGCCGGCGGCATGGAACGGGATCTCGCATTTCATCGAGCACATGCTTTTCAAGGGGACGGGAACGCGGTCGGCGAAGCGGATTATGCAGGAGGTCGAAGGGGTAGGTGGAGACATGAACGCCTATACCGCCGAGGAGCGGACATGCTACTACGCGACCGCTGCGGCCGAGTATTTCCCGCGGATCTGCGACGTTCTCTGCGATATCTACATCGCCCCGAGGTTCTCGAAGCGCGACATCGAGCGCGAGCGGGGGGTCATCGGCGAGGAGATCCTGATGTATCGGGACGAGCCGTCGTCGCAGGTGCAGGAGCTTCTCAACGACCTTTTCTGGCCGCGCCACCCGCTCGGGCGCCCGATCACCGGAACGCTCGAGACGATCGAATCCCTCGGGCGCGACGATTTTCTCAGCTACCGCGCGAGCCACTACCATGCCGCGAGCACGGTCGTGTCGGCTGCGGGAAAGGTCTGCCACGAGGATGTTGTCGAGCGGGTCTGCCGCCAGCTTTCTGCCCTTGGAAAAGGCCGGAGGCCGGTCGCCAAGCCTGCGCCTGCGCGGCCCTCGAAGCCCCGCTTAAAAGTCGAGGCGCGCGACGTGCAGCAGACGCAGGTCGCGCTGGCCCTGCCGGCATTCAGCCATATGGACGATCGCAGGTATGCCTTTCACCTGATGCACGTCATCCTGGGCGGTAACGCCAGCTCGCGGCTTTTCCAGGAGCTGCGCGAAAAGCGCGGCCTCTGCTACTCGGTGAGCACCCACCCGCTCACCCTCGACGACAGCGGGGCCTTCAATATCTCTGTCGGCCTCGACAGGAAGAACCTGGAAAAATCCCTACTTCTGATCCTTGAGGCATTCGAGCGGATGCGCGCGCAGCCGGTCGGCCAGGCCGAGCTGAAGCGGGCGAAAGAATACGCGGTCGGAGCGAGCCGGATGTCGCTCGAGCGGGCGTCGAGCCAGAACATGCGCCTCGGCAGCTCGGTTCTCGTTTACGGGAAAATCGTGGATCCGGAATTTGTGCACGAGAGGATTCGCGCCGTCACTGCCGAGGAGGTCCGCGAGGTTGCTCGAGCGGTCCTCGATCCCACCCGGATCGCCCTTGCGCTGGTCGGGCCATCGCCGGACGAACAGCGGCTGGCCGGGCTTCTCGGGCTATGAAATGTGCGCCCTCCGACGGGGGCCGGTCAGCCGCCGAACCGCTTTGCCAGAGGTCGCCGGATGAACAGGGATCCGCAGCCCGGCAAGCTCAGAATCTTACCCTCGGATACGTCCGCAGGTAGTCGGTGATCCCGGCGGCGAATGCCGCGCCAAATTCTTTGAGCTTCTTTTCTCCGATGCCGCTGATCGCGCCGAGCGCGTCGGTGGACTCGGGGTATTCCCTGGCCATCTGGCGGAGCGTGGCATCTCCGAAGATGACGTAGGCCGGAACTCCGCGCTCGTCGGCGAGGCGCTTGCGGAGCTTGCGCAGCGAGTCAAAGAGGGTTTCGTCGCAGGCGATTTCCCCCGCGCGGGCTGCTGGCGCGCGCTTCGCTTCCATCGGTTTGGTGAGCATGATCACATGCCGTGCGCGCAGGGTTTCGAGGCCGGTTTCCGTGAGCGCGATGGTTGGGAACTCCCCCTTCTCCTGCTCGAGGAGGCCGAGGCGGAGGAGCTCGCGCCCGATCGAGGACCATTCGGGGCGGCTCAGCTCGCGCCCAACCCCGTAGGTGCTGAGCCGGGAGTGCCCCCAGCGCCGGATTTTCTCAGTGTCCGCGCCCGTGAGGATTTCGATGAGGTGGTTGAGGCCGACCCCGAACCGGCCGCCTTGGCGGACCCGGTAGACGCAGGAGAGAAGCTTCTGGACCTGGGTTGTCGCGTTGTAGGATTCCCTCGGCGCGAGGCAGTTGTCGCAGGCGTCGCATGTCCGCGCCGGATACTCCTCGCCGAAATAGGCGAGGAGCTCGCGGCGGCGGCAGGATGCGCACTCCGCATAGTGCATCATCAGCCGGAGCTGCTGGCGCGCGATGTCCTGCTCTTTTTTGCTTTTCATCTCCTCGATGAAATAGGTCTGCTTTGCGGCATCGCCGGGATTGAAGAGGAGCAGGCAGTCGGCGGGCAGGCCGTCGCGCCCGGCCCGTCCGGTTTCCTGGTAATACCCTTCGATGTTCTTCGGCAGGTCGTGGTGGATGACCCAGCGCACGTTTGGCTTGTTGATCCCCATGCCGAAGGCGATCGTCGCGCAGATGATCCGAACCTCGTCGCGGAGGAAGAGGTCCTGGTTCGACGCCCGCTCGGTTCCGGTGAGCCCCGCGTGGTAGGGTTTCGCAGGAAACCCCCGGTCGCTGAGGCTCTCGGCAAGCCGGTCGGCGGTCGCCCGCGTCGCGCAATAGACGATCCCGCTGTCCGCCGGCCGCTTCCGCACGAATTCCGCGAGCTGCTTCCCCCCCTGGTCTTTGGGGACGACGCGATACGATAGGTTCGGGCGGTTGAAGCTCGCGACGAAGATCGCGGGGTTGATGAGGTGGAGGTGTCGGACGATGTCCTCTCGCACGCGTTCGGTGGCGGTCGCGGTCAGCGCAGAGAACGGGACGCCGGGCAGGAACTCGCGCAGGCGCGAGAGCTGCCGGTATTCCGGGCGGAAGTCGTGGCCCCACTCGGAGATGCAGTGAGCCTCGTCGATCGCCACCGCGCAGACATTCCAGCTCCGGAGGTTTTCGTGCCAGTTGTCGAGCATCAGGCGCTCGGGCGCGGCGTAGAGCAGGCGGTATTTCCCCTCGTGCAGCCCGCGCATCCGGGCCTTGGCTTCGGAGGCTTTCAGCGACGAGTTCAAAAATGTGGCTGGCACGCCTGCGGCGTCGAGCTGGTCGACCTGATCTTTCATCAGCGCGATCAGGGGCGAGACGACGACGGTCAGCCCGTCACGCAGGAGGGCGGGAAGCTGGAAGCAAAGCGACTTTCCGCCGCCGGTGGGAAGGAGGGCGAACGCGTCACGTCCGGCCAGCGATGCCTCGATGATCTCGCGCTGCAGCGGGCGGAATTCCCCGTAGCCAAAAGTTGTCTTGAGGGTTCGGAGCAGGGGGTCTGCCTTCATAGCTCCAGCACCGTCGCCGTGCCATCCTCCAGGCCTACCCCCAGCCAGGGCTTCGATTCGTGCCACGCCAGCGCGCTGATTCCGGAGTCCAGCCGGGCCCGTTTGCGCAGCACGCGCGCGCCTTGGAAGGTGAAGATCAGCACGATCCCCGTGGCGTCGCCCGTGGCCAGCTTCCCCGACCCGGAAGAAAATGCGGCGGCCGAGATATCGGCATCATGGCCGTCGAGCTGGATCGGGGTTGCTCCGTCGGGGCCGCTCTTTCCGGTGCATGGCCAGACGGTGGCGATCGGGGAGCCGCCGGTCGCGAGCTGCCGCCCGTCGCCGGAAAATGCCATCGCGCGAACCTTGGAGTCGAAGCCTTGGATGTGGAGCGGATGGTCGGTTGAAAAATCGTAAATGTGAACGCTTGGGGTCTGGTCGGCGGTGGCGAGCCATCGGCCGCACGGGCTCCATTCGGCGCGGAGGCTTGCCCCTCCCCAATCGAATCGCGCGAAGGGCTCGCCGGCTCCCAGCCGCCACATGCGCGCACCGCCCGCGCCGACGACCGCGACACGGGAGGAGTCGCGCGGATTCCAAGCAAAATCCGACACGGCGGCAGGAAGCTCTGGCAGGCCTTGCGCGGGGCGGCCGCCGCCGTCGAAGACGAGCAGGCTCTTCCCCTGCCCGGCAGCCAGAAATCTTCCGTCTGCGCTTGGCTTGACGCGCTCGATCATCCCGCGGGCGGAGTGGATTTCGCGGCCCGCGAGGCAGATTCGCCCGTCGAACCCGCACGTGGCCAGGTGCCCGCCAAGCCAGGCGGAGCTGCCATTTCCGATCCCATGGCCGGGATGGACTGCGACGTCGCGGCGCTCGATATCGAGCACGAGGATGCCGCCTGTCGCGGGGGTCGCTGCGAGAAGGTCGCCTCCCCAGCAGACGTGCAGGATGTTGTCCTCCGCCCGGGCCGAGCCGAGCTGCTTCATGCGAGGCAGCTCCGGAAGCCTGCGATCAGGGCCTCCCGGTCGAGGTGGCGCCCGATGAATACCAGCCGGTTCCTGCGCGGGCGATCCCCCCAGGGCCCGCCGTTTGCCGCGTCCATGATCATGTGCACCCCCTGAAAGATCATCCGGTCGGGGCTGCCTTTCAGCGCGAAGACCCCCTTCATGCGAAAGATGTCCGCCCCCTGTTCTCGAACGGTTGTCGAGAGCCACTCATCGAGCATTTTTGTGTCGCAGTCCCCATCGGCTTCGATCCCCACGCTCGTCACGTTGTCCGAGTGGTGGTGGCGATGCCCGGCCTCGAGGAAATGCGGGTCCACCTCCATGGCATGCCCGAGGTTGAAGCCGCCGACATCGAGGACCTTCGGGATTTCGATCCCGGCATTTGTCGTCCTGTGGATCTTCGCCAGCGCATTGATCGAGCGGATCCGCGCCTCGAGCGAGGCGAGGGCCTCCGCCCCGGCGAGGTCGCACTTGTTGAGAAGAACGACATCCGCGAACGCGATCTGCTCGCGCGCCTGGTCGCTGCCGTCGAGGTGAAGCAAGATGTGCTTCGCATCCACGAGCGTCACCACCGCGTTCACAAACAGCTTCTCCCGCATCTCCTCATCCGCAAAAAACGTTTGCACGACCGGGCCGGGATCTGCGAGCCCGGTCGTCTCGATCAGGATATGGTCGAACTTCTCCCGCCGCTTCATGAGGTTGCCAAGGATCCGGATCAGGTCGCCGCGAACGGAGCAGCAGATGCACCCGTTGTTCATCTCGAAGATCTCCTCGTCCGCATGGATCACCAGCTCCTGGTCCACCCCGACCTCACCAAACTCGTTCTCGATCACGGCAATCCGCAGCCCGTGCTCCTCGGTCAAAATGCGGTTCAGCAAGGTCGTCTTCCCGGCCCCCAAAAAACCGGTCAAAATTGTTACGGGCGTTTGATCCACCACGCTAAACAATCCCGCCCTGCGGCAGATGCAAGAAAAACTCCTGAAAACATGGGTGCGGCCAGGGCTGGACTTTTCTGCGCCGGCTGGAACCTGCTGTCGGCAGATGCCCTTGATCGGGCCTTCAGCGCCGCGGCGTTGTCGGCCCGGCGAGTGCGGGCACCTGGGCGGCCACCTCGACGGGGGTCCCGATTTTTGCCAGCTCGAAAAGCTGCTGGGCGACCCCGCGCTGGAGGCGGATGCAGCCGTGCGAGGCCGGGCGGCCGGGAACGTAGCCGATATGCATTCCGACCCCGGTGTCGGTGAGGCGCATCCAGTAGGGCATCTTGGCTCCAGAGAAGGTCGCGCCTTCTGGCGGCACGTCCGTGCGGGCATCCGCATTGGATACAAGGACGGTGCCTGCGGCATCAACAATCTTTCCGTAGAGGTTCGAGGAATAATCTTTTTGCTTGCTCAGGATCCGAAATTTTCCTGGCGGGGTCGGGTGCGATGACTTTCCGGTCGCCACCGGGAAATCCATTGCGACCAGGGTGTCCACGAGGAGCAGGCCGCGCTGCTCGGAGAGCGAGATCTCGACGGAGATGTTGTCCTTCGTCGCCCGGGAAATAATTTCCTCATCCCGATAGGTTTTCGACTTCCATCCGGGCTTCGCCCTCCAGGTGGCATGCGCCACGCGGGCCTCCTCGCGCGCGGCCTCCAGCCGCTTTTCCTCCGCGCGCTTTTCCAGCGCGGCGCACGAGGACATGACGGCTGCCGCCGCCACGAGGGCCGCGCACCGTGCCGCCAAACGCGCCAGCCCGCCCCTGCCGGGCTGGCTGCATCCGAAATATGCTTTTGCGGGCGGGGGCATCAGGCGGGGGATCATTGATGATGAGATGCCATGGCCGACGGCTCGCCGCAATACGAAAGATTTCCGGAAGCTATTTTGATTTCCCCTGGCTGGCCACGGCGTTCATGGCGGCGGCGATCGCCTCCTGGTCGCCCAGGTAGTAGTGCCTGAGCGGCTTCAGGTTGGCGTCGAGCTCATAGACGAGGGGGACGCCTGTCGGGATGTTGAGGCCGATGATCTCTGCGTCCGAGATGCTGTCCAGATACTTGACGAGCGCGCGGAGGCTGTTGCCATGGGCGGCGATGATGACGCGCTTCCCGGATTTGACCATCGGGGCAATCTTCTCGTGCCAGAGCGGGAGGACGCGTGCGACCGTGTCCTTGAGGCACTCGGTGAGCGGGAGGTTTTCGATCCCGGCATAGCGCGGGTCGTGCCCAGGCCAGCGCTCGTCGGATTTTTCGAGCGGCGGCGGGGGGACGTCGTAGCTGCGGCGCCAGATGAGGACCTGCTCGTCGCCGTATTTGGCGGCGGTTTCGGCCTTGTTGAGCCCTTGGAGGGTGCCGTAGTGGCGCTCGTTGAGGCGCCAGTCCTTTTCGATGGGGATCCAGACGATGTCGAGCTCCTGGAGGACTGACCAGAGGGTGTTGAGGGCGCGCTTCTGGAGCGAGGAGTAGGCGATGTCAAACGAGAAGCCCTCGCTTTTCAGAAGCTCGCCGGCAGCTTTCGCTTCGGCACGCCCTTTTTCGCTGAGCTCGACATCGGTCCACCCAGTGAACCGGTTTTCTTTGTTCCAGGTGCTTTCGCCGTGGCGGATGAGAACGAGTTGATACATGATTTACAAATGTGTGAGGATCGGTTTATACATGCAGTCGTCTGGGATTGGCAAGAAACCGCTTCATGACATTCAGCGCGATTACCTTCAACATGCAAAACGGCCAGCCTTGGGATGAGGCGGAGCCGGACGATACCAGGGTGGACTTGGAGGGGACGTGCGCCTTTCTCGCCTCGCAGGATGCCGACATCGTTTTTTTGCAGGAGGTCGAGCGGGGGTTTGAAGGTGGCGGGCAGATCGACCCGCCTCCGCATTACAGCCTGGTTCGCGAGCGCCTGCGCGGCTACGACTCGACGTTCTCGTATCCGTCCCCGAACGATACGGAAATCCCGTTCGGGCTCGGGCTCGCGATTTTCAGCAAGACGAAGCTCCGGGATTTTCAGAGGACCGACCTTCCTGCGGCTGCGATGGATTTTGAGTATGGCGGGCAGAAGCGGAAGCCGTCGAAGCGCCTGCTGATCGAGGCGTCCACGGTCATCCACGGCCGCCAGGTGAGGCTGCTGAATACCCACCTGCAGGCATTTTTCATGATTGGAGCATCGAGCTCTGGACACCCCGCTCAGCGGGACATCGTGGAGGCGGCCATGCGCGTCCAGCAGGGCCCGGCGATCGTCGCGGGCGACTTGAATAGCGCGCCAGGGGAGGGGGTCATCGAGCAGTTTGCCACCGCAGGCTTCCAAACCGTCCAAAACGATCAAGTCACCTGGCGGCGGAAGCCGTTCGTCCTCGACCACCTGTTTTATAATTCCCCCCTCCGCGTCGTGAGCCATGCCGTGATCCCGACCCTCTGCTCCGACCACCATGCGGTGCGCGCGGAGTTCGCGTTCGCCGGATGAAGCTGGTCTCGTGGAACGTCAACGGCCTCCGCTCGATCCTGGGCAAGGGGGACGCCCTCGCCCGCGCAGGCGCCGACGTCCTCTGCCTGCAGGAGATCAAGGCCCGCCCGGAGCAGGTGGACCACGCGTTTGACGGATACCATGTTTTCTGGAACCCCGCGCAAAGGCCGGGGTACTCGGGGACGGCGATCCTGTCGCGCGAAATGCCGCTCTCGGTCGCCAACGGGATCGGGCGCAGCGAGCATGACGCCGAAGGGCGCGTGATCACTGCGGAATTCCAGGGGTTCTTCGTCGTCAACGTCTACACCCCGAACTCGCAGCGCGAGCTCGGCCGACTGGCTTACCGGACGCGCGAATGGACTCCCGCCTTCATCGGCTTCCTCTCGGACCTCCAGCGCAGGAAGCCGGTGATTTTTTGCGGTGACATGAATGTCGCCCACCGCGAGATCGACCTTGCCCGCCCGAAGGCGAACGCCAGGACCGCCGGGTTTACGATCGAGGAGCGCGAGGCGTTCGATCGCGTGCTGGACGCCGGGTTCGTCGATTCCTTCCGCGAATTTGAAAAGGGTGGCGGCCATTACACCTGGTGGAGCTACCAGGGCTCCGCGCGGGCGCGCAATATCGGGTGGCGGATTGATTACGTCTGCGTCTCCGAATCCCTTCGCCCCTCGCTCCGCTCGGCTTTCATCCAGCCCGAGGTCGGAGGCAGCGACCACTGCCCGGTCGGGATAGAGATCTAGCCGGCCGGCTACGATTCCCCCCCGGATCTCTCTTGACCGCAGAAGCTTTTCTAATAGCTTCCAGCAGCAATGAGCAAAAATCATACTCCTACGGTTTTCGCTGCCATTTTTTCGCTTTTTGCGATGGCTGCGCATGCGCAGCAGGATGTTTCCGCTCCGAATGCGGAGTTGCTCCTGCGCGAGATCGAGGCGATGGAGGGGAAGCAGAAGGAGGCGAAATTGCAGGAGAAAAAAGCGCTGCTTGGCGCGATCCTGTCCGCTGCGGCGAGCGGCTCCTCCGCAGCGAGCTTTTACGAGAAGGCCGTGGAGGAGGTGCAATTCAAAGGGAAGAAGGACAAGGTCGTTGCATTTCTGGATTGGAAGAAGGCGAACGCCGACCTGATGCGCTCGAAGGAGATGCAGGCCGCGCTTCTGCTGCATCTGAAATACCTTTCCCTGGCCCTGCAGCGCAAAGGCATGGAGCATCCCGAGACGATGATCCCGGGCCTGATGGCCTATGTGAATGATCTCGTGGCGGCGGATAAGGTGTTCGCTGACCAGAAGCAAAAGCCAAACGAGCAGAGGAACCTCCTCGACCAGCCGCTTGCCCAGTCGGTTTTTTCTCAGTGGCTGAAGCTCGATCAATGGCTTCCGGAAGCCAAAGTGTGGGAGCCCAAGCCCGGGGATTTGGCCGGGATTTTGGAGAAAAATGTGCGCCCGCTTCTTCGGGAGAAGAAGGATCCGCAGCTCCTGCAGACATGGGACATGCAGCTGAATATCGAGGCCGGGCGGATCACCGAAGCGCGCTCGGAGTATCAGATCGAAAAATTTAATTCGTCCACCCGGCCGACGCTCCTCTTCAAGCGCGCGCAGGACATGGTGGTGCTCGGGCAGCCGAACCGCGGGGTCGCGGAGATGGTGGCCGTGCTGCGGGCGAACCCGTCGCACCCGGATTTTGCGGCCTGGCTGGCTGCGGTGCGCGCGCTGCTCAGTCCTCCTGCGGACCAAACATCTCCTCAATGAGCTTGGCGTAGCGGGCGCTGATGACGTGGCGCTTGAGCTTGAACGTGCTGGTCAGCTCATCGCCGACATCGAAAGTGCGCGGCACGAACCGCCATGCTGCAATCCGCTCGAAGGGCTTGAACCCGGCCTCGAATCCGATGAGCCTTCGGATCTCGGCGTCCATCAGCCGGTGGGCGTCCTCGCGCTCGATCAGGCCCTCGCGATCCGGCCGGTCGAGCCCGGCCGCCCGGCATCCGTCGAGCGAGGGCACGATCAGGGCCCCGAGCGCCCTTTGGTCCTGCCCGACCACCATGCACTGCTCGATGAGCGGGGAGCCGGTGAGCCTCGCCTCGATCGGAACCGGCTCCACGTTTTCTCCGCTGAGCAGGACGATGGTATCCTTCGTCCTGCCAAGGATTTTGAGGCATCCGTTGAACGTGACCATGCCGATGTCTCCGGTATTCATCCACCCGTCGCGCAGCACGTGGGCCGTCCCCTCGGGGTCTTTGTAGTAGCCCTTCATCACCTGCGGCCCGCGCACATGGATCTCGCCGCGCCGCCCGCGCCCGCGCCGCCAGGCGCACGGGTAGAGGATGTCGCCGGTGTGAAGGTCGACGATCCGGATTTCCGTGTTCGGGTATGGCGGCCCGACCGTTCCGATGACAAGGTTTCCCCAGGTGCGCACGGCAAGCACCGGAGCCGTCTCGGTCATCCCGTAGCCCTCGAGTACCGGGATTCCGATAAAATTAAAAAACTCGTCCACATGCGGCTGGAGGGCACCGCCGCCCGAGATCGTTCCCCGGAACTCCCCGCCAACGATCGCTCGGAGCTTCGAGAGGACCAGCTGGTCGAGGAGCTTCAGGGGGATCGCCGAGAGCAGCCACGCGGCAGCGTGCGCGGCCGCCAGCCGGAGGGTTTCCGCCGGCCGCCGGCCGTGCATGTCCAGCTGCTGGCCAAGAAAAAACCTCTCCGCCCGGCGGACCCTCCGCGCGCACGCATAGGCCACGCGGAAAAGCGCCCGGCGCGGGGCGGATGATGCTCCCACGTTTCCAAGGATTTTTTTGTAGAGGCTTTCCCAGAGCCGTGGGGCGGACGCCATGAGCGTCGGGCGGACGACCCGGAGGTCCTCGGCGATCGCGCGGAGGCTGGTGTAGTGAGTGCAGGCCCCCATCGCGATGGAGACCATCTCGAAGATCCGCTCGTAGCTGTGCCAGACAGGAAGGATTGAGAGCATCCGGTCGCCTGGCTCGATGTCGAACGGAAGGCTCGCGATCTGCGAGCACATGTTCGCGTGCGTCAGTTGCACGCCCTTTGGCGTGCCGGTGGTGCCGGACGTATAAATGATCGTGAAGAGGTCTTCCGGGCGCACTGCCGCTGCGCGATCGAGAGCTGTCCGGTCGCCTTCCGCCCGCCTCCGCCTGCCCTCCGCAATCATATCCTCGAGCCGCAATACCCCACGCGGGGGTTCCCCGCCAGAGGACATCAGGATGGTTTTTTCCACCCGCTTGAGCCGGTGGTGGCAGCGCTGGAGCTTTTCGAGGGTGGTCAGGTTCTCGACGAAGACGACCCGCACGTCGGCATGGTTCAGGATATAAATGATCTCATCGTCCGTGCTGTCGGTCCCGCGCGGGACATCCGCCGCCCCGGCCAGCAGGATCCCGTAGTCGCAGAGGATCCACTCGAGGCGGTTGTCCGAGATGATGCCGACATGGTCGCGCGCATGCACCCCGGAAGCCGCGAGCGCCGTTGCCAGGTCCAGCCCGGTTTCGTAGAGCTCGAGGAAGCTGGTCGGGACAAATTTTCCCGAGGCGTCTTTCCTCGCGAATGCGGGGAGGTGCCCGAAGCGCTGGGCCGCTCCGGCATAGACTTCGGTGAGGGTGGGGGCAATGATGCGGGACACGGGCATGGATGCCGAGCCAGAAGAATCGTTTCCCCTCGCTTGCGCAACCAGAAATCCTTGCTATGCTTATGGCCTTATGAAATCCATCCTGACCCTCCTCGCGGTTGCCTTCATTGCTTCTTTCGGATTTGCCGGCTGCAGCTCCACCGGCAAATGCCCGATGACGAAGAACTGTCCAGTGACCAAGAACTGCCCGATGACAAAGACTTGCCCGATGACAAAGAAGTGCTGCGCGAGCAAATCGGCCTGCTGCACCGCCTCCGCCGCCAGCTGCCCGAAGAAGTCCGCCAAGAGCCCTTCCCAGCAGTAGAAGATCTTCCGGACTGTCCGCCGGACGCCCGCACCTCTGGCGGGCGATCCGGCTCCCGGGAGGCCTGCCGCGTCAGGAAATGGCGAGGCGCTTGGCCAGGAGCTCGCCCAGGTGGGCGCGCAGCTTGGGATCTCCGATTTTTTCGAGCAGGGAGCTGAAGAACCCGTGGACGAGCAGGCGCTGGCCGGCATCGCGCCGGATCCCTCTGGCCTGCATGTAAAAGAGCTCTTCCAGGCTCACCGGGCCTGTCGTTGCGCCGTGCGAGCATCGGACTTCGTCGTTGAGGATTTCGAGGCCCGGCATCGAGTGGGGGTCGGCATCGTCGCTGAGGATGAGATTTTTGACCTTCTGGTAGGCATCCGTGCCCTTCGCTCCGGGCTGGACCTTGATCAGCCCGGCGAAGATCGAGCGCGCCTTGCCGTCTAGCGCGTTCAGGTAGAGCAGGTCGCTGGTGGCATGGGGGGCGACGTGATCCTGGAGCGTCCGCTGATCAATTTCGCGGGTTCCTTCCATCGGATTGATCGAATACATCTCGCTTCGCGCCCCCTCGTCAACGAGCCGGCTCATGCTCTCGCTGCGGACAAACCCGCCGCCGAAGTTTGCTGTGAGCGCGGTGCTGAGCGCCCTGCGGCCGACGGTTGTCGAGCTCAGGTGGAGCGCCAGCGAGCTGTGCGACCAGTCCTGCACGGCGATATAGGTGAGCTTTGCTCCTGCGCCCAGGTGGAGGTCGCTGACCCCGCAGGCGAACGCCCGATGGCCGTCGATGCTCTGGAACCGGTCCACGACAGTGACCCGGCTATTCCCGCCGCAGACGATGAGCGTGTGCGGATAGACCGATGCCCGGTCGCCCTCGACCCAGTGGAAAATCTCGACCGGAAGCTCAACCTCCGTATCCGCCGGGACGTAAAGAAATGTCCCTCCCGAGACGCGCGCCTTGTGCAGCGCCGCATATTTGTGCGAGCCGAGTCCGGCTGGCTGCGCCATAAAGAATTCCTCAAAGAGCGCCGCGTGCTCGAGCGCGGCGGCCTCGAGGGTTGTGAAGATCACGCCGCCCGGAAGCATTGGCTTGCCCACATCGAGCAGCCTGCCGTTCCCGAAAACCATCTTCGCGGAAACCTCCGCGAGCCCCTGAGATGCCGCGATCGCCCGCCCTTCGTCGGATACCGCACCGGCGGGAACAAACTCCGAGAGGTCGAGCGCCGAGAGGTTCGCAAACCTCCACGCCTCGTCCTTGCGCGCCGGTGCCGGCGCCGCCTCGTATTCGCCAAGCGCTGCCGCCCGGTCGCCACCCCAAGTCCCCCCGCCTGCCACATCATGAGAAATCTTCATCGTGATAAAAAAACTCTGAGGCCGGGTCAGCCGACCGACCCCTCCATTTCGAGGTCGATCAGGCGCTTGAGCTCGA
The DNA here is from genome assembly GCA_037127695.1 of Verrucomicrobiia bacterium. Taxonomy (GTDB): domain Bacteria; phylum Verrucomicrobiota; class Verrucomicrobiia; order Chthoniobacterales; family Terrimicrobiaceae; genus QYQL01. The sequence continues at coordinate 3,487 of JBAXXX010000053.1, read as the reverse complement.
CCGAGTATTCCATCGGGAACTGTTGGACGAGATCGTTGACGAACCCGTTGACCGCGAGGCTCATCGCCGCGGCTTTCGGGATCCCTCGCTGCTGCATGTAGAAGATCTGCTCGGCGCTGATCTTGCTGACCGACGCCTCGTGCTGGCAGGAGTTTTCCTTGCCTCGGACGGAGATCGCCGGATACGTATCCGTGCGGCTGCCTTCGTTGATGAGGAGCGCGTCGCACTCCGTATTGTTCTTGCAGCCTTTGAGGTGGCTGCCGATCTGGACGAGCCCGCGGTAGGTGCTGCGGCCTTTGCCGAGGCTGATGCTCTTCGAGACGATGTTGCTCGTCGTCTCGTCGGCGGCGTGCACCATCTTTGCTCCCGTATCCTGGTGCTGCCCGTCGCCTGCGAGCGCGATCGAGATTACCTCGCCGCGCGCCTTGCGCCCCTTCATAATCACGCCCGGATACTTCATCGTCAGGCGCGAGCCGATGTTGCAGTCAATCCACTTGATCTCCGCCTCCTCGTGCGCCAGCCCGCGCTTGGTGACCAGGTTGAAGACGTTCCCCGACCAGTTTTGGACGGTGATATACTGGATCTTTGCGCCCTTCATCGCGACGAGTTCGACGACCGCGCTGTGCAGGGTGGCGGTCTCAAACTTCGGGGCCGTGCAGCCCTCCATATATGTGAGCTCGCTGCCCTCGTCCGCGATGATGAGCGTGCGCTCGAACTGCCCGAAATTCTCGGCGTTGATCCGGAAATACGCCTGGAGCGGGTGCTTCACCTTCACGCCCGGTGGCACGTAGATGAACGATCCGCCGGAGAAGACCGCGCTGTTCAGGGCGCTGAACTTGTTGTCCCCGGTAGGGATCACCTTCCCAAACCACCTCCGGAAAATTTCCGGGTGCTTGTGGAGCCCTTCGGTGGAGCCGACAAAGATCACCCCCTGGTCGCCGACGGCTGCCTTGATGTTCGAATACGCCGACTCGCTATCGAACTGCGCCTCGACCCCCGCAAGGTATTTTCTCTCCTGCTCGGGGATGCCGAGCCGCTCGAACGTCTTCTTCACCTCGTCCGGAACATCGTCCCACGAGCGCTTCGGCTGCGTCCCCTGGGATAGGTAGTAGCGGATGTTATCAAAAACGATGCTCTTGAGGTCCGGGCTTGCCCAGTGGGTTGGCAGCGGCATGGCCTCGAATTTCCGCAGCGCGTCCTTGCGGAACTTCCGGATCCAATCCGGGTCGTCCTTCACATCGCAGATGTAGTCGATCGTCCGCTCGTTGAGCCCGAGCCCGGCGTCGAACTCGTAGCTGACATCGTAGCGGAAGTCGCCGCGCGAGCGGTCGATATCCAGATCCGGCTTGGTTTCTGTGCTCATCGGGGAGTCAGGCGAGAAGCCCCTTTTCGACCCAGTCGTATCCTTCGGCCTCCAGCTTGAGCGCCAGGTCCTTCTCCCCGCTGATGACGATCCGCCCGTCAACCATCACGTGGACGACATCGGGCACGATGTAGTTCAGGAGCCTCTGGTAGTGGGTGATGACGAGAAACCCGCGGGCCGGCGAGCGCAGCGCGTTCACCCCGTCGGACACGATCTTGAGCGCGTCGATGTCCAGCCCGCTGTCTGTCTCGTCGAGCACTGCGTATTTCGGCTCGAGCATCGCCAGCTGCAGGATCTCGCAACGCTTTTTCTCGCCGCCGGAAAACCCTTCGTTGACCGCGCGGGACGTGAAGTTCCTCGGGATCTTGAGCTCGTCCATCTTGGCATAGAGCTCGCCGTAGTATTCGACCGCATCGAGATCCTCGCTCTCGGAAAGCCGGGCCTGCCGCGCCGCCCGGATGAAGTTCGCAATCGTCACCCCGGGAACCTCCATCGGATACTGGAACGCCACGAACAGGCCGGCCCTCGCGCGGTCGTCCGGCTCCGCCATCTCGAAAAGCGGCTGCCCGTCAAGCGTCACCGAGCCCCCCGTCACCTCGTAGTCCGGATGCCCGGCCATCACTTTCGCCAGCGTGCTCTTCCCGGATCCGTTTTTTCCCATGATCGCATGCACCTCGCCTTGCGGGATTTCCAGATTCAGGCCGCGGAGGATCTCGCGATCTCCGATGTTCGCATGCAGGTTTTCGATTTTCAGTGACATGGTGGGTAAGAAAAACTTCAGGTGTTGCAGGTCGGGCAGAGCCCTCGAAGCGTGATCTCCGAGTGGGTGATGACGAAACCCGGAGGGAGGCTCCAGGGCTTTTCGGAGCGGCTGCCGCTGGCAAGCGGCACATCCGTGACCTTGTCGCAGCGCTCGCAGATGAAATGCCCGTGCTCCAGGAGGTTCGGGCAATACCTCGTCGCCTCGCGGTCCACGTTCACCTGCTTCGCCAGCCCGCAGTCCACCAGCGTCTCCAGGCAGTTGTAAACCGTCGCCAGCGAGATCGTGGGCATCTTCCGCTTCGCCCTCGAAAAAACTTCAGTCGCCGTCGGGTGGTCGCGCTCAGCCAGCAGCACCTCATAGACTTCCCGCCGCTGCGGAGTCAGCCGATGCCCGCTGTGGCTGATCGTCTCCTCGTATCCCGTCTGTGTCGCCGTTCGCTTCGACATGGCACGCAACCTAGTGCGAACAGATCTTCCAATCAAGAACTATTCTAAATAAAATGTTTTCCGGCCTTTTTCCTGCAACGCGCCTGCGTTTTGTGGGTGCAGGCCCGCACCGAGCCAGAACAGCAGTTTCTGGCATGAGGCCGGTGCCTCAGAAGCAGAGCGACGGAGCTCTGCGAGGCTGCCTTTTTCAGTATCGGGCCGGCGGGATTCGAACCCGCGACCTCCTGCACCCGAGGCAGGCGCTCTACCAAGCTGAGCCACGGCCCGATGTGCTGAATCAAGTGGGAGCTACTTTGCACGGCTGAAACTCCGTGGCAAGGAAATAAAGATTCCTTCAGCGCGCGCCTGCACTGTCGGGAAAGAGGAGCCTCTCACTCGGCCGCCGCTCCCAGAAAGATCTCCCGCACTTTGCCGTCCTGAAAATAGAAAATCATTCCGCCGTAAATGGAACCGGCCACGAAGCTTCCGCTGGATTTGCTGTCCTCATGGTTCCAGAGTGCTCTGTAGGCTTTCCGGACCTCCTGCTCGGAGCTCCCGATCCGGATTCCTCTTTTTGTCGTGAAAGTGGATGGAGCCATGAGGGTGATGGACTCAATCGCCTTCGTTCCTCCCCGCTTCTCCGAAACCATTCCGAGATTCAGCCCGCAGGCGGCGCAACGCCATGTTTGGTGATACTCACCGTCAGCACCCCAGAGATTTTCGGATCCCCGTTTCAGATCACAAGGGAGGGCCTTCTTCAGATCCCCTCCAGAGAGACCAATGCGCAGGGTGCCAATCCGTTCCTCCGTAAGAATATTGGAATTCGGTGAGGCAAAACCCACTCCAGACAGAAATCCCAGAAGCAGGAGGACGGTTGAGAGTTTGCCTCGTCAGCAGAATTTGTGTGAGCAAGGTGGCTCTGGCAGCTTTGCAAGT
>JBAXXX010000052.1:0-26989 GCA_037127695.1 Verrucomicrobiia bacterium | reverse complement strand
CGAAAACGAGCAATAAAACGGCCTTTTTCTCGTCTCATAAGAAACTTGGGTTAACAGCATCGCCGGTGCAGGAAATCTGTCCCGCTCCGGGCAGATGCTTGGTGACCAGATCATTCTCGCCCGGCAGGAGGCTGTCGCAAAAAACCGCGATATCGAGGTGAGGCTTCTTTTTCTCACAAACGAACCTTTTCCCGGATGGAAGGCCGTGCAGCTTGGGATCGTCGGCGAGGACGGCACGATCTTGCCCGTCGGGCGCGTGCAAAAACTCTCCGAGAATATTCTCATCTCCAGCAACGCGCTGCTTTCTCCTCTCCTGACCGCAGATGCCTCCCGTGCGGGGACCACGAACTTCGGATCGCTTGGAAGCTGCGCCTGGCGCGGGTTCCGCATTCGTGCGAACGGTTCGCTCGATGGATCGGTCATTTCGACAAGCAACAACTTCCTGACCGTCATCGCCGGGCGGGACAGCGCAAAAAACCCGCCTGAAAACTTCTACGCGGTCCGGGTCAACCCCGTCACCGGGCGCGTCACCCACCTTCGCCCATGAAAACTATTTTCCTCCATCGTTCCTCGCGGGGGATCGCATTGGTCGTGGTGCTGGCGTTCCTCGTCATCCTGCTCGGGTTGGCGGTCACTTTTCTGACTCGCACCAGCCTCGAACGTTCTGCCTCGGCGAGCTTCGCCGCCTCGTCCGGGACTCGCCAGCTCGCCGATGCTGCGGTGAATCTGGCGCAGGCGCAAATCAAAAGCGCGACGAACCTCGGCGGCAATGTGGCATGGGCCTCGCAGCCGGGGATGATTCGCACCTTCGGTTCGGGATCCTCCGGAAGCTACACGGCAGGCGCGAGTCCGCTTCTCAACTTCAAACTCTACTCAGCAACCGACATGGTGACGTCGTCAGGCAACTTCACCGGAGACATCCCAAGCGCCGCCTGGTCCTCCGACAAGGCGATCTGGACCGACCTCAATGCTCCCGTCAAAACTCCCGACCCGAGCATCCCCGGCGCGAGTCTTCCGATCTACCCGATCCTCGATCCCGGCGCTTTGGGAAAGGTCGAGGGTTTTTCCCTCACCGCCGCCCCCGGGGCGACGACCGACCAACCGGCTCCGATGCCGGTCCGCTGGCTCTATGTCCTCCAGGATGGCACGGTCACCGCGCCGACCGGGGGATCGGGAACCGACTCATCGTGGACCGGTGCCCCCGCCGCGCTGATTCCTTCAAAGGATAATTCCATCGTCGGGCGCATCGCGTTTTGGACTGACGACGAGACTTCGAAGGTCAACATCAACACCGCCAGCGAGGGGGGATATTGGGACACGCCACGCGCCAGCCCGCGGTCCGAACGAATCCTCGCCACTAGCCAGCCTCTCCAGCGGGAATGGCAGAGGTATCCCGGCCACCCCGCGACCACGAGCCTCCTGCCGGTCCTGGAAAAATTGGATCCCGGCCTCACGCGAACGCAAATTTACAGCCTCGTCCCGAGGATTGTCGGTGGGGGCTCGATGACCGACGCTGCGGACCCGATCAACACGGTCGGAACGGGGACGGTCTATACGCCGCTGACCGCAGACACAGACAGGCTCTTCGCGCGGACCGACGAGCTTCTCTTCAAACCGTCGCACGATCTGAACACGGCGGGGCTGACAAAATCACAGATTGACCAGTCGCGGTTTTTCCTGACCGCCTCGAGCCGTGCGCCCGAAGTCAATTCCTTCAACCTTCCGAGGATCGCTTGCTGGCCGGTTTACAAGCTGAAGCCGGACGGAACACCAGACTCCTCCCGCACCACGGCGTTTGACCGCCTGATCGCATTCTGCTCGACGATCAATGGGAGTCCCTACTTTTTCCAGCGGGAAAATCCCGCAAGCCCGACAAACGATATTTCCATAGCGCGCAACTCCAAACTCTACTCCTATCTCCAGAAACTGACAGTTGATCCCGCTCCAGGATTTGGCGGAGATTATTCGACAAAATATGGTTTGGACCGCAACCAGATCCTGACCGAGATCTTCGACTATATCCGATCCACGAACCTCCAGGACGACATCGTGGCAACACCGTTCACCGCGAAGGGAGCCACTTCGGGAACTCCGCCGCAAACGACCCCTGTCGCGGGTTCCGGCTGGGTCGTCCCCACGTATCAGGCGGGCACAGACACCATGGGGTTTGGCCGCGCGATCACCTTGTCCGAGCTGGCCATCGGGTTCATCTGCAACGCGGCGGCGGATGATCCGGCAACGCCCCTGCCGACTGACGAATCGGCAGGCAGCAATACCACGACGAATCCGATGATCGGCGGCAACGGCACTGTTCTTCCGGCCGGACAACGGATGATCCAGGCGCTCGTCGTGCCGGAATTCTACAGTGTCATGCAAGGCTGGGCCGCCTTGAACCCGGACATGCAGGTTGCGATCAGCGGGTTGGGCAGCCTGAAGCTGAACACGCTGGACCTTTTTCCCTCGGACTCGGTGACGCTCGACTATACCACCCAAGTGGGCGATGGAGTGCATAGCCGAGGATTTGGGGGGGGCATCTGGTGGCGGTATTTCACCAAGGCCCTGAATACCGGCAGCGGCTCCGGCGCAAGTCTTCTCGTCTCGAACCCGATCCGCCTGACGCCGGATGCGCAGGGCAAGATGGCTTTCACCGGAGGACCACTGACGATCGAATTTAAATCGAAATCCACCGGACAAACCTACCAGACGATCACCGTCAACCTGCCCGGCACCACGCTCCCCGTCCCGAAAATTGTCGATGCGGGCACCGCCGCCGGATCAATCTCATCAGCCACGACAAAGGAACAATGGTGGCTGTTCAAGCAGGTGGGGAGTAGCAAACCGTGGAGCGAGGAGAGAATTGTCAATGCGAGCAGAGCCCCCGGATATTCCACGGCACGAGAGCAAGGCGCAGTCTTCAGGGAGAAGTATGACGTGGTGCGTTCCGTGGTGCTCAGGCACGGAGACTACCGGGCAGTTGCCGCGCGGAAGACGATATCCGATCCGACGAACACTCTCTATATCAAGCATCCCCGCTACGACACCGACGACTTTACGGCCTGCCTTCTCACCCACCCTAACTACTCGCGCTACGACCTCGCCGCCAATGACGGAACCGCGCTGGATACAAACAGAAGGTATTTTGCCAACATCGTTCCCAGCACAGGGACACTTCCGGACATCCCGCCCAACGCGGTTGCAGGCGACCGCCCCGAGGCCAGCGGGGATTTTGATTCGGGGCTTCCGGGATCGCAGGATGGAGCCTATGTCAACAAGCCCGATGAGGGGAACACGTATGTGCTATCCACAGGAACGAGCAAAATTCCCTACTTCGACAACAACGATCTCCAGACCGCGTTCGGAAACACATTTTTCTCGCCGAACAGGATCATGCCATCGCCCGGGATGTTCGGATCGCTACCGACCGGGATCAAACGGAACAAGCCGTGGGAAACGCTGCTTTTCCGTCCGCAGGCCAACCATCCCAACTTCAGCACCACGATTCCGGATCACCTTCTGATGGATCTTTTTTGGATGCCCGTTGTCGAGCCCTACGCGATCAGCGAACCGTTTTCCACGGCAGGAAAAGTGAACATGAACTACCAGATCCTGCCGTTCACCTATATCGAGAGATCCACCGCAATCCGCGCCGTATTCCATCCCGAACGTCTGGCTGCGATCCCAGACACCATCGTCAATCCCTTCCAAGGCAACGCGAGCAAAGAAGGAACCGAAAATCACAAGACCGCGTCCGATGCGACAATCCTCGGCACCAACACCCGCCTGGAAATCGATGTCAACACTCCGGCCAGCGCGACCAAGAAGGACACCGAGATCGAAACCCTCAACCAGTTCGCACAGAAATTTTCTGCAGGCAGCATCTTCCGGTCAGCGAGCGAGATCTGCGACCTGCAAATTGTTCCCACTGGCGGCACTGTGGCCGATATGGCAGACACGGCGGGCGGCTTCTGGAGCCGGAACCGCCTGACCGGCGACAACCTGAGAGAGCGGATCTACACGACGCTTTACCCCCGGCTCACCACCAAGTCGAACGTCTTCACCGTCCACTACCGGGTGCAGAGCCTGAAGCAGGTATCTACCGGACGGACAGCCACCACCGGATGGGATGCCTGGGATGACGCAAAAGACAAAACGACCGGCGAATTCCGCGGATCGACGACCATCGAGCGCTTCGTGAGCCCGAACGACAAGGACATCCCGGATTACCCGACCGATCTTGGCAGGATCACCGCCGATCCGCTCTCAAATTACTACAAGTGGAGGGTTGTTTCGACCCGCCAGTTTGCACCATGACAAAAAATGCCAACGTGCCGCATTTTGCCAAACGCCTTCTTCCCGCCGTGGTGGACGGCGGATTCGCGATGGAGGGATACTGGATCTGGTGCGGATCGGTGGTGCGGGGAGAGGATGCGGACTTTCAAATGGCCCGCACTTGGAACATGGTGATTCCTCTCAAGACCACATCATCTTTATGACGGACAGGATCAAAAATTTCACGCTGGGCACCATGGTCGCACGTTACGAGTGGAGCGGGCACTCGGTTGGTCTCACCCTGCTTCCTGCGGCTCTGCGCAAGCGGGTGGCCGCACGCCGGGAGCATATCAGCGGAGTGGAGATCGACGGTTATGCCACAGCCCTTGGAACGAAGTTCCCGGCGCGGGGGGTGGAGTCGCTGGTGCAAGTCAAGATGCTTGGCGACGACTGCGCTCCCGCCTTTTCGCAGGGGCGAACGCTTCGAAACAGCGCTACCATGAGCTCGTTGAAGTTCGAGCGGCAAACGGTCCGCCGCTCGCGCTTTGGAACCGCGATCCAGACGACACTGCACCATCCCAGCGGATGGCTAGCGCATCACAATCTTTCGTGGGCGCGGGGCTCTTCGTGGCTTGAAAGCACGACGACGATCGAGAACACAACCCGCAACGCGATCACGCTGGAATTGCTTTCGAGCTTTTCGCTTTCGGGCATCACCCCGTTTGCTGCCGACGATGCGCCGGGCCGAATGCGGATCCACCGCTTCCGCTCGGTCTGGTGCATGGAAGGGCGGTTGGAAACACGGACCATGGAGGATCTGCAGTTGGAGCGTTCGTTTGCGGGATGGGGCGTGCGCTCCGAACGATTCGGGGTCGTGGGATCGATGCCCTGCAACGGCTTTTTTCCCTGTGCAGCCATCGAGGACATGCAGGCCGGGGTCGTGTGGGGAGCGCAGATCGCTCACAACGCATCGTGGCAGATGGAGTTCTACCGGCGGGATGATGCGGTGGCTTTCTCGGGCGGGCTCGCTGACCGCGAGTTCGGACACTGGATGAAGCGGCTCTCACCAAAGGAAAGTCTTACCTCGCCAACGGCCTTTCTCGCATGCGTGGAGGGGAACGTGGACGACTGTTGCTCGGCGCTTGTGGCGGCACAGAAACCGGCGTTGAAAAATATCCCGAAATCCGAGCTGTCGCTGCCGGTGATTTTCAACGAGTGGGCAACATCATGGGGAAAACCCTCGCACGATAACATGGTCGCTCTTGCCGGGTGCCTCCGCGGATTGGGCATCACCTACCTGGTCATGGATGCCGGATGGTATGCGCCGCCGGATGGGGTCTGGAGCCAATCCCACGGGGATTGGATCCCCGGCGCGGATCTCTATCCCAATGGGCTCAGCGCAACCGCAGACGCGGTCCGCAAGGCCGGTTTTGTTCCTGGCGTTTGGTTCGAGATGGAAACCTGCGGGCGGGATTCGCAGGCATTCCATCGCGTCGATCTCCTGCTGCATCGCGACGGGATTCCGCTCACGATCGGGGACCGCCGGTTTTTCGACCTGCAAAACCGCCGGGCCGTTTCCTACCTCACCAGCCGGGTGATCGGGCTCCTGCGCAAAGCGGGGTTCGGATATCTCAAGGTGGACTACAACGACACGACCGGCATCGGGGCCGATGGCGCGGACTCCCCCGGGGAAGCCCAGCGACTCCAGGCCGCCGCCAGCAGGGCAATTTTTCAAAAGATTCGCGAAGAACTTCCCGACCTCGTTATCGAGAATTGTTCGTCCGGCGGCCACCGGCTCGAGCCGTCGATGTTTGCGCTCACCTCGATGAGCAGCTTTTCCGACGCGCACGAATGCCAGGAAATTCCGGTCATCGCAGCCAATCTCCACCGTCTCATGCTCCCCCGCCAAAGCCAGATCTGGGCGGTCCTGCGGAGCGGGGAGAGCGAGCGGCGCACGACCTACAGCCTCGCGGCCGGCTTCCTCGGCCGCCTCTGCCTCTCCGGCGATGCCCTGCAATGGAGTCCCCACCAGCGCGAGATGGTCCGCGAGGCGATCTCGTTCTACCGACGTGTCGCGCCGATCATTTGTGATGGCAGAAGTTTCCGCTATGGCCCGGATGTCACCGCCTACCGGCATCCGGAAGGATGGCAGTGCGTCCTGCGCGTCGGGACAAATGGCGAGATCCTTGCCGTCGCGCATACATTCGCCAAGGTCGGCATCTCGCAAATCACTATTCCATTGCCCGCCGGCAGTTGGCGCATCGATCAGCAGTTCGGATCATTCCACCCCGCAATACGCAAAAGCATCCTGGTCCTGGATGGGACGGCGGAGTTCTCGGCGGGAGTTGTTCACTTGATCCCAAATATTCGTAGAAAGGCTTCATAGCACAGGTCTGTAGACCGGTGGGGCTTTTGCGTATGTGGAAAGCCTACATCAGCGGGACTGTCCGGCTTATGCCTGACGCACTGCTCATCCTTGACCGCCTCATATTGTGAAAAAACTCACTGATGCAGTGGATGAGATTCGCCGCAGTGAAACGCTCGCCCGTGCAAAAGCGGGACTGCTATAAAGGGTTTTAGCGATTTCTGTTTCAACCTCCTCAATGCCCTTGATGAGCTCGTCTTTTTTCGTGGTCAGGCTCAGGAGGTTGCGGAGGGTAGCTGCGGATCGCCGTAGGGGAAGTCGGAACCGCCCGAAAATGGTCTTCGGCTGCCGATACTCGACAGGCTGGTGGCATTGCGATATTACCGAGCCATGAGCAACAAAGCCTACTTCTACAGTATCACCGGAACCGCTGAGGGACCTCACTCCCCCGGTGAAATCGTAGATCTTCTTGTCGAGGGAGTGCTTTCACAGTCCGTCCATCTCATCAAAGCCGGCGATCCGGATTGGAGAACCATCTCCGACTTTCCTGATGTGCTTTCCATTTTTGAGGAGCGCAGCCGACCAAAAGAAGACATGGAGGGCGGCCCGACCTCCACCCTTTCCTCTACCGATGAGGAAAAATCCGAGACACGAGAGGAGCGGGAGGATGTCAAATCCAAGCGGAGAACCCGGCACGCCATGCTGCGAACCATTCGCTCATCTCTGGATCAACTCTGGGATGCCCAGCGGGAGGCGATCATTGCCCGCATCAAAGACGATTCCCTTGACGTCGAGTTCGAGAGCACAAGGAAGAGTCACAAGGCCATCTTCCAGAGGATCGAGGAAAATGTGACCGAGTATTGGCGCACCGATGGAATCCTCGCCTCTTGGATCCGCGACCTCACTTGGAATGACGCTGACTTCACGCTCAAATTCAAAAGCAAGGAGGAGCCCGGGAAATTTGATGAGGCGATGGCATGGCTGTCTTCCAAGAGCCTGGCGGGGCTTCCAGCCGTTTACTGCTTCATCTCCGGGAAGGAATACATTTACGTTGGCCAGGGGAAGGACATCGGAGTCCGGCTCAAACAGCATGAGCAGAAAACCTTTTTCACAAGGGCGGATCGGTTTCGCGTCGTCATTCCGCAAAATAAGAAAATGCTCAACAAGCTGGAGCGTCTCATTATCCTGAACCGCCAGCCAACTGAGAATCGCTCCCCGGGAGTTTGCAAAAACAATCCTGCCGACGACTGCATGGAGTTCATCCGGCGAGAGATCAAAGAGCTCATCAGCGACTTCTGAGCTGTATCCCTACTGCTGCCACCCTGCAAAGCGGGAGACCGTAATGCTTTTCTCAGGAGGCAACGTGGAACCGGATGACTACGACTTCTCCGACTTTTTCTTCATCATCGGGATGATTTCTCAGGTGTCAGATGTCCCGATTTTCCGACGGCACCTGCGAAGGTTCCCCACGATGTAAAGCTGCTACTTCCAAGCCGGGGAAAGTATCGAGCAGGCCGGTTAGGATCATCTGGAGGGCGATGGCGGCGACAAGAATTCCGGCCAGCCGAGTGAGGACGTTGATGCCGGTCTGCCCGAGCACTCTGGGACGGCTACGCCGCCATCAGGAGATCGGCACAGTCCTCCAGACCGGGGAATGAAGTGAGCCCTCGGTCTTGATCACCATTGCGGCCTCGGTGCTTCTCATCTCCCGGAACGAGGGATCCATCTCCCCCGGCGGCTCGAATGGCGCAAAGGGATTCACATGCTGCGGAATCACTGGAAATGGCGAAGCGTTGCAGCGGTCCGGGGTCTGGCGCGTCTGGAGCAAGTCCCGGCAGGAAGTCGATTTGACGCAAAACGCGGTGGATTGACCGGGCCAAAAGCGGGCCAGAAAAGACCTGACCGTACACGCCGGTATACGCCTTTAAACGAAAAATGCTCCTGGGGCAGTTGTGCTCGCAGAATCCATATAGCCAACGCCTTAGATGGGATTGCTCGGGAGGGGACTCGAACCCCTACCTCTTGCGAGACCAGATCCTAAGTCTGGCGCGGCTGCCAATTACGCCACCCGAGCATCGCTGATTTGCAAAAACTTACGCATGGAGGAAAAGAAAAAGACGGGTTGAGGTTCAATCGTCATGCCTTGGAAGGTAATGAAAGCCATATCGGCGATGGCTGGAAGAATATCCCAGTTTACGATTCACGCAACCGCAGAGTGCCCGCCCCAAATTCGCGGGCAAGCGCAGCGCACGACGGCGGGCGGCCCGATCCTTTACCATGCATCGAGCGGAGGTAAAGCCGGGATGAGTCGAAAAGGAATGTCACTTCTGTTGTTGATCATCCACATGATCTGTGCAAACTGCCGCATTCATGCGGATGCGACGTTGCTCCAGCCGGATTCCATGTGTCTTTCCCGAATGCCAGACCGCCTTTGCCAACGGTTTTCTCACCGAGCATCAACCCTATGAAAAAATCCTGTATATTATTCTCCCTCGCTGCCTGTTTGGCGGCGGCTGTTCCCCCTGCTTTTTCCGCGCTTGAGACCTCTGCGATTATTTCTTCGAACATGGTGCTTCAGCGCGGCTGTGAGGCTCCGATCTGGGGGTGGGACACCCCGGGGACAAGCGTCACCGTGACGTTTCGTGACAGCAAAAAAACCGCAGCCGCAGGAAGCGATGGCCAATGGATGGTGCGGATTCCGACGGGCGCGGCCGGCGGACCGTTTGTTTTGAGAATCAAAGGAACGAGCGAGGTGGAATTGCAAAACGTCCTTGTCGGAGAAGTGTGGGTTGCCGGCGGCCAGAGCAACATGTGGTGGCATCTGAGCGGCTGCCTGAACGCCGAGGCCGAGGTGAGGGACTCCAATTATCCCATCCGTATTTGGGACGCAAACACCGCAGCTAACCAGGGCGGGTGGCGGGCAGAAACACCACAGAAAACCGTGAAGGCCGAGTGGAAAATCTCAGCTCCCGAGGTGGCTGGAAATTTTCCGGGAGTCCCGTTTTTCTTTGCGCGCGAGCTGCAAAAAAAGCTGGGCGTGCCGGTCGGGATCGTCCATGTCGGGGTTCCCGGGGCGGAGATCGAACTGTTTCTGAGCGGAGACTTATTAAAGGCGAACATGCCGCAAACCGTGGAGATGTGGGAGCGGCGCCGCCGGCTTTATGAGGAAGACAAGGCGAAGCTGGAGGTTGCCATGAAGGATTGGCAGGCGCGCGCAGACGAGGCCAAGAAGAGCCAGCAAACCGAACCGGAGAAACCTCCGGGGTTGCCAGATCCGGCCAACGCCCCGACCCCGGAAAACTTTTTCAACGGGATGCTCCTGCCGGCGGCGCCCTTCGCGGCGCGCGGATTCCTCTGGTGGCAGGGCGAAGCCAACGCCTCCAATTGGATGCAATACCGGGTTCTTTTCCCCGCCCTCATCGAGGAATGGCGGGAATTGTGGGGCATGAACAACGCCCCATTTATCTTCTGCGAATTGCACGGCTGGCTGAACCTGCAAAAAAAGCCGGTCGAGGAGGATGGGTGGCCGAACCTGCGCGATGCCCAGCGCGCGGCGCTTGCCCTGCCTGGCACATTTGAGGTTTCGACCCTGGACATCCTCACCCCGAAAGAGAGTCTTTTTACGATTCATCCCGCCAACAAACAGCAGGCCGCGCATCGACTGTTTCTGGCCGCAATGGCGAATGTCTATGGAGAAAATGAGACCGTCTGGTCAGGGCCGGTCCTCAAGTCGGCCTCATTCGCCAATGGCGCGGCAACGGTCACATTTGATCATGTAGGTGGCGGGCTTGCCGCCAGGGATGGCGCCGAACTGAAGGGCTTTGCCCTGGCTGGCTTGGATCACAAATGGTATTGGGCGGATGCCAAAATCACCGGGAAAACCATCAAGCTCAAGAGCAAGGAAGTGCCGCAGCCTGTTGCGGCCCGCTACGCCTGGGCGAATAACCCGACCGGCAACCTGATCAGCAAGGCCGGGCTCCCTGCATTCCCGTTCCGCACCGACAGCTGGATATTAGGAAAACACGGGAAAGCTGAGTGAAAACGCTCTAGGTGCCTGCGAGGAGGGCTTGGGCGTGGGCGAGCGCAGAGTCGGCTTTGCCGCCGAGCATGCGGGCGATCTCCTTCTCGCGCGCCGGGCCTGCGGCATGGAGCAGGGTGGTGGTGGTCCTCTTGCCGGAGGTGTCCTTGTCCACGATGAACTGCGATCCGGCAAGGGCGGCGACCTGCGGGAGGTGGGTGATGCAGAAGACCTGGTGCGAGGAGCCGAGCTCCTTCATTTTAGCCCCGACTTTTGCGCCGATCTCGCCGCCGACGTTGGCGTCAATCTCATCGAAGATCAGGACCGGCACGCTGTCCTGCCCGATCAGCGCGGTCTTGATGGCGAGCATGACGCGCGAGATTTCTCCGCTCGAGGCGATCTCGCGCAGCGGGCGCTCCGGCTCGCCGGGGTTTGGCGAGAAGAGAAACTCGGCGAGCTCGGCCCCGTGCGGGCCAGGATCGGGGAGGGGATCCAGCGAGATCGAGAAGCCGGATTTTGCGAAGCCAAGGTCCGCGAGGTGGCGCCTGACGAGCGCCTGGAGCTTTGGCGCGGCGGCGCGGCGTGCTTTGGTGAGGGCGCTGGCGGCGGATTTCATCGCGCTGGCGGCGCGGGCGATTTCGCTGTCGAGCCCGGCGCCGCGCTCCTCTCGCCCGCGAAGCTCGGCGAGCCGGCCTGCTGCCTGCTGCCCGAAGGCAAGCACCTCGCCTACCGAAGACCCGTATTTCCGCTTGAGCGATTGGATGGCATCGAGGCGGGCTTCGATCTCCGCGAGCCGGGAGGGGTCGCACTCGAGCGCGGCGGCGTAGCGGTCGACGGTGCGGGACAAATCCTGGAGGCCCTCGAAGATCCCTCCTGCCGCCTGCTCGATCGCGGCAGCCTGCGGGTCAAGCCGGCCGAGCTCCTTCGCGAGCCTTGTGGCATCGGTCATGTGCGAAGTGAGCGAGGTGTCCGAGTCGTCGAGGAGGGCGCCGAGCTGGCTGCAGAGCGTCGAAAGCCGGCGGCTGTTGGCCGCCGCCTTCTGCCGGGCGAGCAGGGGCTCCTCCTCGCCCGGCTGCAGCCCAGCCCCCGCGATCTCATCCGTCTGGTGCGCCAGAAGGTCGATCTCTCGCGCCATCGCCGCAGCGCCCTCAAGAAGAAATCTCTGCTCGTCCCAGAGCCGCATCGAATCCCTCCGCGCCTCGGAAAATATTTTGACATCCGCCCCGCCGAAGCTGTCGAGCAGGGCGAGCTGCTGGTCGCGCGAGAACAGGCTTTGATGGTCGTGCGGGCCGTGGAGGTCGAGCAGGAGGTCGCCCGCCTGGCGGAGAAGGGCCAGCGTGCAGGGAGATCCGTTGGCGAACTGCTTGCCTCCCCCGCCGGCGCTGATCGTCCGGCGGACGATCAGGCGCCCGTCCTCGCACGGCTCGACGCCGCTCGATTCAAGCAGTGCGTGGAGCGGAGAGGTGGGGCCGAGCGCGAAGACCCCTTCAACCGTGCATGCGTCCGCACCCGAGCGGATCAGGGATTTGTCCGCCCGCTCGCCCAGCAGCAGCTTGACCGCCCCGAGGATGATCGATTTTCCCGCGCCGGTTTCTCCGGTGATTGCGA
This sequence comes from Verrucomicrobiia bacterium, assembly GCA_037127695.1. Classification (GTDB taxonomy): domain Bacteria; phylum Verrucomicrobiota; class Verrucomicrobiia; order Chthoniobacterales; family Terrimicrobiaceae; genus QYQL01. The sequence goes on along the minus strand of JBAXXX010000052.1, from coordinate 14,729 downwards.
TGAACCCGCCGCCGGGTTCCCAGAGGAGATCCTCAACCAGGGCAAGATTCCTGATTCGCAATGAGGCCAGCGTTGCAGACATCCGCCGACTATGGCACCCTTGCCGTCAAAAGCAAAGCGATGGACGGTTTGGACATTACATTTTTGGGGACGGGGACATCGCACGGGATCCCGGTTATCGGCTGCTCGTGCGCGGTCTGCCGGTCTCCTGACCCGCGCGACAGGCGCCTGCGCACCGCGATCCATGTGAAGTCTCCCGAGCTTTCGTTCTGCGTGGATACCCCGCCGGATTTCCGTCAGCAATGCCTGCGCGAGGGGATCATCGAGCTGGACGCCGTCGTCTATACCCACTCGCACTCCGACCACGTGCTCGGGTTTGACGACCTCCGGAGGTTCTGCGAGATCGAGGATAAGACGATCCCGGTTTACGGCTCCCCGGCGACGCTCAAGGATCTCGCAAGGGTCTTCCAATATGCGTTCGAGGACGGCCCGAAGCTCAGGAACTACGTCCGCCCGGAAGCCCGCCCGCTGGAGGGGGACTTCAGCCTGGGAGAGACAAAGATCGTTCCTGTCGCGCTCCCACACGGACGCACCACGACGACCGGGCTCATCTTCTGGCGCGGCGGAAACAAACGGTTTGCCTACATGACCGACTGCCAGGCGGTGCCGCCCGATGCGATCGAGGCCGCGAAGGGGGTGGACGTGCTCGTCATTGACGCCCTCCGCCATGCCGCCCACTCGACCCACCTCACGGTCGAGATGGCGGTCGAGATCTCAGAGAAAATCCAGCCGGGAAAAACGTTTTTCATCCACATGTGCCACGATCTCGGGCACGAGGCGACCGAGTCCTTGCTGCCGGATAGCATCCGGCTTTCTTATGACGGGCTGAGGATCACGGTTTAGCCTGGCTTTCCGATCCGCGATTTGGGCGGGGCCAAATCCGCATTGACATGTTGCTCTCAATGACGGAGGATATCGACCCCGTTCCCCTCCGGAAATGAGAGGCTTTTATGGTGGCCGTAGCTCAATGGTAGAGCTCCAGATTGTGGTTCTGGATGTTGCGGGTTCGAGTCCCGTCGGTCACCCCAGCTCCAGGCGGGACGACAACGCAGCTCTGTGGTGGCTTTCACATTTTCGCCCCCCAGTCGAACGTCCGCCACCGCCGCGTTGACATCGGCCAGGTCGCCCGCGATTGACTCTGAGACTCTAGCCGTCTGGGCAATTCGCACGTTGGCATCGTTCACGCCGAGCGAGGCCTCAGTAATATATTTCCCGCAACTGAAGGGAGCCTCAGAACACCACGACCGATTTCCCTGCGCTCCGGCGGTTCCGGATTTCCACAAGCCGGGCTCCTGCCTCGGCCAAGGCGATCGCATCCAGCACGGGGGCTGCCAGGCGGCCTTCTTCCAGCATTCGGCAGCAGGCCAACCCCGCCCGGACAAGCCGATCTTCCCCTCCGGAACGGTGCGCCGATCCAAGCGAGAGCTGGTGGAAGCTCAGCCCCCTGAGAAACACATCGCGGTATTCCTGTGGTCGGACAACATCGACCAGTTCGACCATCTCCCCCTCAAAGGCCAGGGATTCCGCAACCGCAAGGTCCTCGTCCGGCCCGACGGCGTCGAGCGCGCGATCCACTCCCCTCCCGCCAGTAAGCTCCTTCACGCGCGCCGCCACATCCCCGGCGCGATAGTCGATGGCGTCGGTCGCGCCCAGCGAGAGCGCATAGGCGAGGTTCTTCTCCGAGCACGTCACGATGATCTTCTCCAGCCCGAGATCCCTCGCCATCTGGATCGCGAACCCCCCGACCGCACCGGAGCCGCCCGCTATAAAAAACGAGTGCTCCCGTGCCAGGCGGAGCTTGTCATGGATCGCCCGCCATGCCGTCCACCCGGCGCAGGGGGTCGCTGCGGCGATCTCGGACGATACCTGCGGATGCGGGATCAGTGTGTCCGCCTTGTGGATCGCATGCTCCGCCAGCCCGCCGTGCGGCAGAAGCATGTTCCCGTGGTACAGAACCCGGTCGCCGGGCTTCCACCCGGTCACGGCCGCACCCGTCGCAACAATCTCGCCCGAGACATCAAGCCCTGGAGTCCAGCAGGCATCCATATCGGGCACCATCGACTTCCATCGCGTGATCTTCGCGTCGACCGGGTTGAGCCCGCACGCGGCCACCCGGACAAGAACATCGGATGGGCCGGGGGAGGGGACGGGCAGCTCACGGAGGACAAATGTGTCGCTCGTCGGATCAAATGTCAGGGCGTTCATCGCGTTTGAGGTTTTCATCTGAGGCTCAGCATTTCAACCGCAGGCTGGCAACTGCCAACCGACGGCCTTTCCAAAATGCCCCGTAACGGCGGCGAGAAGAAAATAGTAGTTGTCGGCCAGATAGTTGTATCCGCAGGGATGCCCATCCTTCATGCGCCAGTCCAGGCTCTTCATGTATCCTGGCATGAGTCCGGAATGGGTTGGTTCCTTCTCGAACGTGCTAAGCATCACAAAAAGGATCTTGTCGGCCTGCCTGCGCAATCCGCAGCTGTAGAGGGCTTGGATGAAATGGTAAGCGTTCTGGCCGCAGAGTCCGCCGTTCTCGTAGCGCGGCCATTTGCCCATGAAGTCCCAATTGATGGTGTCCTTTGCGGCAACCGGGATGGCAGGGCCCGGAACCCCGTATTGGAATGAGCTGAAGCCGGAAGCATCCAGTTGTTCGAGGAGTTTTCCAAGGATGCCTACAGCCTTCCGCTTCGGTACAAGGCCCTCGTTGATCGCCATCGCGCTCGCGAAGGTGAACATGTAGTCGTGGACTTTTCCGTCACGGCTGATCCAGCCCGCATAGACTCCGGTCTTCGGATTGAAGAATGTCCTGTCGAAACAGGAATCGAATTTCCCGAGGAATATCTGTAGTTCCGCCGCATCGGTGTCGAGTCCGAGTTCTGCCGCCAGTTCCCGCAGCAGCCTCAATGCGCGGTGGCAGAGCAGGTTGAAATAGATGTCCTTGTGTCCAAATGCGAAGTTATCCCACCAGTTGCGGTTCCGTCCGTGTATCTCCTCGAAGAAGTTGCCGTGGAAAGGCACTTCTATTATTCCGTCGCCATCCTCGTCCAGGCCCATCAGGAATTTTGCGGCATTCAGCGCGTTGGACACATATTTGTTTGCGAACTTCGCATCCCTGTCGTGGAGGAAATTGTTGCAGAACGCGATCAGGATGCTCGGTGTCGAGTCTATGAACGTCGCCATCTTCTGCTTTTTCTCCGGATTGTTGCGGTATTCCCAGTTGATTTCTCCGGAGATGGACTGGCATTCCTCGAAGCTCGTGATGAGCGCCCTCTTCAGGAAGTCCTGCACCCGGATGCCGTTTGGCAGCTGGGGAGTATGCAGGAGAAGATCAGATTTGAAATGCATCGCGAGATGCGCCACCCCGCCGAGCGCGATGTTGTCTCCCATCGTCAGCGAACGCTTGTCCAGAGTGAAGGAGTTCATCCAGCATCTCTTCAGGCCGTTCCACTTGGAATCGTGAAAGTCGCAGTCTTTGATATTCGGAAAGTTCTCCTTCTCTACAGTGAGCTTCAGGGTCCCTTTCTTGATCTTCGACAATGCGTGGAACTTTAGGGTTACGGTTCCGTGATGATAAGCGAACATCGCATTGTGATATCCGTTGTTTTTGTAGCCGAGGCCGAGGCCAGTCATCTCCTTGAGCCCGACAAGTTCCTCGACGCAGATGACATCCTTGCTGTCGCATTCTATCTTGAGCAGGCCATAGTCTGGAAAGTGAAGGACGAGCGGCAGACGGTAGCTGTTGATGATTTTGCCCTTGGCATCTGGCTTCCGGCCGGTTCCTTCCGCGGAGACGATAGATATTTCTGAGGGCATCGCCCATGTTGTGAGAGGTGCCACGTCGTTCCCGAATGAGAATTCGAAGAAGTCGCCTGAGAAATGTTTTTCCGTCTCGAAGAGGATGTTCACGGATCTTTCATTGACGAACGTCATGTCCGTCCTGCCGGAGTTGGCCTTGTCAATGCAGGAGTAGGAGACTTTTTTCGGAGTGCTGAGGACAGTGAATGATTCCTTTCCGAGCCTTTTCCATTTTGATGGGACGGCGGCGAGGCCGGGTTTGAGGAGATTGCAGTCCATGTGCCTGCGGGTTCTGGCGCCCGACTCGATGCCCAGATGTCCTATCCGTGGTGCTGTGGAGCACAGGCTGAATGCGTAGAAGGCGCTGCAGAAGCATTTGTAATCTCCGATGTCGGAATACTCGATTTTCATCGCAAGAGGAATCCTGTGTTGGTTTTTACTTTCCGCTGGGTCAGATTGCCGAAGGTGCCCCCTGAGGATCGCCAAGGTGGTTCAGCCCAGGCCGGGCAGCCCATCCAGCACGATCTGGGACCAGGTCTCCAGCGAATCCCTGCGCAGAAGGAGCTCCTCCCGCGTCGCGAAGCCAAGCTCTGCTATCGCCTTTTCTCCCGCTCGGACATCTGCGCTATCAAGGTCCACAAGGTGGACGACTCCGAGGTGGACCCGCCCGACGTCTGTCGAGTCATCGTTGATCAGCGCCACCGCACGCTCGGCGAACCCGCCCGCCAGCCGGAGCTCCTCGGAAATCTCGCGGCGCACCGCGCTGTGGTAGGCCGATTGGTCGAAAGAAAACAGGCTCTCGTCAGAATCGTTAATGTGCCCGCCAATGCCGATCGAGCCTTTGGCAACCAAACGCTTTTCCCCCGACTTTGCGCCGCGCGTGTAGTGCAAAATCTTCCCCCCGTGCCGGAAAACCGCATAGGGGATCAGCTGCTTGAGCGAGGGGTCGTCCTCGGCGGCAGAGCGCGGGACGAAAAAGTTGTTTTGTTTCAAGAGAAAAGTTTCGAGGTAGCGGGCGACCTCAGGACAAAGCCCTTGAAAGCTTCCCATCTGATCGAAAAGTTTCCGCCTGATAACCAAGATCTGCTCTTCGGGTTTTGCCATTGCCAAGGCACATTGCACCGCTGGCTTCGATGTTTAAAGCGAAAAGCGCGATCTCCGGGCGCACGCTATGCAACGACATGCAACGACATGCTTGCAGAGGGCCGGTAAAAGATATAGACGCAATGGGATCGGGAAACCTATGAAGCTCCAAAGAATCTCCTTGGAATACATCGCCCGGCTGGCCGGGGTGCATAAGGCCACCGTCTCGCGGGCGCTCAGGAACCACGCGGCAATTCCTGCGCCTACGAGGGAGCGCATCCAGGCGATCGCGAAGCGCGAGGGCTATCGCCCGAACCCCCTGGTGGCCATGTATCAGGCCCAGGCGAGGTCGAGCCGGCCGACCGCTATGCAGTCGTCTCTCGCCTGGCTCAACGACTACCCGAACCCCGACTGCTGGCAGGAGTTTCCCTGGCTGAGTGGGTATCTGAACGGGGCCAGGGAGCGCTGCGAGGCGAGGGGGTTTCGCCTCGAGGAGATCTCCATCGGAGGACATGCGCGCGCCAGCGGCGACGAGGTCGTCAGGGTTTCCGAAATCCTGCGGCACAAGGGGATTTTCGGGGTCGTGCTTCCCCTCATGCTCCACCAGCAATTCTTGCTTGAGGAGTGGTCGAGTTGCGTGGTTGCGCTGATCGGCAGCGGAAACAAGATCGCCCCCGGGCACTCGCCCGCCGCGGCCTCGCGGTATTACCCGCAGGGATTTCCCATCGCCGACCGGGATTTTCATTACAACCTCCGCCTCGCATTCCAGACGGTTCTGAAGCGCGGCTATCAGCGCGTGGGATTCATCTACAGCCGGTATCTGGACAGGGAATCCGAAGGCCGTTCGCATGCTGCGTTCCTCGTCGAGCAAGCCCAGCTTCCGGAGTCCCAGCACGTCCCGATCCTCTTCCTCGAACGGTTCAAAGAGGGGCGCCCTCCCACATTTGACCGGTGGTTGGACACCTACCATCCCGACGTGATCCTTTCGAGCAACCCCGTGGTTCGGGAGTGGCTCCAGGAAACCGGGCGCTCTGTCCCAGGCGACTGCGGGCTTGCGAACCTGAACGTTGTGGGCGATGTCGAAAGCTGGAGCGGGATCCGCGAGAACCATGAGCTGATCGGCGCGGCGGCGGTCGACCTGATCATCGGCCAGCTCAGCCGGAACGAGATCGGGGTGTCGCGCCATCCGCGCAAGCTCCTCATACCCGGGCAATGGCACGAGGGGGGGACGCTCCGCCCGGGCTGACCGCGATATCTTCTTTTCCGGCAGACCACTATCGCGCATGATCCGCTGCATGAATGAAGCGCGCATAAGAGTGCCGGCGACAACGGCGAATCTGGGGCCCGGATTCGATTGCCTCGGCATCGCCCTCCGGATTTATAACACGACAACCGTCCGGCGCGGGCGCGGCCCGGCGAAGGGCGAGATGGCAGCGGAAGCTTCCGAACTTTTTTTCCGGGAGGCGAAGCGCCGTCCGTTCGCATTTCACTGGGGGGTGGAGGGGTCCGTCCCGCGCTCGCGCGGGCTTGGCAGCAGCGTCACCGTGCGCCTGGGCGTCCTGCACGGGCTCAATGAGCTCGCCGGGCGGCCGCTTTCCCGCGCGGATCTCTTTCGCCTCTGCGCGGCGCTTGAAGGCCACCCGGACAACGCCGCGCCGGCCGCCTTCGGAGGGTTCACGATCACTCCGCCGATGGGCCGGCTGCAGAGATACCGTGTCGGGCAGGAGCTGTGCTTCGTCCTCCTCATTCCGGATTTTGAAATTTCGACCCCGGCAGCGAGGCAGGTCCTCCCTCGCACGCTGGCCTTCCCAGATGCGGCCTTCAGCGCGGGCAATGCGGCCGCGGTCGCGGCGGCCTTCGCCACGGGAAACTATCCGGCGCTTCAGGGGGCGTTCCATGACCGTCTGCACCAGCCGTATCGCGAGCCGCTGATCCCATGCCTCACCCCGGTCATCCATGCCGCGTGCGCAGCCGGGGCGCTCGGCGGATGGCTTAGCGGATCCGGCTCGACGATCTCGTGCGTGACGCTCCGCAAGCCCGAGAAAATTGCAAATGCCATGATCGTGGCCTCCGGGCTTGATGAGGCGGTAGCCATCGTGATCCGCGCGGATAATGCCGGAGTGAAGATCCTCGCATGAGACGTTGGATCGAGGGGCTTGAGACCTTTGCGATTGACGTCATCCTCGGCCGGAGATACGGCCGCAGGGCCGACTCGCTTCGCGGGCTGCTCTGGGTTCTCTCGCTCGTTTACCGGCTTCTCGTCCAGTCCCGGCTGGCGCTTTACAGGAACCGGGTTTTTCGGAGCCATTCTCACGGCTGCCTGGTCATCAGCGTCGGCAACCTCACGGTTGGAGGGACGGGGAAGACCCCTGTCGTCGAGCTCCTGGCACGCGCCCTGCAGCAGGGCGGCCGCCGGGTTGCGATCCTGAGCCGCGGGTACAAGAGCATCCCCCGGCCGTTCCTGCTTCGCCAGCTCGACAGGATCGCCAAGAAAAAGGCGGGTTTTATCCCGCGGGTTGTATCCGACGGGCAGTCGCTCCTTCTGGATTCGCGCACGGCCGGCGATGAGCCGTTCATGCTGGCCAACAACCTGCGCGGCGTCGTGGTGCTTGTGGATCGCGACCGGGTGAAGAGCGGGACGTATGCCGTGCGGGAGTTCGGCTCCGACGCCCTCATCCTCGATGACGGGCTGCAATACATCCGCATGCGCCACGGGCTCGACATCGTTCTCGTGGACCGCCAGGCCCCGTTTGGGAACGAGTTCATGCTCCCGCGCGGCACGCTTCGCGAGCCTCCGCAGAACCTCCGGCGCGCGACGCATATCTTCCTTACCAAATGCGACGGATCGGACAACTCGGCGATTATCGCGCGGATTCGCAGGTACAACCGGACGGCCGACATCATCGAATGCGCGCACCGCCCGAAGCACCTCAAGGATTTCGTGACCGGAGAAATCCGGCCGCTCGAGCTCCTTCGCGGGCTGCGCATCGGAACGATCAGCGGCATCGCCGTCCCGGAAAGCTTTGAGAACGCCCTGCGCGCGCTCGATGCGGAGATCGAGCTTTCCAAATCCTACACCGACCACCACCGCTACACCGCGCCGGAGATCGAGGAGTTCATCCGCCGCTGTGCGCGGCGCGAGATCGAGGCGATCGTCACCACGGAAAAAGACGCCGTCCGGATCCCTCGGATCCTCGATCCCGAAATTCCGATCTACTACCTGCGGGTCGAAATTGAGATCCTCGCCGGGCAGGCGGCCTGGGATCGATTTGTGGACCGCCTCACCCGGCCACAGCCGATCATCCCGCCGCAGAGATTTTACTGAGGATGCGCAGCGCGAGCGCGCCGCTGATTCCCGGGATCGTGGCGATGTCTTCTGCCGAGGCCTTTTTTAGTCGCTCCACCGAACCGAACCTCTGCAAGAGGGCCTGCTTGCGGGCCATGCTGATGCCGGGAATCTCATCGAGCAGGCTTTCCCGGACGCGGCGTTTGAGCAGGAGGGAGTGGTAGCTGTTGGCCGTCCGGTGGGCCTCGTCGCGGATCCTCTGCAGCAGGCGGAGCGCGCCGCTCTCCTCGGGCAGGCGCAGCGGCAGGGGGCGGCCCGGACGGTAGATCTCCTCAAACTCCTTGGCCAGCCCGATGATCTGGGCGCTATGGAGCCCGAGCCGCTGGAGCTCCTGGCACGCGCTCGAGAGCTGGCCTTTTCCTCCATCCACGATGATGAGATCCGGGAGCAGCGTTTCGCGGCGCGGCGCTGCCGCGAGCCTTGCCACGGCCTCGCCGGCAGCCTCCTGGCTGAGCTCCGCATCCGGGGAAATCTCCGACGCCTCGCGAAGGGCGCGCCCATACCGCCGCCGCACGACTTCCGCCATGCTGGCAAAGTCATTCTGGCGGACCGTCCCGTGGATCCGGTATTTCCTGTATCCGGCCCGGTCGGGAACCCCGTCGCGGAACCGGACCATCGAGGCGACGATGTGGGTCGAGGAGATGTTCGAAATGTCGAAGCATTCCATGACGCGGGGCGGACGGGCAAGCCCGAGCGCGTCCTGCAGCGCGGAGATATCGGCTTCGGGGTGGATCGTCGTCGGAAGGGATTTGCGCGTAAACCTGACCATCGGCTTGGTCGTCGTCTTCAAATCGTCGAGCAGGTTGCGCAGCAGCGCTGCCTTTTCAAAATCGAGCCGCGCCGCAGCCGCCTTCATATCCGCCTCGACCTGTGCGATCCACTCGTGGCTTTTGCCGTCTAAAAACTCGCACGCCTCCAGGACCCGCTCGAGGTAGGCGTCGCGCGTGATCCTGCCCACGCAGGGGGCGCTGCAGTTTTTGATCGCATGGTCCAGGCAGTGCTTGAAGGTCCGCTCGTCAGGAACCGCCGCCCGGCACGAGCGGAGCCCGAATTTTTTGTGCATGGTATTGAGCGTCGAGCGCAGCGCGCCCGAGTGAGCGAACGGCCCGAAATACCTTGCGCCGTCGTCCCTGCGTAGCCGGGTCAGAGCAAACCTCGGGAGCGGATCGCCGACGTTCACCCGCACGAGCAGGAACCGCTTGTCGTCCTTGAAGCTCACGTTGTATTTCGGCCGGAATTCCTTGATCAGCTTCCCCTCGAAGAGAACCGCCTCGGCATCGCTGCGCACGACGTGGCATTCCAAATCCCAGACGCTCTCGATCAGCGCCCGTGTTTTGGCGTCGGCAGTCAGCCTCCGCGACGGCATGAAGTAGCTTCCCACCCGCTTCTTGAGGTCGCCGGCCTTCCCGACGTAGATCACATGCTTCAGGCGGTCGCGCATCACATACACGCCTGGCTTGTGCGGCATATCCCGCAGAATCTCCTGAAAGTCCGCCCTCCCGCCCATGCCATGGCCCTGCGACATTGTGGTCTTCGGGGTTAGCGGCTGCCTCCTGGAGGCCGGTTCGTTCCTGCCGATGTCACCTCCTCGACGGGGAGCTTCAGGTCGGGCATCGGTGCGGACATCATCGCGCGGTTCGCGGCGGCTTTTTCCGGGAACACATCGTCTTCGCTGGCCGCACGCGCGGACGGAGGCGAAGGCCGGAGGTTTATGGAGTCAACCCACCCGGTGCGCCCGTCCGACAGCCGGACGATGCTGTAGCCCGACTCCCGGCGCAGGACAGACACGAACTCCTGCGGAGGAAGCTCGACCGGAGGGGCGGGCTGGGAAGGGCCGTGGACAAAGAAATCGGCTTTTTGTATCGTGAGGAATTCCGGGGAGGAGCCCTGCGGGAATGTCTCTCCGCCCGAGCACCCCGCGAACGCAAGAGCTCCCGCCAGCAAGCCCGTCCATTTCATCGGCTTCAAGAGGGCAATCGGCCGGGCTGTTTCTGGGATCATGTGAAAGCGGAGTATTGAGATGTGCGGGAAGCCGCAGCCCCATGCGTTAGGATTCAGGAAAAGTGCATCGTTTTTGCCCGGTGAGGTCAAGCGCGAGCTGCCACAACAGCGCGCCTGGAAGGCCGAGTATTTATTTTGTACAGCAGTGCAAAAGTCTATATGAACAGGCGTGTGAGCTTTTCAAAAATCCAGGAGCCGATGGGCTGGCGAGCAACCTGCCTGCGGACAGGTTGAAACCATGACCAAGCTCATCTATCCCTACCAGCAGGTTCGCCGGTTTGTGCAAGACCAGATTGACATGGGGATCTGGAAGGTGGGGAAATTGATCCCCTCCGAGATCAAGCTGGCCGAACAGCTGGCGGTCCACCGGCTCACAGTGAACCGCGTTCTGACCGAGTTCGCGCGCGACGGCGTGTTTGTGCGGAGGCGGGGGGTTGGGACCATGCTGGTCGATCGGAAGAAGCCTCCGCTCAAGCCCCGCGCGGGCCAGGGGCTTGTCGGCCTGATCACCGGCCACCACTTCGACCCGATCACCAATCCGTTTTACGGGGCAATCTTTGAACGGTTGCGCAAGCTTTTGAAGGCGCAGGGGATCTATCTGATCCCGCTCGGTGACGCCACCGAGTATTTTGAGAACAAAGCCAGCCCGGCGAGCCGGGGGGAGGACCTTTCCGCGCTCGCGATGCTGGGGGTTCCGGACAGCGAGCGCACGATGAGCCTGCTCGAGGGGGGCGAGGTCCCGACCGTGATTATCGGCGTGTCCGAGTACCATGGCCCGCTCCCGCACATCGCTGCGGATGACGAGGCGGATGCCGAGCTGATCGCGCGGAGGATCCTTGGCTTGGGCCACCGCCAGATCGTCCATCTGAACGCCATCCCGCCCAAGCGAATGCGCTCCCGCCTCCACGGGTTTTTGCGAGGATGCGAGCAGGAGGGGCACGCGCTGCCCTTCCGCTATATCGTGGAGGCGCGCGGCCTCGAGATGCGCGACGGCAAGGAGGCGATGCTGGAATTCTTAAAGCTCGGCCTGCCATTTACTGCGGTGTTTGGGGGGATTGACAACCTGGCGCTCGGCGCGATGTCTGCTCTTGCGGAGAGCGGGATTGCCATTCCTGAGCAGGTGAGCGTCGTGGGCTTTGACGGCATCGACGCAGCCCTCCATAGCGTGCCGCCGCTTGCAACGATGCGTGTTTCCCGGAGCTGCCTGGCCGATCGTGCGGCAGACTGCCTGGTGTCGCTTTGCTCCGGCCGGGCGATGGGGCCGGAAAAAAAGCCGCTGCGTTCGCGCTGGCTTGAGGGCGGCACGCTCGGGCCTCCGCCGGCCCAGGCATTCCCATTGACAGAAAGATCGGCGGCAGCCAAAGAATCGACGTGATACGCGATCCGGGTTGCTTCCCAGGGGGATCTCCGGGCGGCGGCTACGTGTCCAGCCCGGCTAGGAACCCGAAAATCTCATCCGGGGCGAGCGATGCGATCGAGGTTCTCCGCCAGTCGCAGCAGCCAAGCTCGGCCGGCCCGACGCCCAGCGTCTTCATTCCCGCCCGGCGGCCGGCCTCGATGCCGGCAGGGGCATCCTCCACGCAAAGGCACCGTCCCGGCTTGACCCCCAGCCGCCGGGCGGCCAGCAGGAACACTTCAGGGTGAGGCTTGCTTTTCCGGATGTCGTTGCCGTCGGCAACGGCATCGAAATAAAACTCGTTCAGCCCCGCCTGGCGGAGCAGAGCCGGGGTATTTTTGCTGCTCGATCCCACGGCCAGCTTTACCCCGGCCGTTCGCAAACGGCTCAGGAACGGCCTCACCCCCGGCAGCAGAAGTTCCTCGCCAGCCTCGTCAACCATCTGCTTGTAGAGCTCGTTTTTCTCGTGCATGCAGGCCTCGATCTGCTCATCCCCCAGCTCGGCCTGACCCTCCAATAGGATCATCAAGGATTCGCGGCGCGAGACCCCGCGCAGGCGGTCGTTCATCCTTTCGTCGAACCTCACGCCCAGGCGATCAGCAATTTGTTTCCAGGCCCGGTAGTGGCAGACCGCGCTATCCACGAGCACGCCATCCAGATCGAACACCACGGCGACAGGATCGGTAGGAACGAGGACGTCCTGGGCCTTCCCTGAAATCCGCACCTGACGGCCGGCCACGATCATGTTGATCGGACGGCCGCCGGAGCAGCGGATAGCTGCCGTCTTCCTCGCGATGCGGAAGCCCAGGCTGCGGCCCCTGTAAACGATGCCGAAGTTCAGGGACTTCCACCCATCGAGCATCTGCGGCGTGCAGCACAGGCTGTCGTCAGTCCAGCGGATGCCTGCCGCGCCCATGATTGTGGACGTCCATGCGTTTCCTGCGTTGGCCGCGTGCAGCCCGTCCACCACGTTGTAGGATTCCCCGCCGATATCGAGGTTGAGAACCTTGTCGTAATACTTCTGGAGCTCCGCGCGGCGGCCCAGCAGGGCGGCCACCACGGCGTGGCTGCCGGCGCTGAGGTTCGAGTCGTGCAGCGTCCGCGGCTCGTAGTAGTCCCAGCACCGCTGCATCAGAGCGTAGTCGTAGGCGAATGGCAGCTGGTGGAACAGGGCCAGCACATCGGCCTGCTTGATCGCCTGCAGCTTTCCGATCTCCTCCATCGAGATCTGCCGGAACAGAGGGATGACCGGCTGAAGCTTTGAGCGGTCCAGCTCGGGAAGGCTCAGGAATGTCCGATCCTGCGCCAGGATCCCCCTCTGGGAGTCGAGCCCGAGCTCGAGGCCGGCCGCAATCTTTTTCCATGATGCAATTTCCTTTGCCGAAACTCCCAAGGCACCTGCGAGCTCAGGGGCGTCCACTAGGGAGATCGCCTTCAGGAGGCTCCATCCCGCGGTGTGGTTGGTGTAGGCGTTGTCGTCCACGTGCTCGTGATACTCATCCGGCCCGATGACATTCTTTATCGAGAACTTCCCGTCCTCCCAGACCCCGCGGCTTGCCCAGAAGCGGGCGATCTCGACAAGCATGCGGCGGATCTGCGATCGCTCCGGCTTGCTGCGCCCGGAGACGTTCATGTAGTTCGAGGCGGACATGGCCACCGCCGAATTGATGTGGACCTCGATATTGCCGCAGGGGATGTAGATCGGCTTCGTCGCGGCCTTGTCCTGCCACCACTCGGGGCAGTTTTCCCGGCCATCCACCGGGCACGCCTCCCACGGGAAAAAGGCTCCCTTGAACTTTTTCGAACGGGCCTTGTGCCGGGCGCCCGGCAGGTTGCTCACGCGATACTCCACGAGATTCTGCGCCGCCTGCGGCATGGTCATCAGGTAGAACGGGGTCAGAAAATTGTCCGTGTCCCAGAAGTAGTGTCCGGAGTAATGATCCCCGCTCAGAAACTTGGCCCCGATGCTCAGCCGGGAATCCCCGGGCCGGTACGCCTGCAGCATCTGGAAAATCGAGTAGCGCAGCTTGAACTCCCTCGCTGGGTCGCCCTCGATGCGGACGTCTGCCTGGTCCCACAGTTTTTTCCATGCGGCATTTTGCTCCTGCCGGAGCCCATCCCACCCACGGCTTACCGCCTGGCGGAGGTAGCCCAGCGTGCGCGTGCGGATCGGCAGCTTCCCCGCATCGAGGTCGAAATCCGTAGCGACGGCGGCGTAGCGGCGCAGGCGCGCCTGCTGGCCGCGGCGAACCTTGAAGGCCATCCGCTTGGAAACAACCTGCCCGTCGAGCACCGACGGGCTCTGCTGCAGCTCGGGGAGAGACGCCTCATAAACGCAGGCCAGAACACCCCGGAGCTTCGATGTCCGCGTGCGGATCTCACAAAAATGCCCGTTCTGCCAATCCCCATGCCCTGTCACCTCATAGTGCTTTTGATGGAGGGTCAAGCCGGTCCCGTCGAAGCGGTCGTCCACGACGACCTCGCCTTCCCAATTGATTGGCCGCACGGAAATCTCCGTCAGGTGGAGGTGGCGGCGGGGGTAGCTCAGGTAGGAGGTGAAACAAATTTTTGTTATGCGCCCGCGCGGGGATGTCCAGGCAAAGGATCGTTCGCTCACGGCGCAGCGCAGGTCGAGGGATCTGAGATACCCCTCGATGCTCCCGGTCGCCAGATCCAGCTTCTCCCCGTCCAGAACCAGGCCGATGCGCCTGAGCGTCGGGATGTTGACCATGGTGTTGCGGGTGACCGGCGAGCGGTCGAAATAGCCGGCGACGAACTGCATGGGGTCGCTGGACGCGCCGGATACGCCTTCCTCCTCGTATCCGCGGATGCCCAGGTATCCATTTGACTGAGTGAAGACGGACTCGAGGTTGTGGCAGTCGCCAGCTTGGAACCGGCATACTGCGTGGATCCATGTGCTCATTGATTTCATATTCTATGACAAATTTCTCCGGGCTGGCACCCCTGCGCGTAGCCTGCCTCTTCCTCCCGTGGGGATCAAACTTCAGAGATCCTGATCTCACCCATTGAAGTCCCAGAAGCCACGTAGGGGAG
>JBAXXX010000051.1:0-27188 GCA_037127695.1 Verrucomicrobiia bacterium | reverse complement strand
CCTCTGGCGCGCCGGAGGAGCCTGCCGCGCCAGAGGAGGCCGCCGCGCCAGAGGAGGCTGCCGCGCCAGAGGAGCCTGCCGCGCCAGAGGAGCCTGCCGCGCCAGGGGAGCCTGCCGCGCCGGAGGAGCCTGCCGCGCCAGAGGAGCCTGCCGCGCCGGAGCCCCCGCCGCGCCGGAAGGCTTCGCCGCGACAGAAGGCGCCCGCTTCGACGGAATGAGCCGGACGCGCCTGAAGAAACTGGTGTTTGGCGGGATATCTGAAAACTCCGCCACCCGCATGATCCACCTGATCCGAGCATACGATTCCTGGCCCCCATGACACCTCACCGGATATTGATCGTCGATGATACCCCCGTGATCTGCAAATCCCTTGCGGATCGTCTGCGGAGCAAGAGGCATTCGGTGACCGCTTGCGCATCGCTTGAGGAGGCGGAAAAAAAACTGGCGACCAGCATTTTTGATTTGATTTTTCTGGACGTGGAGCTTCCGGATGGGGATGGGCGGGATTTGCTCGAAAGGATAGCCGAGCTATCTCCTCCCCCGCTCGTGATGATGATCACGGCCAACGCGACGATCGAGGCGGTGGTCGAGTGCATGCGGCTAGGGGCTTTCGACTATATTACCAAGCCATTCTCGATCGGGCAGATCGACATCGCCCTCAAAAAGGCGGGCGACTTCCAACGGCAGGCGAAAGTGACAAATTTCCTGAACCGCGACCATGCGGACTCGCTCAAGATGATCGGGGGAAGCCCGCCGATGCGCTTCTTGCGGGACCTGATCGCCCGGGTGGCCAAGACCAACGCAACCGTCATGATCTGCGGAGAAAACGGCACGGGAAAAGAGCTCGTCGCCAATGAGATTTTCCTGCACAGCCAGCGGGTGGACCGCCCATACATCAAGGTCAACTGCGCGGTCATCTCTGAAAAATTGATAGAGAGCGAATTTTTCGGGCATGAGAAGGGGGCGTTCACCGGGGCGACTGAACAGCGCGACGGGAGGTTCGAACTGGCCGATGGCGGCACGATTTTGCTGGATGAAATCAGCGAGATCCCGATCGCCCTTCAGGCCAAGCTGCTGCGGGTTCTCCAAGAAAGAGAATTCGAGCGGGTGGGAGGCAACAAGACGATCAAGGTGGATTTGCGGGTCTTGGCCACAACGAACCGCAACCTGAAAAAGGCGGTCGAAAAAGGGGATTTCCGAGAGGACCTATACTACCGGCTCAACGTCTTCCCTGTCCATGTGCCGCCGCTGCGCGATCGGACGGAAGATATCCAGGAGCTGGCGGAATTTTTTTTCCAGCTCGCATCCAAGCAGAACGGGCTCAAGTCGCCCGGTTTGGCCGATGGGGTGGTTGCGGGGCTGATGCGCCACCGGTGGCCCGGCAACGTGCGCGAGCTTCAAAATGTGATCGAGCGGGCCTGCATCCTGGGGGAGGACGGGAAGCCGATCACCTTGGAGCTGATGGGGATTCACTTCGATTCCCCGGGCCGATCCGCCCAGGAGGCCGCCCCGTCTGCTTCCCCCGCTCCCCTGCTGGAGCAGCCGCTCCTGCCTCTCCAGCCTCCCCCAGCGCTCCAGCCTCCCCCAGCGCTCCAACCGCTTCACGAGCTCGAAAAAGCGGCTATTTTTCAGGCTCTTGAGGTCACCGGGGGAAACCGCACGAAAGCGTCCGAAATCCTGCAGATCAGCATTCGCACCCTCCGCAACAAGCTGGTGGAATACCGCGGGCGCGGCGAGCTGCCTGAGGTTTTAACTGAGGACCCGGCAGAGTGATACGCGATGCTTCCTAGGAAGAGCAGCGATCGGTGGGAGCGGTCCGGAGCTCCGGGCTGCCGCCTGCAAGCCTTGATTCCCTTTGGGTCTGATACCCCGAAGCTTGCTTCGGCTTTGTTGCTGGAGGGACGACCTCCGTGTCGTCCGTGGATAGCAGCGGACCGGACAGAGCCGGTCCCTCCAAATGCCTCGGGGCTTGCCCCGAGGTTCTTTACTTTGCGCTTTTTTTTCATCCTTCCAGCACTTTTTGCCGCTGCAGCTTTTGCGCAGGAGCCCTCCGAGCCGCCCGAAGACTCGCCCTACGAGCAGATGCAGGTCCTCGCCCACGCGATGCAGCTCATCCGCCAGGATTACGTGGACGAATCGAAAGTCTCCTACAAAGACCTGTCCTATGAGGCGATGCGCGGGATGCTTTCCTCCCTTGACCCGCACAGCCAGTTCATGGAGCCGAAGGGGTTCAAGTCCATGCAGGAGGACACGAAGAGCGAGTTCGGAGGGCTCGGGGTGGTGGTCTCACAAAAAAAGGGGATCCTCACCGTGATCAGCCCGATGGAGGACTCGCCCGGCTTCGACGCCGGAATCCTGCCCGGCGACCAGATCCTCAAAATCAACGGGGAGACGACGGAGGATCTCACCCTGCAGAAGGCGGTGGAGAAGCTTCGCGGCGAGGTCGGAGGGAAGGTGACGCTGACGATCTGCCGCCCTGCGACGAAGGAGATCAAGGACTACGAGCTCACGCGCGCGATCATCAAGGTGTCGAGCGTCAAGGATGCCCATATCCTTCCCTCGCGCGGTGGAGCCAGGATCGGCTACGTGCGGATCACCCAGTTCAACGAGCCGACGGCGGCCGAGCTTGCTAAGGCGCTCGACAAGCTGGAGAAGCTGGGCATGGATGCGCTCGTCCTCGACCTGCGCTACAATCCCGGCGGCCTCATCAACAGCGCGGTGGATGTGGCCGGACAGTTTCTGCCAGAAAACACGATGGTCGTATTCACCCGGGGGCGCACCCCTGCCAGAGAATACCGCACCCAGGCGCGCAATGGGCCGCAGCGAAAATACCCGCTGGCCGTGCTGGTCAACTACGCCAGCGCCAGCGGATCGGAAATTGTCGCTGGCGCGCTGAAGGATCTGAATCGCGCGCTGCTAGTCGGCGAGACGACGTTCGGAAAGGGGTCGGTGCAAAGCGTCATCGCCCTCCCCGACGGATCCGCCGTCCGCCTCACCACCGCGAAGTATTTTACGCCTGGGAAAAACCTGATCCACGAGCACGGAGTAAGCCCCCACATCAAAGCCTCGCTGACCGACGACGAGGAGGTCGCCCTCCTCCGCTCCCGCCGGAAGCAGGAAAACGCGCGGAAAGACGCCCCCGTAGAGATGGATCCCCAGCTCGAGCGCGCGATGGATGTCCTGCAAGGCTCGCTGGCCTATTCTAAAAAGCGGGGCTGACTGCGCTTCCGCCTTTGCCCCGGGCGTGCTCATGTCTGGAGAGTTCATCCGCATAGTCGCCGGGGCGATATTTGCTCTGATCACCAGCGCGCTCGGGAGCGGTCAGCAGAGTTTCTGATAGGCAGGTTGGTAAACGTGCGAGCGGATGAGCGCCAGGATGTCCGCAGGCCGCTCCACGCGGGCCAGGCCTGAATCAAAGACCAGCTTGGCAACCCGTGCGGCGGTTTGGATTTCGACCTCGAGGATGTTCGACTGCGGCGGGAAAAGCATGCCGAGCTTCAGTTCGTGTTCCGACACCTGATCCGCGACCGCATGGGCGGCCTCGATGAACATCTCATCCGTGACGCGCTTCGCATTCGTGGCATAGATCGCCATGCCCACAGCCGGGAAGATGTAAAGGTTGTTCGCCTGCGACGGCAGGAAAACCTGGCCTTCGAGGTGGACGGGCGGAAATTGCACGCCCCCGGCGTAAACGACCTTGCCGCCGGTCCATGAATACGCATCGACCGGCAGGCACTCGTGTTTCTCGCTCGGATTCGAAAGCGCGAAGACAATCGGCAGAGCATTGTGGCGCGACATCGCCTGCACGACCTCCTTCGAGAACAGCTTGCCTATCGTGCTGACGCCGATGAGCACGGTCGGCTTGAAGCCATCGATCGCGGCGATGATCTCCGGGCGCTCGGCATCGAGGTCGAGGTGGTTGAACGGTTTGCTGGCAGGGAGCTTGTGCGCGTAGGGCAGCTTGTGGGGCGCGAGCCCGGGACGTCCGGCGACCACGAGGCCCTGCGTGTCGAACATGCGGATCTTCTCGCGGGCCGCATCGGGCGCGACGCCCTGCTGGCCGAGCGCGGAAACGAGCAGATCGGCCAGGCCGATCGCCGCCGAACCGGCTCCGAGAAATAGAATCCGCTGGTCCTTGAGCTCGCCGCCCGTGAGCTTGAGGGCGTTGATCAATCCGGCCAGCGTGACGCCGGCGGTGCCCTGGATGTCGTCGTTGTAAATGGAAACCTTGTTCCGGTAGCGGGCCAGCAGCGCGATCGCATCGACCCCGGTCCAGTCCTCAAAGTGAAGGCAGCAATTCGGGAAAACTTCCTGCACCGCCTCCACGAACTCATCGACAAATTCATAGAGCTCGGCCGTTGGCGGGCGGTGCTGGCGCAGGCCCACATAGAGCGGATCTTTGAGGTAGGTCTCGTTGTTCGTGCCCGCGTCGAGGTAGAGCGGCAGCAACCCCTGCGGCGGGACACCGGCGGCGGCCGTATAAAGCTGCAGCTTTCCGATCGGGATGCCCATTCCGTTCGCCCCCAGATCGCCAAGGCCCAGAATGCGCCCGGAGTCCGTCACACAGATAAACCGGACATCTTTGACCGGCCAATTCCGGAGCACCTCCTTCACGTGCCCCTTGCGTTTGATCGAGAGATACATTCCCAGCGGACGGCGGAAAATGTGGTCGAACTTCAGGCAGGCCTCGCCGATTGTCGGATCATAAACAATATCCAGGAAGCGCGCCGGATCGGACATCAGCGTGCGGTAAAAGAGCGTCTGGTTCGTATCCAGAAGGTTCATCAGGTAGATGAAGCGGTCGAGGTCGGTGGCCTTGTGGCTGAGCTGGAAGAGGACGCGGGTCAGCTGCTCCTCAATCGTCTCCGTTTTGTCGGGAACCAAGCCGACCAGGCCCCAAGCCTGTTTCTCCGCCTCGGTGAATCCGGTGGACTTGTTGAGTGTGGGGTCGTGCAGGACGTCCATGCCGCGTTTTGTGGTGTTGTTCATGGTGGTGGTATCCGGGGAGGCTGTGCGAAATCTGGAGGGGCAGGTCAGGCGGTCGCCACGTAGGGCCGGACCATTTTCGAGGGATCGACGACGCGGTCGAACTCCTGCTCGGTCACAAACCCCAGCTTCATGGCGGCCGCTTTGAGCGTGAGGTCGTTGTCCATCGCGTAGTGGGCAATCTCCGAGGCCTTGTCGTAGCCGATCACCGGCGAGAGCGCGGTCACGAGCATCAGCGAGCGCTCGACATACCCGGCGATCGTTTTCAAATTCGGCTTCGTCCCCTCGACAAGGAATTTTTGGAAATTCGTGCAGCCGTCGGTGAGGATCGTGATCGAGTGGGCGAGGTTGAAAATGATGAGCGGCTTGTACACATTCATTTCCAGGTATCCGCTCGCGCCGCCAAACCCGACCGCCACATCATTGGCCATCACCTGGATGGAAATCATCGCGAGCGCCTCGGCCTGGGTGGGATTCACTTTGCCGGGCATGATCGACGAGCCCGGCTCGTTCTCGGGGATGATCAGCTCCGCAAAACCGGCGCGAGGGCCGCACGACATCAGCCGGATGTCGTTCGCAATCTTGTAGAGCGACACGCCGAGAGTGCGGAATGTCCCGGAGAGCGCCACGAGCGCATCGTGTGCGCCTTGAACCGTGAACTTGTTCGGAGCCGTGACGAAGGGGAGGCCGGTAAGCCTGGCAATTTCGGCCGCGACCGCCACGTCAAACCCGGGGGCCGCATTGATGCCGGTGCCGACGGCGGTGCCGCCGAGCGCCAGGCGGCAAACATCTTTGAGCGCATCCTGGAGCCGCCCGATATTGTCGCTCAGAACGCCCGCGTAGCCTGACCATTCCTGACCCAGCGTGATCGGAGTCGCATCCTGCATGTGGGTGCGCCCGATTTTGACGATGTCCTTCCACTCCTCCGCCTTGGCCGCAATCGCATCGCTCAGCGCGGTCACTGCGGGCAGAAGCCGCCCGGTGACATTCACCGCCGCCGCAATATACATCGCCGAGGGGAACGAGTCGTTGGACGACTGGGACATGTTCACATGGTCGTTCGGATGAACCGGAGCCTTGCTGCCGACCGCGGTTCCTGCGAGCTGGCAGCACCGGTTCGAGATCACCTCGTTGACATTCATGTTGAACTGCGTGCCGCTGCCGGTCATCCAGACGTGCAGGGGAAACATGTCGTGGTGCTGGCCGGCGAGGATCTCATCGCAGGCTTTCACGATCAGGCCGTGGGCCGTCCCGTCGAGCCGCCCGCCCGCATGGTTGGCATTTGCCGCCCCCTTTTTCAGGATGGCATAAGCGGTGATCATCTCGCGGGGGATCAGATCCTTCCCAATGCTGAAATGTTCGAGAGAACGTTGAGTCTGCGCGCCCCACAGCCTGTCGGCGGGGACTGCCACCTCGCCCATGCTGTCCGTTTCTATGCGTGTTTCGCTCATATGGCCGGTTTGAATATCAGGGAACGTTTCGGCTTCAACTTGGACCGCTGAAAATTATTGCAAATAAATCTCAATCAGTCACGCATGCTTCGATACATTGGAAATTCCGTGCCCACAAGAGATACCTGAAGAATCCAATCTGAAAATCGATGATGAAGCGGCTGCGCTTTTACTATTTCTCGGGCACGGGGAATGCCCGGCGCGTGGCGTTGTGGATGGCGGGGGAAGCCGGGCAGCTTGGGGCCGATGCGCAGGCGCACAGTATCGATTTCGGCGCGCTGCCGGAGTTCCCCGAGTCCGGCGATCACATCGGATTCGTGTTTCCGGTTCACGGGTTCACAACCATCGCTGCGATGCTCCATTTTGTGTGGAATTTCCCGCAGGGGAACCCTTCGGTTTCGGTGTTCACGGCGGCGGTGACGGGCGGATGCCGGATCGGCCCGCTGAAGCTTCCGGTATCGGTGCTCTATTTCTGCTTTGCCCGCTTTTTTCTGGCCAAGCTGTTTTTCGCCACCTCGCGCTGCAACGCTTGCGGGCTCTGCGCACAGGGCTGCCCGGTGTCGGCGATTCGGATGGTGCGGGGCCGCCCCTTCTGGACGCTGCAATGCGAGAGCTGCATGCGATGCATGAACTTCTGCCCGCAACGGGCGATTCAAGCCAGTCAGTTGCTCGCGGCGCTCGTGTTCCTGTACGGTTCGAGCGTCCTGACAAAAGCGTTGACCGCGCTACTGCAAAGCCAGTTTGCCATTGTCGCAGGCCTGGCGGGCGGCCTCGCGTGGCTGCTTTCACTGCCGGTCCTGATCGGCATTTGGATGGTTTTTTATCGCGTGTGGTTCGCCCTCCTTCGCTGGAAACCGGCCAGCTGCTTCTTTGAATACACCACCCTCACGCGTTGGTATCGACGTTATCGGGAGCCCGATACGCTCTCGCAGGACATGGCCAGGAAGGCTGACCCCAAGGTATTTATTGCTCCCCGCGACCTTGAATAAATAAAGCAATCGATGCCGGGGTCGCCACCGCAAAGTTCTCTCCGCAATCTGAGGAAGCCGCACCCCACTTCACGGACCAAAGGGTGGGAGAGCTGCCGCCGTGATTTTACCCTGCCATCACGGCCCGGATCCACTCGGACGCCATCAAGGCATGGCCAGGGAGGCTGGGGTGAACGCCATCCGCCGCCCAGAAGTCCGGCGGACGGACGACTGCGGACGCTGCAAAGATTCCATCGAAAGGGATGAGGGTGGAGGCAAACTCGCGCGCGAGTTTGCGCACGATGTGGATTTTAGGATCGAGGTCCTGCCTCCATGCCTCACGGTCCGGCGGGCAAGGCAGAAGGAACGGCTCGCAAAGGATGATCCCGATCCCGAGGCTGCGCGTGCGGTCAAGAATGATCCGGAGGTGCGATTCAAAGCTTTCGGCCGTTGTGGGATCGTTGGCATCGAACCGGCGCCAGCAGTCGTTGACCCCGATAAGGATCGAGACCCAATCCGGCTTGAGATCCAGGCAATCCTCCTGCCACCTGCGGGCCAGATCGGCAGCCCGGTTTCCCGAGATCCCCCGGTTGAGAAATTGGAGGCCCATCTCCGGATGCCGAGCCTGAATCCTGGAGGCCGCCATCATCGCGTAGCCACCACCCAGAGAATTGACGTCCTCCCGGATGCGGCCCGCATCGGTGATGCTGTCGCCTTGAAAAAGAATTTTCTGTCCTGGCAGGAGCTTCATGGATTTTTGTTTGATCATTTTGGGATTTGTTGTGCGTTTGATGGATCGTCTAGCCTCCGGCCGGGCGCTCGAGGTGGCCGCCAAACTGGTATCGCATGGCCGAGCAGACCTTTTCGGACATCGTGTGCTCCTTGCGCGAGCGGAACCTTGCGTAGAGGGCGGCCGTGAGCACCTCGCAATCCACCGCCTCCTCGAGCGCGGCCATGATCGTCCATCGGCCCTCGCCGGAATCCGAGACGCGGCCGGAGAATTCGGAGAGCGTCGGGCTGGCCGAGAAGGCAGATGCTGCGAGGTCGAGAAGCCACGAGCTGATCACGCTGCCCCGGCGCCAGACCTCAGAGATATCCGCGAGGTTCAAATCGTAATCCAGGTCGTGGTGCATTGCGGGCGCGGTCTCGGCATCCTTTGCGGCAGCCTTCGTGCTGGCGTTTGCGTTGGCCAGGATATCAAAGCCTTCGCCGAATGCGGCCATGATCCCGTATTCGATCCCGTTATGGACCATCTTGACAAAGTGCCCGGCTCCGGAGGCCCCGCAGTGGAGGTAGCCATCCTCGGCGGTTCCGCCCAGCTTTTCGCGCCCGGGCGTGGCTTCGATGGTGCCCTTGCCAGGCGCAAGCGTCTTGAAGACCGGATCCAGGCGGTCCACCGCGACCTTGTCGCCGCCGATCATCATGCAATACCCGCGCTCCAAGCCCCAGACCCCTCCGCTCGTTCCGCAATCCAGATAATGGATTCCCTTCGGGCGCAGGGCCTCGCTCCGCCGCCGGTCGTCGCGAAAATACGAATTTCCTCCGTCAATGATGGTGTCCCCTGGCTCGAGCAAGCCGGCCAGCTCGTCCACGACGCGATCCGTGATAGCCGCCGGGATCATGATCCAGATGGCGCGCGGCTTTTGGAGTTTGGACACAAGGTCCTGGAGGGAAGCCGACCCGGTGGCGCCCTCATTCACAAGCTCCTCAACGGCCTTCGGGTTGGTGTCGCAAACAACGCACTGGTGGGAATTGCGAAGAAGGCGGCGCGCCATGTTCGCACCCATCCGGCCGAGACCGATCATTCCAAGTTGCATGCGGGCAAGTTGACGCCCCCGGCTTAGAAATCGCAAGCCAAAAGCCACCTGCTTATCCCGGACGGATCCGCTGAGGGAAGGACCGGCTCAGGATCCGCACCCGTCTTTGTGGCAGACGCAGAGGAAGTGGGCGCGCACGAGATCCTCTACCTGGTCGTCAGTCAATTTTGCAAAGGCTTCCTCATGGGAATCCTCAGGCTTGCGATACGGCGCAAGCGAGCAGCCGGGCAATGGCACCTGGTAGGACGGACACTTCACGCAGATGGCCGCAAGGAATTCTCGGGCATTCACAGGAGAAACTTAGCTCGATTCTGGGGAAAGGCAACCCCGATAGGCGAGAGATCGTTCCTCCCGTCTTGCATTTTTCGTTCGCATCTGCCGTGAGGATTTGCGACCCTGCCGCCGAGAAAAAATGATTGCCATTGCCACCAAGGGGATCGTGAAAAGGTTCGGGGATCTGACCGTCCTGCACGGGGTGGATTTGGAGGTTCCTGCGGGCGAGGTCTTTGCGCTGCTCGGGCCGAACGGCAGCGGGAAAACCACGCTCTTCCGGATCCTGACGACCCTGGTCGCGCCCGACTCGGGCTCTGCGGTGGTCGGCGGCTGCGATGCCGTGCTCTCGCCGGACTCCGTGCGCTCGAAGATCGGAGTGGTCTTCCAGTCGCCGAGCCTCGACAAAAAGCTAACCTCCAGGGAGAACCTCACCTACGGAGGGGCGCTTTACGGGATGCATGGGGCGCCGCTGAAAGACCGGATCTCCGAGCTCGCACGGGCGCTCCGGATTGTGGAAAAGATGGACTGCCTCGTGGAGACGCTCTCCGGCGGACAGCAGCGGCGCGTGGAAATCGCGAAGTGCCTGCTGACGCGCCCGGACATCCTCCTTCTCGACGAGCCCTCGACCGGGCTCGACCCAACCGCGCGCACGGATCTCTGGGCGCTCCTCGGAAACCTCCGGTCGGCGCACGGCATGACGGTTGTCTTCACGAGCCACCTCATGGACGAGTCCGCCCGCGCCGACCGCGTCGGCATCATGAGTGGCGGCCGCCTCGTCTGCGTCGGCGCGCCGTCCTCCCTCCTTGCCGAGGCGGGCCCGGAGGTCCTCCGCGTCGCCACGAGCGACCCGGCCGGGGTCTCGCGGTTTTTGGAAAACGAATGCGGGCTTTTCCCGCATGCGCTCGAGCGCGAGGTGCGCGCCTCAGCGGCCGGCGCGCATTCCGTCGCGGCCCGGCTCGCAGCCGCCAACCCCGACGCCATTGAATCCACCATGATTTCCAAGCCCACGCTCGAAGATGTCTTCCTCTTCAAAACCGGAAAGCGACTCGATGAGTAAGCCCGGGCGCACCCACCTCTGGCGGCCGGCCGCAGCGCTGTGGCATCGCGATGTCGTGCGATTCCTGCGCCAGCGGAACCGCATCATCAGCGCGCTCGTCACCCCGCTCGTCTTCTGGGTCCTGCTCGGAGCCGGGTTCAGCCCGTCGTTCCATCCCGAAAACGCCGGCCACGTCTCGTACCTGGCATACTTTTTTCCAGGCACCCTTGTTCTGATCATGCTTTTCACCGCGATTTTCTCGACAATCTCGGTCATTGAGGACCGGCAGGAAGGGTTTTTGCAAGGCGTGCTTGTCGCCCCGGTCGCACCCGCAGCGATCGTCCTCGGGAAGTTCCTCGGCGGGACAACCCTCGCGGTCGGGCAGGCGGCGCTTTTCTGCATTCTGGCCCCGTTTGCCGGCATCTCGTTTCCGCTGCACCATCTGCCGGAGCTGGCGGCGGCGTTTGTGCTGGTCGGGTTCAGCATGACGGGCCTCGGGTTTCTGGTCGCCTGGCCGATGGATTCGACGCAGGGGTTCCATGCCATCATGAACGTCGTGCTGATGCCGCTCTGGATGGTTTCCGGCGCGCTGTTTCCTTTGCCCGGTGGCGGCTCGGTCATCGGATGGATCGGGGCGCTGAACCCGGTCACCTACGGGGTCGCCGCGATCCGGCAATCCCTCGGCGGGCAAGCGTTGGGCGGGATGCCGACGCTCGGGGCTTCCCTCCTCGTCACGCTCGCATTCTGCGCGGTGACGTTCCTATTCTCGTGCCTTCTTGTCACGCGCAGGAGAAAGCTGGCATGATCTCGAAGCACTTCATCGCCGGATCCGACGAGGCGGCCGTGAAAAAGGCGGCCGTGGCGCTTGCGGCACATCTGGCTCCGGGCGCGGACGCCTTCGGGCTCGAGACGATCGACGGGGCGGTGGACACCGTGGATCTGGCGGTTTCGAGAATCCACGATGCCTGCCAGGCCCTGCAGACGATGCCCTTTCTCGGGGGCTCGAAGCTCATCTGGCTCAAGAGCGCAACCTTCCTGAGCAACACGGTCACGGGAAACTCGGAGTCTGTTCTCTCGGCGCTCGACCGGCTCTGCGAAGTCCTCAAGCATCCGATGCCCGGCGGCGTGAGCTTTTTGATGAGCGCGATCGATCCCTACAAAGTCCGCACCGCCTACAAGCAGCTCTCGAAGCTCTGCAAGCTGGCGCTCCACGACAAGCCGACCCTCGGGTTCGGCTCGGGCGAGGAGGAGATCATTTCGTGGACGGCCGGCAAGGCGCACGACCGCGGGCTGAAAATCTCGCACGAAGCGATCGAGGTGCTGGCGGCGCGGGTCGGGCTCGACTCCGGCCAGCTCGAGAACGAGCTCGACAAAATCGAGACCTCGTTCGGGCCGGGCCACCCGATCGAGGCCCGCGACGTGCGCGCGCTCGTTCCGGCGACCCGTGAGAGCGGGATTTTTGACATCGGCAACGCGGTGTCCGCCCGCGACATCGGCCTGGCGCTCGACACCCTTTCGCAGCTCCTGCGGCAGCGGGAATCGGGGATTGGAATCCTTCTCGCCTCGATCGTCCCGACCGTCAGAAACCTTCTTCTTGTCAAGGATCTCCTCCTCCGCCACCGGCTCCAGCCACCTGCCCAGCCGCAGTTCTTCGCTTCGGCGCTCAGCCGGCTCAAGCCGGAGGATATCGATCACCTCCCGAAAAAAAAGGACGGCACGCTGAACTCCTACCCACTCGGGATCGCGGCAAGAAATTCTGTCCACTACACCACCGCCGAGCTCTTCCGCGCGTTTCAGGGCTGCGCCGATGCCAACCTCCAGCTGGTCACCAGCCAGGCCTCCGAAGAGGTCGTCCTCACCCGCCTGCTCACGGGGTTCATGTTCCGCACCGCATAGGACGGGTCCTAAAAGGGGGGCGCAGCATTCCGGACGGGCACCCCTTTTTCGAATGGCGATGAGCGGACCGCTGCAATATATCAAGTTCCCTGCGGCTTTTTTCCCGGCGAGACCGCATGGGTTTTTGTTGCGAGCCCTTGACGTAACAAAAAGGAGTTGTTACATGTCGGCAATGCAAAGGATCACTTGAACAAAATAGAACTATGAAAAAAGTCGCCATCATCGGACTGGGTTTCATGGGAACCATGCACGCCCAGATTTACAAGCAGCTTGGGGATGCCACGCTCGTGGCGGTCGTGGACAAAGAACAGGCCAAGGCCAAACGCGCTCTCGCAAAGCTCGGCATAAAAGCCGCCGTGTTTGGCGCGCTCGAAGAAATGCTTCGTGAATGTGATGTGGACGTCGTGGACGTCTGCCTGCCCACCGACCTCCATGCGCCGTTCGCGCTGAAGGCGATCGCGGCCGGCAAGCACCTCTTCTGCGAGAAGCCGCTGGCGCTCACCAAGGCCGACGGAAAAAAAATCGCGGCGGCGGCAAAGAAGGCGGGGGTCTTTTTCCAAGTCGGCCAGTGCATCCGCTTCTGGCCGGAATATATGGCATTCGAAGCCTTCGTGAAATCCCGCAAGGCCGGAAAATTGCTGAGCCTCTCGCTCCAGCGGCGTGCGGGCCGTCCTGCCTACAGCACGGGAAACTGGCTTAACGACGGAAACCGTTCCGGAGGCGCCGCGCTCGACCTGCACATCCATGATACGGATTATGTGCACCACCTGCTCGGCCAACCCGACGCAGTGACCTCGGTCGGCACCAAGGACAAGACCGGGTGGAGCCACATCTTCACGACCTACCACTTCAAGGATGTGGCGGTCACCGCCGAGGGCGGCTGGAATTATCCCGCGAACTGGGGGTTCCAGATGGCGTTTCAAGCGATCTTCGAGCGCGGCGCGGTCGAGTTCGACTGCGCGGCCAGCCCGACGCTGACGGTGACGCTTGGCGAGGGAAAAAAGCAACCCCTGCCTTATACGACTCCCGGCGCGGGCGAATCCTCGACCGGCGCGGGCAACCTTTCCTCGCTCGGCGGCTATTACAACGAGCTCGCCGCGTTCATCTCGTGCCTGGAACGAAAGCGCCATCCCAAAATCGCAACCGGCGACCAGGCGGCCGAATCCCTCGCCACCGTGCTCGCCGAAATCCAATCCGCCGCCACCGGGCGCACGGTCAAAATCTAACCAACCAGGAAATTCGTTCCGAATTCCTCTGCACACCACCAAAAACCATGAAAAAATCCGTCGGCGTTTGTTGTTTCTACGGAAACTGGAGCATTGAAGAAAAATTTGTCCTCGCGAAAGAGGCCGGGTTCAAGGGATTCGAGATCGACCTCAGCGAGGACGGTCCGGTGAATCTCAAGAGCACCCCGGAGGAGCTGAAGGCATTCCGCGCGCTTGCAGACAAGCACGGGCTCGAACTCAGCGGCCTCATGTCGTTCCTCTACTGGGGAGCGAATGCCGCCAGCGCGGACCCGGCCGTGCGGGACAAGGCCGCGAAGCTTCTTGCCTGGCAGATCGAGTGCGCCAAACAGCTCGGCATCGATACGATCCTGGCCGTCCCCGGCGCGGTCGGCGTGGACTTCATCCCGGGCGCCGAGACCGTGCGCTACGATCTCGCTTATGAGCGCGCGACCGAGTTCATCAAAGCCGCGATCCCCGCCGCAGAAAAAGCCGGAGTCACGATCGCGGTGGAAAATGTCTGGAACAAATTCCTGCTCAGCCCGCTGGAAATGCGATGCTTCGTGGACCAGTTTGGCAGCAAGAACGTCGGGGTCTATTTCGACGTGGCGAACGCGCTGGCCTTCGGATACCCGGAGCACTGGATCGAAATCCTCGGCCAGCGGATCAAGCGCGTCCATTTCAAGGACTACCGCCGCAACGTGGCGACGGTGGACGGGTTCTGCGACCTGCTATCCGGCGACGTGGACTGGCCCGCAGTCATGGCCGCGCTGCGCAAGGTCGGCTATGAAGGCTGGATCGCCGCCGAGATGATCCCGCCTGTGCCCTTCTACAAGCATTGCCCGGAAGTTCTCGTCCACACGACCTCGCGGGCGATGGATGCGATTTTGAAGCTCTGACCCATGATCGCTCTTGCCGCCGCCACCCACCCTGACGACATCGAGTTTATGATGGCCGGGACGCTCCTGCGCCTGAAAGACGCAGGATGTGAAATCCATCTCTGGAATCTCGCGAATGGCTGCTGCGGTTCGGCGACGCTATCCCGCGAGGAGGCCATAGCCGTCCGCTGGGAGGAGGCGCAGGCCTCAGCCGAGCTCGCCGGCGGAGTCGCCCATCCGCCGTTGTTCGATGACATCGGCCTCTACTACGATGCGCCATCTGTGGCGCGCGCGGCGGCGGTCATCCGAAAAATCCAGCCTGATATCATCCTGACGCAGTCGCCGCAGGATTACATGGAGGACCACCAGAACGCGACGCGCCTTGTCGTGACCGGTGCGTTCACTCGGGCGATGAAAAACTTCGTGACAAATCCGCCGGCCCCCACCTGCGACAAGCCGGTCGCTCTCTACCACGCGCTGCCCCACGGGCTCAGCGACGCATTGCGCCAGCCGGTCGCCCCGCATTTTTTCATCGATATCGGCCCGGTGCTCGCACGCAAGCGCGCGATGCTCGCCTGCCATGCTTCACAAAAAGAATGGCTCGATGTCACGCAGGGGATGGACGCCTACCTCGACGAAATGGAGCGGATGGGCTGCGAGGCCGGGCGCATGAGCGGAAAATACGAATTCGCCGAAGGCTGGCGCCGCCACTCCCACCTCGGCTTCGCCCCGGAGGACTTCGATCCGATAGCCGACCTGCTTAAAATCTAGCTGTGCTTTGGTGAGAATGTGGGCGTCGGCGGGCCCGTCGGCGCCATAGGTGAGTTCCTGCTGGTCAAGCCAATCCAAGAGCCCTCGGTCGCGCCCGCGAAAGATGCAGCCTTGCGGAGATGCCGGTTTGCGGGCAAACCAATATCGTGCCCGCCGAAGTTCACCTGCTCGCCCTGCTTTTTCGCATGGTGCGATTGGCGTGCTGGAGCATCGCGTGGATTATCGCGCTCGGTTGCATCGTGTGGGCGTTTGGCGCGCTGCACTACGATTTCTCGATTTGGAAACCCCCGGTTGCCTGGGCCTTCGCGGCCGTCGTGCTGGCGGCAGTGCTTTTTCTTCGCGGCGCATGGCGAAAACTCGGCGCGACGTTCTTTGCCTTTGCCCTCGTGCTCGCATGGTGGCTGACGCTCAAGCCCACCAACGATGCCGCCTGGCAACCCGACGTCGCGAAAGTCGCTTGGGCAGAAATCGACGGCGACGAGGTCACCCTTCACAACGTCCGCAACTGCGACTACCGCACGAAGGGCGACTTTACTCCGCGCTGGGAGACCCGCACCGTGCGCGTCTCCCAGATCACCGGCATCGATCTCGCGATCGATTACTGGGGGTTGCCATGGCTCGCGCATCCGATCGTCAGCTTCCAGTTCGCCGATGCCCCGCCGGTCTGCTTTTCGATCGAGACGCGCATGAAGCTTGGTCAAACTTACTCAGCCATCGGCGGCCTCTACCGGCAGTACGAGTTGATCTACATCGTGGCCGACGAGCGCGACGTGATCCGCGTCCGCACCAACTGCCGGGACGAGGATATTTATCTTTACCGCACCACGTTGAGTCCCGCGCAAGCCCGCGAGCGCTTCCTCGAATACCTGCACTCGCTCAACGAAATGCGCGAGCGCCCGCGCTGGTATAACGCCATCACCGCCAACTGCACGACAAGCATTCGCGCCCAGCATTCCTCTGCCGAACACATGCCGTGGGACTGGCGTATCCTGCTCAACGGAAAAGGGGACGAGATGATGTTCGAGAACCGCACGATTGCCGCCGATGGGCTGACATTCTCGGAGCTCCGGCAAAAGGCTTTGATCAACGCCGCAGCGAAAGCCGCTGACAAATCGCCCGGGTTTTCGCGTTTGATCCGCGAGGGCCGCCCCGGCTTTGCCCTCCCGCCGGGCAGGGCAAAAGAAACCAGGCAATGAACAGGCCGCATCGGCTCGATGTTCGTCAAAGCGCCGGCATCCCTCATTAGCGCGGGCAACGATTTCCTGAAAATCACCTCGTTTGGCAGCGACGAGCTAAAGCTCAAGCGCATGCCGAACAGCGTGGATACTCTCGCGCCTGGCACACGAGCCTTGACCTGCAGGGGATCTCCGCACAAAAAAGACCGCTCCTCATGAAACACAAAGCTCCTGCAAAAAAATCCGGATTGTCTGGCCCCCCGCTGCCGCCCCACACCGATTGGCGCACGACCGATGCGGACGAGCTAGCGAAGCGGAGGCTCCGCGCTCGCGAGGAGCGCCACCGGATCAC
Source organism: Verrucomicrobiia bacterium (assembly GCA_037127695.1). Taxonomy (GTDB): domain Bacteria; phylum Verrucomicrobiota; class Verrucomicrobiia; order Chthoniobacterales; family Terrimicrobiaceae; genus QYQL01. Next base: position 10,362 of record JBAXXX010000051.1, on the reverse strand, counting down.
CAACCTCGATCCCTCGCACCCGGTCTTCTCGAATTTCGAAGTGCAGTCGCCGAGCGGCATGGCCTACCTCGCCGAGATCCGCGATGTCGCATCCCGCCAGTTTTCCTGCACCTGCCCGGATTTTCGCATCAACGGGCTGGGCACGTGCAAGCACATCGAGGCGATCCTGCTCCAGATTGCCCGCCGCCAGCGCGCGGAGTTCAAAGCCGCCGGGCGGGTCTCTTCAGGGCGGGCAGATATCGTGCCGGACGCCGCATCGGGGGGGCTGCGCGTCGAGAGGAACGCGGCGAAGCTGCCGGCCAGGCTTCGCGCCCGCTTCAGCAGCGACGGGCTGCAGGCGGACGGCCTGGATCCCGCCGGGCTCCTCGAGGAGCTTCTTGCCTCGCGCAGCCAGGCGCTAAGGATCTCGCAGGATGTCCAGCCATGGATTGCGGCGCGCTCGCGCGAGCGGGACCGGATCCTCAGCCGGCGCGAATACGAGATCGGGGTGGCTGGCGGCAGCCATCCCGAGCACGTCACGAGCAGCCCGCTTTTCCCCTACCAGCGCGAGGGGATGCTCCATCTCGCATTCAACGAGCGGGCGCTCCTGGCTGACGAGATGGGCCTTGGCAAAACCATCCAGGCGATCGCGGCCTGCGCGCTCCTCCATCATCTTGGCAAGGCCCGTAGGGTGCTGATCGTCACTCCCGCCTCGCTGAAAGCCGAATGGGAGGAGCAGATTCAAAAGTTCACCGCACTGCCGCTCCGGCTGGTCTTTGGCGGGCGCGCCATCCGGTCGCAGGTTTACAGCGACCCGGATGCCCCATTTTTCACGATTGCGAACTACGAGCAGATCGTTGCCGATAGCCTCGACATCAACGCGCGGCTCCGCCCGGACATCGTGATTCTCGACGAGGCCCAGCGGATCAAGAACTGGTCCACAAAAACTGCGCAGGCGGTCAAGCGCCTCGAGAGCCGCTACGCGTTTGTGCTCACGGGCACGCCGATTGAAAACCGGATTGACGAGCTGCGGTCGATCGTGGATTTCCTGGATCCCACGATCCTTGGCCCGCTCTTCCGCTTCAACCGCGAGTATTACCAGCTCGACGAGCGCGGCCGGCCGGCCGGCTACAGGAACCTCGACAAGCTCCGCGAGCGCGTCCGGCCGATCCTCATCCGGCGGCGGAAGGCCGACGTTGAGACCGAGCTTCCCGACCGCACCGACCGCAACCACTTCGTCGCGCTCACCCCGGCGATGCGCGACGAATATGCGGGGGTTCAAAAGCAGGTGGCCGAGCTTGTCGCCATCTCGATCCGCCGCCCGCTCACCCCGAAGCAGCAGGACTACCTGATGATCCTCCTCAACATGATGCGCATGATCTGCGACTCGCCAGGCATCATGAAGGGGAACCCGTCGCGCGATTGTCCGAAGCTCGATGAGATCGCCCGCGTGCTCGACGAATGCCTGGAAGACCCGGATGTCAAAGTCATCGTCTTCTCGGAGTGGATCGGCATGCTGGAGCGCGTCCGCGAGTGGGCGGACAAGAGCCGCACCGGCTACGCATGGCACACCGGCACCGTCCCTCAAAAGCAGCGCCGCGCCGAGATCATCGCGTTCCGGCAAAACCCGGACTGCCGGCTCTTCCTAAGCACTGACTCGGGGGGAGTCGGGCTGAACCTTCAAAACGCCAGCGTCGTCATCAATTGCGACCTCCCGTGGAACCCCGCCAAGCTCGAGCAGCGGATCGCGCGCGCCTGGAGGAAAAACCAGCTTCGGCCGGTCACGGTCGTCAACCTCGTTGCGGAAAATACGATCGAGCACGGGATGCTCTCCTCGTTGTCCCAGAAGATGGAGCTTGCGCAAGGCGTGCTCGATGGCGCTGGCGACCTCGGCAACATCAAGCTCAAGAGCGGAGGGCAGGCATTCCTCAAACGCTTGGAGCAGGTCATGGCATCGGTTCCGGCGGAAGGGGCCAGCGCAAAGCCCCCGCCCTCCGACCCGGCCGCGCATTTTGCCTCCTGCGCCAAAGCGGCCCTCGGAAACCGCCTCGCCCATTGCGACGAGACATGGATCCCCGGCTCGCAGACTCCTGTTTTGATGGCCGTGCTGCAAGACGTCGCCGACCGCCCGCTCGTCGAGGCGCTTTTCGCCCGGACCGAATGGCGCGGCGACAAGCCGGCCCTCCAAATCCTCGCGACAACGACCTGGGAGGCGCTGCAAAACCTCGCCGCAGCCGGGATGATCAGCATCCACGCCCGGGCAACCCGGCCGCTGCTGCCGGCCGACGGCCACCCCGCCCCGCCGCCGCTGACCCCGGAGGAGCTCGCCCGCATCGAAACCCTCCGCGCGCTCGCCGGAAAAAAACGCCGGGCGGCGAAAGTCCTCCTCGCCGAGGAGCTCGTCGAAGAGGCCGAAGCTCTCAATCTGAGCGCTGCCCAGGCCGATGCGGAGGCGGAGGAAATCCAGCAAGGGAAGAGAATGTAGAATGGACAGGGACGACTTACCCGCGCCGGGAAAAGCGCGGCATCCATTTCTCTGGGGGTGCAGCGGGCTGGCGCTTCTTGCGCTTCTGGTTGCGGCGACCGTGGCGGCAACGATCTGGTGGACCCAGCGCCCGATCCGCCCGGTTGTGCTGAGCCCGCAGGAAAAGGCGGCGGTCGAGGTGAAGATCAAGGAGCTGGAGGGCGGCACGATTCCGCTCAGCCCCCCGGCCGCCTCCGCCCGGGCGGGAGCGTCCGCTCCAGCCCTCGCAGACAAGCGGACCTACATTCCCGGATCGAAGTTTCTCAAGCTCACCGAGCGCGAGGTCAATGGCCTCCTGAACCTGAACACCGACCTCGGGGACAAAGTCCGCATCGAGTTTGCCAGCGATGCGGTCAACGCCTACCTGGCGATCCCGATCCCTGAGGATTTTCCCATCGGGGGCGGAACGACCTTGCGGATGCGCGGACGGTTCCGGGTTTCGATCGGCGGGAAGGGCGCGCCCTATGCCGTGCTCGAGGATGTGACGATCTTTGGGCTGAGCCTGCCGAAGGCCTGGCTGGGTGGGATCAAGGGCGAGAACCTGCTGGGGGATGCCCTTGGCGGCGGCCCGGTGTTGCAGGGCGTGAAAAGTTTAAAAGTCGAGCCGGGTGCGCTCGTCCTCGAGGTCGAGGAATGACCCCGGCGCGGATCCCGCCCGGGGGGATGCGGCAGGCCTGCCCGGCGCAGATCGCCCGGCTCTTTTCGTTTCTTTGACCCCAGCCACTGCCCGGCGACCACCACGGAGAACAAAATAATAATGAACGCGCGATGAGCATGCTGGCAGAGAACCGCCGCACGGCGGCGCTGGCGCTTCCGATCATTGCCGGGCATGTCGGGCAGATGCTGATGAGCTGGGTGGATGCGGTGATGGTCGGCCAGGTCGGGGTGGTTCCGCTCGGGGCTTGCGGGTTCGCGAACACCCTGCTCTCTGTGCCGCTCGTCTTCGGGTTTGGGCTGCTCTCCGGCGTGAGCGTGCATGCCTCCCACTCGCACGGGGCCGGGAAATCCGAGCGCGCCGCCGAGAGCGTCCGGGGAGGATTCGCCGTCGCGCTGCTCCTTTCGCTTTCCGTGCTGGGCGCGACCTATGCCCTCCTCCCGCACCTCTCCTTCTTCGGCCAGCCGGCGGAGGTCAACACTGCGGCTGGCGGCTACCTCATTATTTGCACCTGGTCGCTCATCCCCGTGTTTTTTACCACCGTGACAAAAAACTTCTGCGAGGCGCTCGGCCGGCCGTGGTTCCCGTTCTGGATCATCCTGGCCGGGGTCGGGCTGAATGCGTTCCTGAACTGGATTTTCATTTTTGGAAATTGGCATGCCCCCGCCATGGGGATCGAGGGTGCGGGCCTGGCCACGCTCCTCGCGAGGACGGCGGTCATGTTTGCGGTGATCGCGCATCCGCTCTCGTCGCTGCGGCTCCGGGCGTCCTGGCCGTCGCGCTGGCTGGCGCCCGGAATCATTTCCTCGGCCCGTCGGATCCTTTCGGTTGGTCTCCCTGCAGGGGGGATGCACCTTTTCGAGGTCAGCGGGTTTGCGTTCGGAGCGATCATGATGGGGTGGCTCGGGGTGACTGCGCTGGCGGCCCACCAGATTGCGATGACCTGCGTGTCCACGACGTTCATGGTCCCGCTCGGGCTCTCGCAGGCGGTCTGCGTCCGCGTCGGCCATGCGCGGGGGTCCGGGAGGGCGGACCTTCTGCGCCCGATCGTCTTCGGCGCTCTCGTGCTGGCCGCCGCCTTCATGAGCGCCTCCCTCGCCGGCTTTATCCTCGGGGGAAAAACGATTGCCGGGTGGTTCATCGGCGACCCGGACGTCCGCGTGCTCGCCGCCCAGTTCCTCCTCCTCGGCGGGGTCTTCCAGATTTTTGATGGCATCCAGGTTGTGTCGGCCGGGGCGTTGCGCGGGTTCCATGATACGAAGATCCCGATGGGGATCGGGGTGCTTTCCTACTGGGTTGTTGCCCTGCCGGTTTCGTGGGCGGCGGCGTTTGTGTTTGGAGCGGGCGCGCCCGGGATTTGGCTCGGCTTCGTGGTCGGGCTAGCCGTCTCTGCCGCCGCGCTCTTCTCCCGCGCCCGGTGGCGGGTTGCAAAAGCTTGCCCCCGCCCGGAGCCCCCCGGTCTTTCTTAAACCATTTCGTTGCTCTCGGGGCAGCGCTTCGCTTAGGCTGGCCGCACGTCATGCCAAAGGATACATCCATCAAAAAAATCCTGCTTATTGGTTCCGGTCCGATCGTGATCGGGCAGGGTTGCGAATTCGACTACTCCGGGGTCCAGGCCTGCAAGGCGCTGGCTGAGGAGGGATACGAGGTCGTGCTGGTCAACTCGAACCCGGCAACGATCATGACCGACCCGGAGTTCGCCCAGCGGACGTATGTCGAGCCGATCACCCCGGAGGTCATCGAAAAAATTTTGGAGCGGGAGAAGCCGGATGCCGTGCTGCCGACGCTTGGCGGGCAGACCGCCCTGAACGCGGCGATGGCGCTGGTCGAGTCCGGGGCGCTCGAGCGGCACGGGGCGCGGCTGATCGGGGCGAATGCCGAGGCGATCCGCAGAGGCGAGGACCGGCTGATCTTCAAAAACATCATGCTGGAGATCGGCCTCGACTGCGCGCGCTCCGGCGTGGCGCACACGCTGGACGAGGCGGCGGCTGTGGCCGTGGAGATCGGCTCGTTCCCGCTGATCATACGGCCCGCCTTCACGCTGGGCGGCGCGGGTGGCGGGATCGCCTACAACCGCGGGGAGCTTGAGGAAATCGTGCACCGGGGCCTGGATCTCTCTCCGGTGAGCGAGGTGCTCATCGAGGAGTCGCTGCTTGGCTGGAAGGAGTTCGAGATGGAGGTCATGCGCGACCGCGCGGACAACTGCGTGGTCATCTGCTCGATCGAAAACCTCGACCCGATGGGTGTCCACACCGGGGACTCGATCACGGTCGCGCCGATCCAGACGCTGACTGACAAGGAATACCAGGCGATGCGCGACGCCAGCTTCGCCGTGATCCGCGCGATCGGAGTCGAAACCGGCGGCTCAAATATCCAGTTCGCGGTCAGCCCGACGAACGGGCGCATGATCGTCATCGAGATGAACCCGCGCGTCTCGCGCAGCTCGGCCCTCGCCTCGAAGGCGACCGGGTTTCCGATCGCGAAGATCGCCGCCAAGCTCGCCGTCGGCTACACGCTCGACGAGCTGAAGAACGACATCACCCGCGAGACCCCCGCCTGCTTCGAGCCGTCGATCGACTACGTGGTCACAAAAATCCCGCGGTTCACATTCGAAAAATTCCCCCAGGCCGATGCGACGCTGACGACCCAGATGAAGAGCGTTGGCGAGGCGATGGCGATCGGGCGGACGTTCAAGGAATCCCTCCAGAAGGCGCTCCGCTCGCTCGAGATCGGGAGGTTCGGGCTCGGTGCGGACGGCAAGGACATCCCCCACGACCTGGCGACGATCAAGCAGAAGCTGCGCATCCCGTGCTTCGACCGGATCTTCTACATCCGCGAGGCGTTCCAGGCCGGGCTCTCGGTCGAGGATGTTTTCGAGCTCACGAAAATCGACCGCTGGTTCCTCGAGCACATCCGGCTGATCGTCCAGGAAGAAAGCCGGATTGCGAAATCCGAACTGCGAAGCGCGGAAGATTTCCGGCGCGCAAAAAAGTTCGGGTTCTCCGACCGCCAGCTCGCGCACCTGACCGGGGCGACCGAGGCGGAGATCCGCAAGGCGCGCAAGGCGGTTGGAGCGGTGCCGACCTACCGGCTGGTGGATACGTGCGCGGCGGAGTTCGAGGCCTACACCCCCTACTATTATTCGACCTACGGAGATGAGGACGAGACCCGGAAGAGCGACAAGAAGAAGGTCCTCATCCTCGGAGGGGGGCCGAACCGGATCGGGCAGGGGATCGAGTTCGACTACTGCTGCGTCCACGCCGCCTTCGCCCTGAAGGATCTCGGGTGGGAGACGATCATGGTCAACTCGAATCCGGAGACGGTCTCGACCGACTACGATACGAGCGACAAGCTGTATTTCGAGCCCCTGACGCTCGAGGACGTCCTGAACATCTACGAGCGCGAGCAGGCGGACGCGGTCATCGTGCAGTTTGGCGGGCAGACCCCGCTCAACCTCGCGGCCGGGCTCGCCGCGAACGGCTGCACCATCATCGGCACCCAGCCGCACAGCATCGAGATGGCCGAGGACCGCAAGCACTTCTCCGCGATGCTCGATAAGCTCGGCCTCCGCCAGACCCAGGGTGGCACGGCCACGAACGAGGAGGAGGCGGTAGCCGTCGCCTCGCGGATCGGCTACCCGGTCCTCGTGCGCCCGTCGTTCGTCCTCGGCGGCCGGGCGATGGAAATCGTCCACGACGAGGCCGACCTCCGCCGGTATATCCGGACGGCTGTCGAGGCCAGCCCGGAGCGCCCGGTGCTGGTCGACCGGTTCCTCGAGGACGCGACCGAGGTCGATGTGGATTGCATCGCCGACGGCGAAACCTGCGTGATCGGCGGCGTGATGGAGCACATCGAGCAGGCCGGGATCCACTCCGGCGACAGCGCGTGCGTGATCCCGAGCTTCTCCCTCTCCCCACAAACCCTCGCCACGATCAAGACCGCGACCAAGGCGATGGCCAAGGAGCTGGATGTCCGCGGCCTGATGAACGTCCAGTTCGCCATCAAGGACGAGGAGGTCTACATTCTGGAGGTCAACCCTCGCGCCTCGCGCACCGTGCCGTTCGTCAGCAAGGCGATCGGGGTGCCGCTCGCCAAGATGGCCGCAAAAATTATGGCCGGAAAATCCCTCCGGGAGCTCGGGCTCACGGCAGAGATCCTCCCGTCCCACTACTCGGTGAAAGAGGCGGTGTTCCCGTTCATCAAATTCCCGGGCGTGGACATCATCCTCGGCCCGGAAATGCGCTCGACCGGCGAGGTCATGGGGATCGATCCGGACCTCGGCATCGCATACGCGAAAAGCCAGATGTCCGCCCAGCCGCCGCTGCCGACAAAGGGAAATGTCTTTATCAGCGTGAAGGATAGCGACAAGCCGGCGGCGATCGAGGTCGCCAGGGAGTTTGCCGGCTTGGGGTTCACTGTCCACGCAACCTCCGGGACAGCCCGGCTGCTCGCCGAGGCCGGAGTCCCGGTAAAGACCCTGCTCAAAATCCAAGAGGGCCGGCCGAACGTCCTCGACCTGATCAAAAACGGCGAGATCCATTTCATCCTCAACACGCCCAGCGGCCAGCAGCCCCGGCGCGACGAGGTCGCCATCCGCAGCGCTGCCGTAGCCGCCCGCGTCGCAACGATGACCACCCTCCGGGGCGCCCGCGCCAGCATCGCCGCGATCCGCGCCATCCAGCAGGCCGGCTACGGGGTCAAAACCCTGCAGGAATACCACTCCGCCGTCAAAAAAGCGCAATGAAAAATGCCCGTCCCTGCGGCCGTCCGCTCCGCCTGCAGAAAACATTCTGAAACCGATGCTTGAAGACGGCGGCTTGTCCGTCTAATGAACACTCACTCAACACCTATGGAAATCGCGTCCCGCCTCGCCGAACTCACCCCGTCCCTCACCCTTGCCATCGACAGCAAAGCCAAGGCCCTCAAAGCCGAAGGAGTTGACGTCTGCGGATTTGGAGCGGGGGAACCCGACATGGACACCCCCGAGCACATCAAGGCGGCAGCCATTGACGCGCTCAATAAAGGGCTCACCAAATACACCCCGAGCTCGGGCACCCCGGAGCTCCGCCAGGCGATCTCGAAAAAGTTTTCTTTGGACAACAAGCTCGAATACAAGTCCAGCCAGATCATCGTGAGCAACGGGGCCAAGCAGTCGTGCTTCAACGCGATCGCCGCCGTCGTCAACCCCGGCGACGAGGTCGTCATCCCGGCTCCGTTCTGGCTCAGCTACCCGGAGATGGTGCGCCTGGTCGGAGGGGTTCCTGTCATCGTGAACACGAAGGAGGAAAACGGCTGGAAGATGACCGCCGAGGAATTTGAAAATGCCATGACCCCGTGCACGAAGATGGTCATCATCAACTCGCCGGGCAACCCGACCGGCTCGATCTATTCCCGCGACGAGCTCCGGGCGATTTCCGAGGTGGCCGCCGAGGAGGACATCTACATCCTCTCGGATGAGATCTATGAGAAGCTCACCTACGACGGGGCCGAGCACGTCAGCATCGCCTCGCTCACGCCGGAGGCCTACGACCTGACGATCACGGTGAACGGGTTCAGCAAAGCCTACGCGATGACCGGGTGGCGGATCGGCTACCTTGCGGCCCCTGAGCCGATCGCGAAGGCGATCGATTCGATGCAGAGCCACATGACCTCGAACGCGTGCTCGTTTGCCCAGTATGGCGCCCTTGCGGCGCTCACCGGCGACCAGCAGTGCGTCACGGATATGCGCGACGAGTTTGATGTCCGCCGCCAGTATATGTTCGACCGCCTGTGCAGCATCTCAGGCATCACGGCGGTCAAGCCGCTCGGCGCGTTCTACGTGCTCGCAAACATCAGCTCGTTCGGCCTCAAGTCGCAGAGCTTTGCCGACCGCCTGCTGGCCAAGGCAAATGTCGCGATCGTCCCCGGCATCGCGTTCGGTGACGACCGGACAGTCCGCCTCAGCTACGCGACGAGCCTCGACATCATCAAGTCCGGCCTCGACCGCATCGAGGAGTTCTGCAAATCCGTCTGATTTCATGTCTGTCCTCATCGTCGGTTCGATCGCGCTGGATGACATCAAAACTCCTGCGGCGGAGCACCCGAACCTCCTCGGCGGCTCGGCATCCTACGGCGCCGTGGCGGCCTCGTATTTCAGTCCGGTGAACCTCGTCGGGATCGTCGGCGAGGATTTTCCGAAGGAGCACATCGAGCTTCTGCGCAGCCGCCGGATCGATCTGGAGGGGCTCCAGATCGTCCCGGGAAAAACCTTCCGCTGGTCGGGCGAATACCTGCAGGACATGAACTCCCGGGTGACCCGCTCGGTCGAGCTCAACGTCTTCGAGCACTTCACCCCTACGCTGCCGGCAAGCTACAAGGCCGCGCCGTTCATCCTCCTCGCAAACATCGCCCCCGATCTCCAGCACCACGTGCTCGACCAGGTTGCGAAGCCGCGCTTCGTCATCGCCGACACGATGGATCTCTGGATCAACATCGCGAAGGATTCTCTGGTCCGGCTCATCGGCCGGGTGGACATGCTCATCCTCAATGACGGAGAGGCCCGGCAGCTCACGGGCGAAACCAACCTTGTCAAGGCGGCGAAGGCGATCATTGCGCTCGGGCCGAAGTATGTCGCCATCAAAAAGGGCGAGCACGGGTGCCTCCTCTTCGGCGCCCCTGGCGAGTTTTTCAGCTGCCCCGCGTTCCCGCTCGAAGACATTCTTGACCCGACCGGTGCGGGCGACTCTTTTGCGGGCGGCCTGGCGGGCGTCCTCGCCCGCGAGAGCGATGACGGCCCGGTGGGCTTCGAGGCCCTCCGCCGCGCGGTCGTCTTCGGAACCGTCCTCGCCAGCTTCAACGTCGAGGCCTTCAGCCTTGAGCGCCTGAAGACCGTTGACGCCGTCCAGATCGAGGAGCGCATCCGCATGCTCCAGGGCATGAGCCAGTTCGTGGCGGCCTGATCGCTTCTTCAGGTCAGGCCTTGAGTGCCGCTAGCGCGGATCGTGAAAGGGCATGCAGGCTTGTGACTGCGGGATTTTCTGGGCAGCGTTGCCGCTGTCCCGTGCCGACCGGAACCCACGCAACCACACTATCATGAACATGTCGCAACCCATGCCAATCGCTGCTCCATGACAAAAAGACAAAAGCTCGTGCTGACGTGGATCGAGAAGGAGTGCCAGCATTGCACGGAGCCGCGCATCCGCTTGGAGTTTTCCGACGATCCCCA
>JBAXXX010000050.1:0-27567 GCA_037127695.1 Verrucomicrobiia bacterium | reverse complement strand
CGCTTGGTGACGATTTCTTTGGCGAGCGGCTTTTTCCACACGGCCTGACCGGACGGCCCATAGAGCTGCGCCGCGACCGTGCATCCCGGCACAGGATCCGCCGGGAACCCTGCCTTCACCGTGAGCCAAAGATTGCCGCCTCCCGTCGCGGGGTCAAAGTCGGTGCGCGCAAAAATGTCCGCGAGCCAGATCTTCTCCGTGGCGTAGAGGAAGACGCTGCGGTGGAGCCCGCCCATCCACCACTGGTCCTGGTTCTCAATAAAGCTGGCATCCGACCACTTGATGACGGCCGCCGTGATCACCATCCGCCGCCCGGGCCGGGCAAGGTCGGTGATGTCAAACTCCGCCGGCAGCCGGGAGTCCTTGGACAGGCCGACGGGCTGCCCGTCCACATGCGCGCACAGCACGCTCTCCGCGCCGCCAAAATGGATGACGATGCGCTTGCCCCGCCAGGCTTTCGGAACCGTCACGGCGCGCTGGTAAACCCCGACCGGATTGGCCTCGGGCACGCTGGGATAGTCGTCTGGAAATGGCATCGCGACATTCGTGTAGTGCGGGCTCCCGTAGCCCTGGCGCGTCCAGCACCCGGGCACGGTCACGGATGGAGCCCGGGCAGTAAAATCCTCCAGCACATCCTCAGGCACGTCGTCCGGGCGCGCAAAGTAGCGGAAGCTCCACTCCCCATCGAGCGGGAGGCACCTCGTGCTGCTGGCATCGTTCGATTTCGCCTGCTCCGGAGAGTCGAACGGGAGAAAATCCGCTCTGGCTGGCAGGCGGTTGATCGAGAGGAGCTCCGGGTTTTTCCAGCAGGGTTTCCCTGCGGGGTAGAACAAGGCGATCGGATGGTTCATGAGGTATGCTCCCCTTCCTAATGGATTCCCGGTCGCCTGTCACCGGCGGAGTTGCCCGCAAAGACGACCGACCGCTGCGGAATGATCCTGGCTAGCGTAGGAGACAATCCAGAAGGGTCCCGGCAACAAACGCGCACCCCACGATCGCATTTGCCTGGAAAAATGCCCGGTTGATCGAGGCGATGCTGCCGCGGCGGGCCTCAAGGTGCTCGTAGATCAGCGAGGCAAGAACCGCCGCCATCGCAGAAAAATACACCGGCCCCATGCGCGCGGAGAGGCCGAATGCCACCAGCCCGAGAAATGCTCCGGCATGCAGCCAGACCGCAAGCCGCAGCGCGCCCGGGACGCCGAGCCGCACGACCATCGAGCGCAGGCCATCACGAAGATCCACCTCGTAGTCCTGGGTCGCGTAAATGAGATCGAACCCGGCCACCCAGAGAAGCACCGAAAGCGCAAGAACAAGCGGGGGAAGCGCAAATGCCCCGGTGACCGCCAGCCACGCACCAACCGGAGACACCGAAAGCGCAATGCCTAAAAAAAATTGCGCGAAATGCGTGAACCTTTTCGTGAGCGAATAAAAAAAGATGATGCCGAGCGCGGCCGGCGAGAGCACAAAACAGATCGGGTTCAGCCACCAGGCGGAGACGAGGAACCCTGCGGAGCAAACGATGCAGGCCGCGAGCGCCAGCCTCCGGGATGCCAGCCGGTGCCGCCCGGCCGTGCGAGGGTTCCTCTTGTCGATCTCCCAGTCGGCAATCCGGTTGAATGCCATCGCCGCCGTGCGGGCGCAAACCATCGCCGCAACAACCCCGAACGCCACCCGCGCGCGCGGCCACCCGCCCGCCGCAACAAACATCGCCCCCAGCGCAAACGGCAGCGCAAAAACGGTGTGGGAAAACCGGATGAACCGCAGAAAATCGGCTGGCGAGCTCATGCCAAAAACCCCCGGGAAAAACCCGTTCGGCTGCGCCGGCAAACCGGCAGGCCGAGATCGGCGACTAGGGATCGTTCCGTCCTCATGCTCGCGCTCGTTGCGGGCCCTGACCTCTCCGGCTCACTGGCTTTGCCCGCTACTCATTTTTCTTTCGCCCGGCCTCTTCGAATAGCTCGACCAGGCCGTCATCGACCCGGATGTCCACAATTTTCCAGACTCCGCCCGAGCGGTAAAAGTAAAACCTCCAGCGCAGCGGCAGATCCTCATTCAGCGAGATGCACGTCTGCCGGACGAGGTTGGAGCCGACCTGCAGCGTGCCCACGACATCGTAGCCGGCCACCGGACCGTAGCTGTCGAGGGCCTTCTTCGTGCTCTCCTTGAGGTCGCGGACGTTCTCCTTGCGCTCGGAAATGATCGTGTTCCGGACGAGCGCATCGTAGGCGGCGTCGACCTGCCCGGACTTCAGCGCCATAAAAAAGGCGCCGATCAAAGCTCCCGGGTCCTCCGGCTTCTGCTTCGCGGAGCGCGGGGGTTCCGGCTCGGAGCTGCGCGCGGGGAAGACCATTCTCTTGCGGGGCTCGTCCTCCTGGGCATGCGCGGCGGCTGCCAGAAACAATATGGCGCATAAACAAATTCTCATGCGAGCAATGGATCCGTTTTTCCGCTGCCGCGCAAGCCCGGCCGCGCGAGCGGTCACGGCGGGCCGAGCGTGAGGCTGTGTTTTTTGCACCACTCGATCGCCTGAGCATTTTTTGCGCGGGCGGCCCGGGCACACCATGTCTTGGCGCCCTCGATGTCGGCCGGGATTCCCCCGATTCCGTCCTCCATGGCCATCGCGTAATAAAACATGCAGAGCGGGTTGCCCTGCTCCGCCCCGCTTTTCCAGAGCTTGACGGCCTGCGCCTCGTCCTTCGGCACCCCCTGGGCGTTGATGTAAAGAACCCCGAGGTTGCCCTGCGCATCGAGCATGCCGAGGTCTTTCGCCGAGGAATACATGCGGAAGGCCTCGGGAAAACTCTGGGCGAGCACGCCAGGAAGCCCGCCCTTGTAAAGATCTCCCAGCAACCTCATCGCATAAGCATTATTTTTCGCGGCGGCAGCGGTGAGCAGCTGGACCGCTCGCGCCGGATCCTTTTCCACCCCGTTCCCGTAGAGGGCGCACTCGCCGAGAAGGGACATGGCCGTGGGATATTGCAGGTCTGCTGCCCGCTGAAACCACTTCGCCGCCGCCGCACGATCCGATGCCGCCTGCCCGGTCGCCAGGATTTGCCCGACCTCGACCATCGCGTAAACGCTCTCCTGGTTGGCCGCCTTCAAAAACCACTGGTAGGCGCCAGCCGGGTCGCTCTCAGCCGCCAGCTTCCCAAGTAGAATCGCAGCGTCTGGAAATCCGCCGTCCGCCGCCAGCTCGAGCGGATTCCGCAATGCGGACCGATCGCCGGGGCTCAGGGACGGGAGTTTTTTTCGGAGGGCAACGAGCCACTCTTCCATGCCCTTGTGGACATCCTGCCTGCCTGGGCTCTCCCGCTCCAAGGCCAGCAGCGCCGCCAATGTCGAGGCGGGATCATCGGAAGAGGATTGGAGGATGCGATTCAAAGCCGCAATGACGGGATCCGGGGTTGGGGCGGGCGCAGTGGCCGGCACTGGGGTTGCCGAAGCCTGCGGAACGGAAGAGGAAGGCGCTGCCTGCGGAGGGGGGGCCGGGGCCCTGACAAAAAGAAAGGCCGCCATCGATACGAGCAGCACAAGCGCCGACCCTGCCGCAAGCCAAAAGGCCGGAACACGGAACACCGACACGCGGGGACGATCCGCCGGCCGGTGAAGCACGGGAGGAATAATGACCGAGGGAGGCGCCGATGGCCACTCGGGCTCAGGAATTTCCTCCGCCCTGGCGGCCTCCGGCTCCTCCGGCATCTCGTGCCCGTCTAGGACATCAAGGAAAATCGCGCACGCCGGGAACGAGGCGGACGGGTTCAGCGCGCGCCGGAGCGCGCTGTTGGCGGCCTCCGTCAAGCCGGCAATCGGCACGGGCGACCCCGAAGAAGTTCCGGAACGAATGCCTCCCAGCAGCTCGTAGGCGACCGCCGCCAGCGCATAGACAAAAGCGCGGGATTCGTTGCTGGAAAACGCGCCGCCCTCGCGCGCCAGGGCAAAGGCCGAGACCACAAGCGTGGCCTCCGGCACCGCCCCGCAACCATCGGACGAGAGCGGGTTGAATTTGACCTCGACGTCCGCAGGGACCGGGAGCGAGAGGTCGGCGCCCGGCAGAAGAACTTCGTGCGCGGAGATGTCCGGACAGGAAATGCCCGCCGCCTGGAGCGCGTCGAATCCCGATGCCAGCGCGCGGAGGATCGTGATGGCCTCGGAAAGCGGGAGCGCCTTGCGGGCGCGCATGAGGTCGAGCAGGCTCGGGCCCTCAAGCCATTCGAGCGAGAGAAACGTGATGTGGCCGATGCGCTCGAGCGATAGGACCTTGCGCAAGGCCGGGGACTCGATCCTCAAGAGCGCCGTCACCTGGTCCTCGATGCGCGTGTAGGCTTCGGCCGACGCGAGCATTGAGGAGTCGAGCGCCAGCAGCGCGACAGGAGCCGACGTCTCCAGCATCTCGGCTTGGAAAACCCTACCGAAATCCGAGGCCTGCACCTCGCGCAGAATCCGGTAGCGCCCCCCAAGGACTGCCCCGGCCGCCAGCTCGACCGGGCCGGTGTCAGGTGCCTCCTCGAGCGCCTGGGTCTCGAAATCCGCCGCGACGGCAGGAGGCGCAGGGGACGCATGAGCTGGGGGGGAGCTCGCCGCCCCAGCAGCAGGAGCCGCCGCCAGGCAAGCCTCCACCTCACGGCGGAGCTCCAGAGGCGTCTGCGGGCGGGCCCCCGGGTCTTTGGCGAGCATGTGCCGCAGGAGGTCGAGCACCTGCGGCGACTGTTCGGAAAGCAGCGCGAGCGGAGGCTCCCGGTGCAGGTGCTGGCTCATCACCTGAGCGAGCGAGCCGCTGAAGGGGGCGCGGCCTGCCAGCATGTAATAGAGCGTCACCCCGAGGGAATAAATGTCCGAGCGCACGTCCAGGTCGCGCTCCTCAAGCTGCTCCGGGCTGGCGAAGTGGGGGGTCCCCAAAAACCCGCTGATCGTGATCGCCGCCGAATTTTCCTGTCCGGGACCCGTGGACTTCGCGAGGCCGAAATCAATCACCTTCACGGTGAATTCCTCGTCCTCGTCCTCGCGCACGAGCATGAGATTTGCAGGCTTGATGTCACGGTGGACAAGCCCCTGCTTTTGCGCTGCTCCGAGCGCGCGGGTGACCTGGAGCACGATCTGGAGGGCGGTGGCGGGAGGGGTCGCCCCGTCGCGCTTCATCATCGCCTCGACGGTTTCCCCGTCCACAAACTCCATCGCGTAAAAGCAATTCCCGTCCTCCTCGCCGAGGTGAAAAACCGTGGCGACATTCGGGTGGCGGAGCGCGGCCGCCGCACGCGCTTCGCGCAGGAACCGCTGGCGGGCGACATCGCTCGTCAGGTAGGCCCCGTTGATGACCTTCAGCGCGACGAAGCACCTGAGGTTTGTGTCGAACGCCTTGTAAGTGATCCCCATCGCCCCCCTCCCGAGCTCAAAGAGCGAGCCGTCCTCACGAAGGGGAACCTCAAAATGCTGGAAGCGGACGGGATCGGCCATCGGGGTGTCGCGCCAGGCTCAAGCCGGCCCGGGAAAGCTCTGCACAAACTGGACCTTGAAATCCGGAAACGACGAGACGATCTGGATTTTATAGTCGGGGAACGAGCTCACGATCTGCCACTTCCCCGGCTTGTCGGGAAACGAATCCACGATCTCAACCTTCAAGTCGGAAAAGCTGCTCACGACCTCGACCTTGTAATCCGGAAAGCTCTTCACAAACTGGATTTTCCCGTAAACCCGCGCCGCAATGGATTTTGGGCTTCCGGCGAGCGCGGCAGCTGGCCCGGTGGCAAGCGCGATAAGAAATGCTCTGCGTTTCATGGGATCGTCTCCGCACGGTTTATGGCATCAATGAGCAGCCGGATCGAGCCAAAATCCTCCTTATGCGGGGTGAGGACGATCCTTGGCAGGCCGGCAAGCTCATCGCGCTCCTCCGGGAGCGGGCCACCCTGCACGATCCGACCCTCGGCGATCAGCGCGCCAAACTGGGCATTCAACCAATCCAGCGCCTCCGGGGTCACCCGGCTTTGGATCCGGATCGCCATCCTCTCCCGCACCCAGCGGTAGGAGTGGAAGTTTTTGTAGAACTGCGTGATCACACGCACCGCCTCATCCGGGTCGTGGGTGATGTGGAAAAGGTGAAAATCGGTGGGCGAGACGAGCCCGAGATCGAGAAGGTCGTTCACGATGAACCTCCGCCACGTCTCCCAGTAGTGGCCGTTCTGCCTGTCGAGCATCACCACCGGAACGATCGGCATCTTGCCGGTCTGCATCAGGGTGAGGATCTCGCACCCCTCGTCATGGGTCCCGAACCCGCCGGGAAACAGGGCAAACGCATGCGTCTCCTTCGCAAAATTCAGCTTGCGCGTAAAAAAGTAGTTGAAGTTGATGAGCTTCGGATCGTCGTGGATCGTCACGTTCGGGTGCTGCTCAAACGGCAGCAAGATGTTGAGGCCAAAACTTTTCTCTGCCCCGGCGCCCTCCTGCGCCGCCCCCATGATGCCGACTCCGCCGCCAGTGATGACCATGAATTCCTTCTCCACCATTTTTTGAGCAAAAAGCTTGGCGAGTTTGTATTCCTCGGCCTCCGGCTTCGTGCGGGCACTCCCGAAGACCGCCACTTTCCGGATCCCGTGGTAGCCGGAAAACACGCGGGAAGCGTAGCGCATCTCGCGCAGCGCCCGGCTCATCAGCTTCAGCTCGGCGATCCCCGCCCGATCCTGCCCGAGCTGAAGCGACGTCTCGATCAGGTCGGAGATCAGCTCCCGGGCTTTTCCGGAAGCGACCTCCCCAGCCAGCTCCCGGATGCGTAAGTCTGTTGCCATTCTTCCGGCGAAGCTACCCGGAAACAAGATGCGCGTCCAAAAAGAAATCAATAGCCGCGCGCTTCCAGCGCCCGGGTGCAGGACGCGAAAGTTACCGAGGTAGGGCGGGACGTCCCCGGCCCGCCGCAGGAGGTCTGCCCCTACCTTTCAGCCCATGGTGGTAACTTTCCCGTCATGCACCCGATGCGCCCGCCCGCACGGTGCGGGATTGCATTTTGTGGCGCGGGGAAGTTAACTGGCCGTCCGATGGCGATCCGATATTTCAACTCGTTCTCCAGGCAGGTGGAGGAATTTGTCCCGCTCGAACCCGGGCGCGTGCGCTTATACACCTGCGGGCCAACAGTCTATAACTTTGCGCATATCGGAAACTTCCGCGCCTACATCTTCGAGGACCTCCTCCAAAGGCATCTCGAATACCGGGGGCTGAAGGTCGCCCGCGTCATGAACCTCACCGACGTGGACGACAAGACGATCCGGGGATGCCGGGCGGCTGGCATCCCGCTCGCCGACTTCACCAGGCCGTTCAAAACCGCATTTTTTGAGGATCTCGACACCCTGCGAATCAAGCGGGCCGACCATTTTCCAGAGGCCACGTCCGCCGACCATATCGCCCGGATGATTTTGATGATCTCGGCGCTCGTCGAAAAAGGCCACGCCTACCGCGCGGACGACGGGTCGGTCTATTTCCGGATCTGCTCGTTCCCCGCCTACGGCCGCCTCGCCCACATCGTCCTCGATGAGCTCCAGCCGGGTGCCCGGGTCCGCAGCGACGAATACGAAAAAGAGAGCGCGGGCGACTTCGCGCTCTGGAAGGCGCATGACGAGGCGGACGGCGACGTCTGGTGGGAAAGCCCCTGGGGGCGCGGCCGCCCGGGCTGGCACATCGAGTGCAGCGCGATGGCGACCGGCATCCTCGGCCCGCAGCTCGATATCCACTGCGGCGGAGAGGACAACATCTTCCCTCACCATGAGGCCGAAATCGCGCAGAGCGAGTGCGTCACCGGGCTCCGCTTCGCAAAATACTGGCTCCATTGCAAACACCTCCAGGTCGAGGGATCAAAAATGGCCAAAAGCGCGGGAAATTTTTTCACGCTCCGCGACCTGATGGAGAAGGGATGGACCGGCCGGGAGGTCCGGCTCGCGCTCCTCTCAGTCAAATACCGCGAGCCGCTCAACTTCACCATGGACGGGCTTGCGGCCGCACGCAGCGCGCTCGCCCGCCTGGATGAGTGGGCGGCAAGGATCTCGGAGGCCGCATCGGGCGGAGGTCAGGGCGCTGCCGCCGCAGCGGCCGACCCGCTGCCGCCGGACTTTCCAGAGATGGAGGCCTTCGGGGCCGCCCTCGATGACGACCTCAATATCTCGGCCGCCCTCGCAGCCGTCTTCGAGCTCATCCGCGAAACCAACCGCCGGATTGACGCAGGAAACCTCTCCGCCGCGCAGGCCGGGTCGCTCGCGGCCTGGCTGCGGGGCGCCCACTCGGTCCTGGCCCTCGAGCCAGAGCCCGACGCCATCCCCGGCGCCGTCGAATCCCTCCTCGCCCGTCGCGCCGGCGCCCGCGACGCCAAGGACTGGAAAGCGAGCGATGCCCTCCGCGACGAGATCTCCGCTCTCGGATGGACGGTTAAAGACACCAGGGACGGACAGAAGCTCCTGCGGGGATAACTAGAAAAACCCGCCGTGCCGAACAGCTTTCACGTCATGGCCAAGCCGATCGGGCCGATCTGCAACCTCGACTGCACGTATTGCTACTACCTGGAAAAGGAGAAGCTGTTCCCAAAAAGCGGAAGCTTCCGCATGAAGCCTGACGTGCTGGAATCGTATCTCCGCCAGCATATCGAAGCCCAAAGAACGCCGGAAATCATGCTCGCCTGGCAGGGCGGAGAGCCGACGTTGCTCGGGGTCGATTACTTTAGAAAAATCGTTGAGCTGGGAAAGAAATATGCCGGCGGGCGCCCGGTCCACCACGCGATCCAGACGAATGGGACAAGGCTCGACCACGAGTGGTGCCGGCTGTTCCGCGAGGGAAGTTTCCTCGTCGGCATCAGTCTCGACGGCCCGAAGGAGCTCCATGACACCTACCGCCTCGACAAAGGCCGGAAGCCGACATTTGACCGGGCGATGCATGGCCTCGGCCTCCTGAAAAAGCACAAGGTCGAGTTCAACACGCTCACGGTCGTCAACGCCAGCAACGGCAAGCACCCGCTCAAGGTTTATGACTTTTTGCGCGAGGTCGGCTCCGGCTACCTCCAGTTCATCCCCATCGTCGAGCGCCTGCCAGCCAAGGGAGGAAGCCCAAGGGATTTTGCCGCCCCGCCGGAGCTGGGGCAGCCGCCGTCGCCAGCAACCCGCTGGAGCGTCAGCCCGGAGAGCTACGGCGACTTCCTCATCCGGATTTTTGACCGCTGGGTGCGGCAGGATGTAGGGAAAGTCTTTGTTCAGATGTTCGACGTGTCCCTGGGAATCTGGTCGGGGGCCGGGCCCGGGCTCTGCGTTTTCCAAGAAAATTGCGGGCGGGCGCTGGCGCTCGAGCACAACGGAGACCTGTTCTCCTGCGACCACTTCGTGTATCCGAAATACCACCTCGGCAACATCATGGACACGCCGCTCGAGGCCCTGGCAAATTCCGCGCGCCAGCAGGCGTTCGGCCGCGCCAAGCAGGAGTCTCTTCCGAAATGCTGCCGCGCCTGCGACGTCCTGTTCGCCTGCAACGGCGAGTGCCCGAAACACCGCTTCATGAAAACTCCTGACGGAGAGGACGGGCTGAGCTACCTTTGCCCGGCCTACAAAAAGTTCTTCCGCCATGCGGACCCGTTCATGAGGCAAATGACTGCGCTGCTTCGCTCCGAACGCGCCCCGGCAGAAATCATGTCGCTCCTCCGGACCCAGGAAAGACTCCCGCCGCAGGGTCTCTGATCCCCGCCCAGCAGCCCGAGGGCAGACCGCCTCCCTATGGAGGGTGGTCGCCCCCGGCCACCTCGCCCAGCAGCCCGATGGCGGGCCGCCTCCCTTGGGAGGTTGGTTCGATCCATTGCCCATCGCGAGCCGTTTCACTCTCCTCTTTCCAAGAGCAGAATGTTGCTACATATTTCGCTTTTTCCGAATGGCTTCCAAACATTCCAAACAAAAAAAGAAGAAGAAGCCCGCTCCGCCGAACCCCGGAGTCGGCACAAAAAGCGCCTCCCCGCAAACACCTGAAATTTGGGCCCCGGCCAAAACGCTCGCATGGATTGGCTTTTCGGCCATCCTGCTCGCTTGCATCGCCTGGGTTGCGGCACATGCGTTTTTCGTGGATGCGGTGACCGTCCGGCTCTGCAACGAGGCGGATAAGAACATCCCCATAGAAAAGCGGATGCCGGTTTTCCTGAGCGAGATCGCGTTTGACGGATACACTTGGAACCGGCACGCAGAGCACCTCGGCGAGAACGGTGAGTGGCGTTTGCGGCATACAAATTTTGACAACGCGCCGGCCGGCCGCGAGCTTCACTGGAACTCGGCATTCATCTGGTATCTGCGGGGGCTCGGTGAAATCTACCGCGCGGCCACCGGCGACTCTCTGCACAACAGCATTTTTCGGGCGTCGATCTGGGCGAACCCGATCCTACTGGTCCTAGCACTCGGGATCTTTGCCACCCTTTCCGCCAGGCGGTTCGGGCCGCTCTGCGGGGCGGTGGTCGCGATCGGCATGCTGAGCGTTCCGACATTTTACGAGGGCTTTATGCCGGCATATCCCGACCATCACGGGCTGATCGCATTTACAATCCTCGGCATACTCTTCGGCATCGCTTGGGCGGGAGCCGGCTGGGTGCAGGCACCAGGTGGAGACGATTTCGCCCCGCCGCATTCCGTCCGACAAGCCCGGCACGGGATGGTTTTTTCTGCCATCTGCGGGGCTGCCGGCCTGTGGATCAGCGCCCTCTCGACTGCCATTGTTCTCGGAACAACCGGCGTGGCCGCCCTCGTAGCCGTTTTTTTCTACGGGCGCTCATCGAGCAAAACACCCGGCTGCGCTTTCGAGTCAAACCTGTGGAAGCTCTGGGCGCTCTGGGGCGCGGGGGGCAGCCTCTTCTTTTATCTGTTCGAGTATTTCCCCTTCAACATGGGCATGCGGATGGAGGTCAACCACCCGCTCTACGCGCTCGCGTGGCTCGGAGGGGGCTGGATAATCGCAGAGGTCAGCGAATGGCTGTGCGTGCCCAAAACTCGTTTCCCTTGGCTCAAACTCATCTGGCCGCTCGCGGCCTGCGCGGTTTTACCTACGGTCATCGTTCTCGGCGGACCGGAAATCTACATTCCCAAAGACGGATTCATGGACAGGTTATGGAAAAATATTGCCGAGCTTCTTCCCTTGGTCACCCGCATCAAACTCGGCGGCCTGACTTGGCAGATGGCTTTCGGCTGGTTCCCGGCATTTTTGGCGGTCGCCTTTCTTCTGCAGTTCTCGCGTCGGACCGGCTGCGGCACTCGGGCGGTTCTGGTATTCCTCTCCGTCCCGATTTTCCTGATCACCGCTCTGCAGTTCTATCAGGTGCGCTGGGGCATGCTGGCCGGCCCGCTCTACATTGCGCTGGCGGGGATTGTTGTTCCGCAGATCTGGAGGCTTATTCCACGGAAACCGCTAAGCCGTGGGCTGGCCGCAATCATCCTCCTGTCGTTCGGCTACATCTTTGTCGAGCCGTCTTTTAACAATGCGTTCCGAATCTCCTGGGCGCAGTTCCGCAGCGGCGACAAGGTTTCCATCACTTCAGGCCAGGGGCTCGCACTCCTTCACCGGCAGATGGCGCGCGCGATCCTCGACACCGCTGGGAACAAGCCTGTTGTCCTTCTCAGCAGCCCGAACAGCTCGTGCCTCCTCTCCGCGCTTGGTGGATTCAAGACGGTTGGGACACTCTACTGGGAAAATGTTGAGGGCCTGAAGGCTGCCGCCGCAGGCCTCAACGCACAGAGCGACGCCGAGGCACTCGCCTTCATGAAAAAGCACGGAGTCACGCATATCTCGCTCATGACCTGGGAAAATTTTATCGGCCCCTACTTCGGAATCCTTTACCCGAAGCCTGTCCCGGGGAAATCCTACGAAAAATCCTTTGGGAAGCGCGCGTTATTCGACAGGATCATCCCGCCTTGGGCCCGGCCGATCGCCTTTCCGCCAAACGACCTATCCAAAGGGCTGCAGCAGGCCGTCCTCTTAATCAAGGTCGCCCCCGAGCAAGGTCTCAACGAGGCGAAATTCCACATCGCCCGGTTTGCACGCCTCGTCGAGGGCAACCCGGTCACCGCAGAAATCTCATTTAAGGAAATCCTGGACACCGAACCGGGGAACGGCGCTGTCCGCATCGAGCTCGCCGACCTCTACCTCTCGCAGGGACGCCACCGGGAAGCCGCAGACCAATCCCTCGCCGCCATGAAAAACCTCCCGACGGATGCCCGAAAATCCCTTGCCGGCCAGCTCGCCAATAGATTCATCGCCGCAGGCAAACCGGACCTGGCTGCCGAAATTCTTAAGGCTGCGGAAATGCCTGCTGGTGCGAATTAGCCAGCACATCGGGACGCTCTCGTGAAGTCTTAGCCATCCGCCATGAACCCGACAATAGAGCCCCCGGAAGTCACCATTGTGATGCCCTGCCTGAACGAGGCGGAAACGCTCGCAGAATGCATCGCCGCCGCCAAGGCCGGATTCGCATCTGCCGGAGTTGAGGGGAGAATTCTCATCGCCGATAATGGAAGCACAGATGGCTCTCAGGGCATCGCCGCCACGCATGGCGCACGTGTTATCAACGTCGCCGAGCGCGGCTACGGCAACGCGCTCCGTGCCGGGATGGCGGCGGCTTCAGGCAAGTTCCTCATCATGGGCGACGCGGATCTGAGCTACGATTTTTCGAAGATCGCGCCGTTTGTTGAAACGCTCCGCTCCGGCGCGGATCTGGTCATGGGTTGCCGGATGCCTTCGGGCGGCGGGAGCATCGATCCGGGTGCGATGCCGTGGAAACACCGCTGGCTGGGAAATCCCCTGCTCACGCTCATCGGGCGCATCCTCTTCCGATGTCCGAGCCATGACTTCCACTGCGGCCTGCGCGCCCTGACCAAGGAGGCATTTCACAAGATGGATCTGCGCACGAGCGGCATGGAACTCGCTTCGGAAATGGTCATCAAGGCCTCCCTGCGCGGCCTCAAGATTGAGGAGGTTCCGATCACTCTTCACAAAGACGGCCGGTCGCGCCCTCCTCACCTGCGAAGCTGGCGCGACGGATGGCGGCATCTTCGGTTCATGATGCTGTTCTCGCCACGCTGGCTGCTGCTCTATCCGGGCATCGCAGCAATGCTGCTGGGCGGAGCCTTTTTCCTCCGCCTGCTCGTCGGGCCGATTCGGGTCGGCACGGTCAACTTTGACCTCAACTCCCTCGAGATGGCCGGGATGGTATTTCTGTTCGGCTACCAGATGATCCTCTTCGCCTGCTTCGCCCGCATCTTCGCATATACGCGGGGCTTCCTGCCGGACAACCACGCCTTGTCCCGGGCATTCGGCTTCTTCACGCTCGAAAAAGGCCTTGTCGGCGGTGCAGCCGTTTTCGTCGCCGGCTTCTTCGTCATCCTCTTCGCCCTCTTCGGATGGGCGTCCACCGGCTTCGGCAACCTCAACCCGCTCGAGACGACCCGCACCGTGATGGCCGGGCGCACGCTCGCCTCGGTCGGCCTCCAGACTATCCTCTTCAGCCTGATCTTCAGCTACCTCGGAGTGGACGACAAGTCCCGCTGACGCAGAGAAAATTCTAGCCTCCCGCGAAGCCGCCAAGACGCGAAGGGACGGAAGAAGTTTACCGCGGAGGAAAATGGAGTTGTCATCGCCCCGGTCACCCCGCGACAGGTCGTGAAAGACGCCTTCGCAGCCAAACTCACTGAGGATGGTCAGATCTGGATTGACATGCTGGACCATCCCAACCTTCTTTCCCACACTTACCACCGCTCGGTTTTTTCTGCGGTTCTCCGACCTGCTACCGACCTGCTACCGGCCTGCGAAAGCGACACGGCTATGCCAAGGAAATTGGCCGCCCATATTCTCTCAGGGGCTTCCTGCGCAGTTACGAAATATCCTTGATTGACACCGGAGCGCGTGTGACGCAATAGTGTCTCACAATGAAAACGGCCACGATCCGCGAGTTGAGATCCCATTTCCCCCGGCTGGAAGCCCTGCTTTTCGATGGCGAAAGCATTGCCATTACCAAGCGCAAGCGCATTGTGGCAACCCTCGTCCCTGCTGGGAATTCGGTTCGGCCCGATTTCCGGGGACGCTTCGGCGCTGCAGCCCCGGCCGGCGGGCGGATTGAAGACAGTGCCGTAACCATTCTTTCCAAAGAGCGAGGGGAATGACCTACTGCGATTCCAGTTTTCTGCTTGCCCTGCTTCTTCCCGGCGATTTCTTTCACTGTCACGCAACCCCGCTGGCATCGCATTTCACCGAGAGCATTCCTTACACTCTTCTGGCGGAATTAGAGGTTGCGAACACGATCCGCCGTTTAGCGCGGGAGGGCCGTATCACACAGGCGGTTCATGACTCCGCCTTCCGACAAATCGATGCGGATCTTTCCGACGGGATTCTTGCCCGGCGGGACATCCCGCAAAGCGAACACTTCAGAAAAGCGAGGGACCTGTCGAAACGGCATACCCCGAAGATTCCGGCCAGATCCTTGGACATCCTGCAAACGGCAGCGGCCCTCTTGCTCGCTGCGGACTCTCTCCATTCCTTCGATGACCATCAGCGGAAACTCGCCAAAGCCTGCGGGTTGAAGGTCTTCCCGCAAACCATGCCAAAACAGGAGAAAAATCCCCGCCTGAAAACTGACAACTGACGACTGCAAACCCTGCACACTCACCCCCAGTTTCACGGCTTATTCCATTTTCCCCTTTCAAGTTTCAGCTTTAAGCTTTTCCGTGTTTCAGCTTTTCTCTTCCCGTGCACCCCGCCTACTTCCCCGTCTTTTTCTGGAGCCTTGTGATTTTCGCAAGCTTCCTCGGTTATGGAGAAATCCTCCGCCGATGGATCAATCGCCGGGAATTTGACGACATCGGCTGGGGGCTCACTGCGGCTTGGGGGATGGCTGTCACCCTCGCCCTCGGCGGGCTCCTCATGGCCTTCCGACTGGCCAAGGCCCAGAATCTCACGGTCCTCGTCCTCGTCGGCGCGGCCGCCGCCGCATACTTCGCGACCCAATTGCTAGTCCCTTCCGGCAATTCCAAATCCAAAATCCCAAATTCAAAATCTTCCTCTTCGGGTTTTGGCTTCTCTTCCCTCCTCCTCTTCGCCCTCGCCGCCCTCGCATTCGCCTCCTCGATCATGTGGCCACTGCAGATTGATCCGAACGATGACGTTGTCTGCTACCTTTTCTTCCCTCAAAAGATTCTTCAGACCGGAACATTGATCGAGCCGTTTAACTTCCGCCGCATGGGAACCTACGGTGGGCAGGCGCTTCTTCAGGCATTGGTGATGATCGTTGGCGGCGAGAGGAACGGGCATGTCCCGGATCGCGGATTCGGAATTCTGATGCTTTTCGGAATGCTTTTGCATCTTTCGAAGGGAATTCCCAGATCGCTCGGCCTGCTCCGGTTTTTCGCGGTCGGCTGCCTGTTTTTTATTGCGGTTCCCCGCATCAATACTGGGAGCCATCTCACCGGTGGGGCGATGATTCTGGCGCTGATCCTGACCCTTTCCAAACTGCCGAGCCCGGCTTGGGCGGGGTGGAAGGCTTACCTTGCGCCAGCGTTGCTCGTGGCAGCCACCGGGTCGCTTCGCATGACCTATTTTCTCTGTATCGTAGGCATCGTCGCCTTCGAGCCGATCATCAGGTATTGGACAAGTTCCGGTAACTTTGCCTCCGGAAAGGAGCGTGGGCGTCCCGCCCGCATGGATAAAGATGGCGGGCAAGATGCCCGAACTCCTATTGGCGCGGCGCTCATGAATGCCTTCGCCTCCGTCTTTCCAATCGCCATTGGTTCGCTTGTTATCCTGATCCCTTGGATGTGCGTCCTTTGGCAGTCGAATGGCACGCCGATGTTTCCTCCGTTTCTGGGGACGATAAATCCGGAATTTATCGTTTTAGGCAACAAGGGAGGCGCGATCTTTGATGCAGCACATGCTTTGGCATATCTGTTCACCCCAGATGCGCTCGCTCTGATCTTCTGTCTGGGACTGGTTGCTTTCGCTGGCAACCGCCCGCTGGCTTATGCGGCCGCGACTGTGGCTTTCTTTGTCTCTTGGTATACTTCTTATAAGTTCGGCGTCGCAGTATTGTCCGAGGGGTACCGTTATACGTTTCCGATGTTGATGCCGGTCGCATTGTGGATGGTTATTTCGGCACTAAGCAGTGATGAGCCAAAAGAGGCCCCCCCGGCTTTTCGGATCTTGCTTCCCGTTGTTCTCGTGCTCGGCCTGCTCCTGGCATTGAACCTTCCCAATGCCGGACGCGAGTTGGGAGTCCAGGTGGAAAGCCTGCCTCAGCAGATCTACTCTCGAGATCCGCTGGTCAATTCCGCCCTCACCAAGGCCGATCGGGAACTGCAAAAATACACCCCGCCCGGCAGCAAAATCTTCGCTGCGGTGGACACCCCCTACGGATTCGATTTTTCGAGAAACGAAATCTACACCGCCGACTTTCCGGGCGGCTCTGCAATAGGAAAATGGCCGCTTTTTCAGGGGCCAAAAGCCCTTGCAAAATACCTCTTAGAGCAAGGCTTCAAATACATCATCGCTTCGGATTTCGACAATGCCATGCTCCTCTACACACGCAAGCACTGGAGGGAACACCAGCGGCCGGAATGGTTCTTCAAGGAAGTCAACGGAAAATACTTTCTGGATTTTATGGATAATGTGGATGCTATCGCGAAAAATGGTCGCGTTGTAGCTACTGCAGCAAACCTTAGGCTGATCGAACTTAACCCCCGTGCGCTTCCATGAAAGTTTCCCTATTTAAAGGCGCGAGGTGCCGCGCGTGGTTTGTTTTCGACCCCGCATACACATCCGAAAGCCTGAGAAATAGCACGCTAGGCTTTGGCAGAAAGTGAAAGGGAGTTGGCGGATTTTTGAACCTTGGGTCGCCATCTGGATTCGGTTTCCAGAATAGGTGCCCCTTACGATACGCAAAAAAATCAGTGGCGCGAGGCATAAGTCCAAAAGCGGTAGAATCATTAGCTTCCACGGCGCATGCCGCCCCAAGAGAACGATACGGGTTTCCAAGAGATCTTTTAAATATGCTTTGGGATCCGAAAAATGAGCAAAGGCACCCGATTGCCGACCCAAAGGGCTGCAGTGATGAAGTACAAGCGTATTTTCGTCTTGGTAGAAATGATATCCATTCTCTTTCAACATAAGACACAGATCATTATCTTCATCCCTCGGAAGGGTTTCCATAAATCCATTGGTTTCCTCGAAATCCTTACTTCTTAAAAGGAGATTGCTCGTCGCAATTGCATCTACTTGCACGGGTCGGAACTCAGTAGCTGAGATACACCGATTCAGGAAGATAAAGTTCGGAAGGATTTCGAGCTTCTGAATCAGACGCTCTTCACCGACTGTCTCCCAAACCCCACCTACGCCGACCGTCTGGGGGTTTCTTAGAAGAATCTCCACCATGTGCATGAGGCAATCTGGGGCTATGATCTCAGTATCGCTATCTAGAAACCAGATGAAATCACTTTGGGTCCGGTTGATTGCTAAATTTCTTGCAACGGCTGGCCCTCTCCCTTTTTCCTGTCGGATAATTGTCAGGGAAAACTTTTTTAAACTCCACTTTGTTGCAGAAGAGACCGGCGGGGTGCTCTCATCGTCAATGATCGTTACCAAAAGTTCTAGATTCCCTAAATTCAGGGTTTCTAGGCTTTGAAGAAGTGTGTCTACCTCTTCGATTCTATTATGGACCGGGACGACAAGATGAACCACATGGCCTGATCTGCTGCATGCCTGGAAGTTTTTGGGTTCCATTAGCTATGAAAAAGATTTCGTGCTACGGACGGCAAAATCTGAGTGAAGACAGCTGTTTTGGAATTCTCAAGGCTATTAGCAATGAAACACCCGTGAAGACAATCGCACCTTTCTCTCTTGATACAGGCACACTCCAGCTTCATTTGCCCGCCTGCCAATGCCAGTTGAACGTTGAAATCAAACTGCTTAAGGTGAACTACTTCCCCCCGATGCTCACAGGCACGCACGCTACCTGAACCATCGATCACCATGATCTTCCTACCAGCAGTACAAGGAACGGGCCAGAGTCTTCCCAACAGGCGGTTCCTCTTGATTTGCGCCATACTGTGATGGTATGCACAAACTAGGTGTCGCGTGAGTTTGTGCGGGAGATGATTGAGAGGCCAAGGGGGCCTACTCGATTGCCTGCCTTTCGCATACAGTCTGGAGGAATAGCCACTCAAACGAAGGTATTCGTCCGCAATGGCCTGACGTTCTATTGATTGGTGCTGGGCTTCCGATACGGTGAGATCCCTGACAATCTCAAGGGTATGCTCATCCAGGGCAAAATTCTGGAAAAAATAGTCTATGGTTGCTTGGATCCCGTGGATGTTGTCGGGCGTCACCACACTGTTCACCCGCACACGGAGATTCGGGTACTGCTTTTGCATTTCCGAAAGATGCCCGATGGTCTTGCATGCATTCTGAAAAGACCCTTTCTTGCCTCGAATCGTGTCGTGCACCTCCTCCAGTCCATCCAAGGAAAAGCCAATCGTCAGAACCACCTCGTGGTTTTGCTCCAAAAACGAGCGGCACGTCTGGTCGGTTTTTTCAAGAAACCAGCCGTTGGTCGGGATGTAAATTGTAGAAATCTGGTTGTTACTTGCAAATGCCAAAAGAACCTGATCCAAATCTCCACGGACAAAAGGCTCCCCCCCGGAGACCAGCAGTGCTCGGAAGGAACCTATACTTTCGCTTACCTTCAAGATGTTTTCCAATGATATGTCTTTAGAAACATTCAGGTTTTCCGCATAGCAACAGAATCCACAGCGAAGGTTGCACGCATTCGTAACGAATAGAATGAGCGAGTCTAACCCCTCTGGATTAAAGACGCGTCCAACTTTGTGCATAATTCCCTCAGACATCGGTTGGAGCGAGGCCGCTTGCGTTGACGCATTGCACCCAATCGGGCGGCGCTGTTGTGTGGTTGTTGGCACAGAATTGTGTGCGGCCATCTGGCCAGTTGTTTCCTAGGTCGAGGCTGGATATGGGCAGTACCATATATTGTAGCTTGCAGTATTGGGATGAAGAGTCAAGCACCCACAGGTTCATGATTCGAATTCGGCTTTCAGAAGATGCTGCTCAGGCGGAACAGCAATCCTCCGGTTCCGGTCTCCCCTGTATGGGCTCCTGAACGTTGAAGACAATGAGCCTTCGCAAACAACCACCGTAGTTCCGAATGGCACTAAGATAAGCCGACTTTTGAATGGTTTTTGACTTCGATTTTTCGATTGGTCAAGGGCTTGGTTGCATGGCGCGGCCTAGTCATCCGACGATAGTCTTTCGGGCGGCGTTTTTTGATGCGAGGTTCGCTTCGGCCGGGGCGATGAGGGGTGAGATCACGGGCGATGGCAAGCAGCATCTCCTCAACCAACGCTGAGATTGTTCTAGGTTTGTCTTCGGCCCCGCATGTGGCGTTGGCGAACTGGCGTACGGTATCCAGGCAGCCTTTGAAGGAGAGGCGGTTGAGATCGACATCGTGAGTGAGGGCGGCCTTTTGCATCACGCAACGGATGAGATTATAGGCGATGAAATGCATTTTCAGTTCGCGTTCAATCATCTCCGGGCTCAGGCAGCGCAGCACGTCCATGTTGAGATGAATTTTGATCTCACGAAAATGGAGTTCGATGCCCCAGCGTCGGAAATAGAGATCGGCGAGGTCGGCAGCTGGAATGGTTGCATCCAGAAGCGTGGTGACGATCGTCACGCTCTGGGTGCGAAAACCCGGACGGGCGATGGTGTAACGGACGACGCGAACGGGAATGCTTTCGGGCAGGAGAGCGAACTCTTCGGGCGTCTGCGCGGGGGTGCGATGCACGGGGCGTTTCCAGGTAATAATCACATCGAAGTTCTGGGCTTTTGGGAGCTGAGCCGTGATCGCCTTGCGCATCCTTGTCTCTGGCAGGCGCATCAGCGAATCCACCCCGCGAGCGAGCAATCGGGAGAAGGTAGCGAAAGAGCAAAATCCTCGGTCAGTGACAGCCAAATCACCCGTTTTGAGTACGCTCCAGAGGTCTTAAAAAAGCTTACTTTCGTGGGTGTGGATGTCGCCGTAAGCCGCCTTGATAAGGGCACCGGAGAGCAGGCAGAAGATGCCGACAAGATTCATGGCAGGGAAGCCACAGCCCGGCTTTTGGCACTTGCTTTGAGGCCATTTGGCCTGGTTGGCCGGTGTGTCAGGCATCGAGATGCCCGTTCCGTCGACGAGTCGAACGTGGCGGCCGTACCAGAGCTTGTCGTGAGGGATATGTCCTTGCAGGCGATCGACGAGATGGGCGTTAATCTTGTCTGTAACATCCAGAGGGATTTTTGCGCGGGCTTGGCAGTAGGCGCTGTTGGCGGGACTCATGGAGGCGTCTTTCTCGCGTGGGAATTTGCGGCGAACGAAAGCCATGACCTTGCGGACGGCTTCGCGACAGGAACCGTTGGGAGTTTGAACCTGATCGAAAAAGCTCCAGAAAACGACATCCAGCGAAAAGATGCGCCTGCGACTGTTCTCGCCGGAGGATTTCGGAGCGAGCAACGCTTGGGGAATGTAGGAGCCAAAGGCCTTGCGGAGCTGGGAAAGGGAGCTGCCCTGCGAAAGCTTTGAGAAAGCTTCCGTGAGGGCCGAAACCGAAGGTTTGCCAAAAAGTAGGGGGCCGAAAGCCTGAAAGAAAGGAGTTGCGCTGCGCATAAACAGTGCGTATGCGTACGCACTGTTGACATCAAGGATAAAATGCGAAATACAGTGAAAAAAACACCTCTGACTCCCCGTGAAATCCGGCAGCTCGAAACTCGTTACCGCGCTCTGGCTTCACAGCTTGGGAGCATGGAATCATTGAGCCAGGGAAGTGTCATGCCTCAGCCGCCAAGGGCGTGGAGATGGACGAGAAAAGTCAGCGGAAAAACTGTCAGCCTCGGATTATCGTCCGGGAAAGCCGAAAAAATGAAGCAGGCCATAGCCAACCACCGAGCACTGGATAAAATCATCGAGGAGATGCGCGAAATCACCCAGAAACTGATCCTGGAAAGTCCAGAAACCGCCTCAGTTCCCATCCGCAAAAACCATCCCAAAGTCGGCTTATCTTAGTGCCATTCCACCGTAGTTCCACGTCGGATTCGCCTCCGTTGGCGGAAGAGATCGTTCCGATGGCAGACAGCTGGCGTCACCACCTCCCGAGCAGCGAGGCTTACGGGGAGTGTCGTGAAGCATGCGCTGGGTGGAAGCGGTCGTGTAATGACCGACAACCCGATATCTCGCCACTCTTCAGCTTACTGCTCTCAACTTTCCGCTTTCCGGTTTTCTGCGTTTCTGCTTTTCTTCCGCCGTGCATCCCGGCGAATTCTTTTTCCTCCTCTGGAGCCTTGTCATCCTAGTCTCCTTCTGGGGCTACGGCGTGGCACTCCGCTGCTGGCTCAACCGCAAAGAGTTTGAGGATCTCGGTTGGGGGCTCACCATGGCTTCAACAGCGCCTTGCTGCTTTACACTCGTAAGCACTGCTCGGAGCATCAACGTCTGGAATTGTTCTACACGGAGGCCTGGAGTAGATATTCGCTCGACTTCATGGACGGCACCGACGAGTTTGGGCGAATGCAGCGCATTGTCGCCACAGCTGCGAACCTCCGCTTGATCGAACTGGACCCGAATCATGACCGTCTCCCTTTTCATTCCCACGCTCAACGAGCGAAAAAGCATGCAGCAAATCATGCCGCGCGTAGATGCGAGTCTCTTCTCCCAGATCTTGGTTTCTGATGGGAACTCAAAGGATGGAACCGCCGACTACGCCCGGTCGCTGGGCTATGATGTACACCTGCAGACGCAAAAAGGCATCCGGTTCGCCTATAGTGAGGGCTGGCCGCAGTTGACTGGGGATTATGTGATCACCTTCAGCCCTGACGGCAACTGCCTCCCTGAAGACCTGCCCCGTCTGATCAATAAAATCACGGAGGGTTACGACATGGTCGTAGCCTCCCGCTACCTTCCTCCAGCGAAGAGCGAGGACGATGGGCTGGTCACGGGCTTCGGGAATTGGCTCTTTACCCGCACTGTGAACTTCCTCCATGGAGGGCGCTACACCGACGCGATGACGATTTTTCGGATCTACCGCACAAACTTGTTCTACGAGCTTGGGCTTGAGAACAACTCAGCGTATTCGCTCCCCGAGTGGCTCTACTTCACCCGAATGGGTATCGAACCGCTCCTCTCGGTGCGCGCTGCACGGGCTTCTTGCAAGATTGCTGAGATACCTTCAAATGAACCCAAGCGGATCGCCGGCGACGCCAAGGTGGAGATCCTCCGCTGGGGAGCTGCCTACTACACCCAGTTTTTCTTGGAGCTGGGTTGGAAACCAAAAACTTAATCTTTGAGCAGCTTCCGTTTCAAGCGGATTTTTGCCATTTCCTCGACGTTCCGTCGTTCCTATGAGCCGAACTTCTGTTCGACAAGAGCGAGATATGGCTCGTGGGTAAAGTAGAAGATGAGGAATTTCATGAATCAGCTCCTCTCCATCTTCGTAATGGTTCTAGGAGGAGATGGCAAGCAGGGAGGCGGGAGTCATGGCAGAAGTTTCCGGAGGCAACCTTGGAGTCCAGACGCGGTGATATTTTCGGACAGCGGGAATTCGGCCTCTCGGGGAGTGATCACGTAAAGGTGATCGAGCCGGAGATCGGCGATGGCCACGTGCATGGACTTGGTGCTACGTGGCGCGTCGGCAACCTTGCACTCGAACCCAAGGCGTTTCCCGTTATGGAACAGAAGGAGGTCGAGCTCGGCCCCGGCGTGCGTGGCCCAGTAGAACGCCTGGGACCGCGCCGCGACACCGCAGATTTGTTCGATGGCGAACCCTTCCCAGGATGCCCCGAATTTCGGGTGTGCGAAGAGGGCATCCATCGAGGGCACATCCAGAAGCGAGTGGAGAATTCCGGTGTCGCGCAGATAAACCTTGGGGGCTTTGACCTGCCGTTTCATCAAATTCTCCTGCCATGGCTGGAGCTGGCGCAACATGAACGTGCCGGTGAGAATATCCAGGTGGGATTTGACGGTGCGCGACGACTCTCCCAGCCCGCCCGCAACCGAAGAGGAATTCCATATCTGACCGTGGTAATGCGCGCAAACCGTCCAAAGCCGCCGGAGCGCGGCGGGCGGGATCCCGATGCCGAATTTTCTCAGATCCCTCTCTAGGAATGTCGCTGTAAAATCCTGCAGCCAGACCCGTGCGTCCTCGTCGTTTCGCGCCAGAAAGGATCGTGGAAACCCCCCGCGCCACCAGAGGGCGTCCTGCGCTCCATCCACCTCGTCCAACCCGAACCCTGACATCTCCAGAAATTCCACGCGACCGGCAAGGGATTCCGACGCACCGCGAACAAGATCCGGCGAAGCACTTCCCAACAAAAGAAATTTTGCCGGAGTCGGACGCCGGTCGGCCAACACCCGCAAGACCGGCAGCAATTGCGGCATCAGTTGAACTTCGTCGAGAACCACAAGTCCGGACTGCCTCTCCAGATAGAAAAGCGGCTCCGCCAATCGCGCTGCGTCACCGGGGTTCTCCAAGTCCAAAAAGACCACGTCCGAGCGGGATTTGCAGAAGTCCCGCGCCAACGTCGTCTTCCCGCACTGCCGAGGTCCCAAAATCGCCACGACCCCCGACCGCTCCACCGCACCGTGAAGTATCCTCAGAATTTTGGAACGATCAATATGAGACATGCTTGAAATATTGCCGCGCCTTTTCTGTTTTTCAAGGGTATATTCATTTCCGCTCGAGGATGTAAAACGGGAGCCGCCTATTGTCGCAACTCGAGGTGATTCGATCCATGTCGGCCGCATGAGATTGCAGGCAATATAATCCTCGTAATCGACTTTTGGTCGAAGGCTTAGAAGGGCGGATTTGATTTTATAGAATTCCTGCTCCTGGGCTTTCTTTTCGGCGGTTATTGGCAGTTCGCTGCTGAACAAACCTGCGAAGACAATAAACCCGGGAATGGCAAGCATAAGCGGCCATCGGAGATAACTTCTGACCCCGGCAGTCTCCATCACCCGGGCCGTGGCTTCGACCGGCACAGCGAGCAGGAGGCAAATTCCCGGCAGGAGAAATATCTGCATTTATCTTTTGTGAAGGGCTCAGCTATTTTTCGTTCGTTGGGAGCGGCCCGAATTTTAAATCCAGCGCGGGGAAGAGGATTCCGAACGGTGTGCGGATTCCTTCGCGCGACATGCCAAGCTTTTCAAGGATCGCCGAGACGCCGGACTGGTTGTCTGTCGAGATCAGCCGCTCGTTGATCACCACCGCGCCGAGCGCCTCTGTGGGATCGAGCTTGGCGCGAGACTCGTCGAGTTGCGGGCCGGGAAACGGGATCCATGAGGCAGTTGGAAATGCGATCCCCTTGCGCTCTGCGTAGTAGAGAGAATTCGGGTTCCAGTCGTTGCCGACAATCAGGATCGTGCGTCCGGGTGGAACAATTTTCTGAACCGGCTTGCGCCATGCCTCGTCGAATTGCTCGCGCGTCGGCAGCGACTGCAAGATCGGCAGGAACCGCTGACTCCAGGCAACAAAGCCGGAAACCGCTATCGTGAGAGCAAGCACCAAAGCGACAGCCTGCGGCCAGATGCGCCCTGGACGGCATTCCCAGATCCCCGCAAGCGCGGTCCCCACGGCGAGAAGAAGCCAGATCCCGTTCGCGCACCA
The DNA here is from genome assembly GCA_037127695.1 of Verrucomicrobiia bacterium. GTDB lineage: Bacteria > Verrucomicrobiota > Verrucomicrobiia > Chthoniobacterales > Terrimicrobiaceae > QYQL01. Next base: position 2,899 of record JBAXXX010000050.1, on the reverse strand, counting down.
GTAGTAGCTGTGCTCAAAGTAGAGGTTGGTGAAAATGACCGGCCCGCTGGCAAAGCCTGCCAGGAAAATCAGGATCAGCGGGATCCGTTTCGGCGATGAGATCGCCCCAGCAACCAAAGCGAACACCATCAAAAATGGCCCGGCGACCGGAAACGGGACAAGCAACTGGTCGGTAATATGCCGCCAGATGTGCTCCCAGGTTGCGGGATCGAGCTTTTGCTGGAGCGTGCCGTAGTTCCATTGACTCTGGTGGGGAGACGAAACGACAAAGAGCTCGCGAACGAACGGATTCAGCATTTTCAGCGAGTCTCCATAATCAAGCCAGAGCTTGGTGGGAATAAATGGAAGCACCGCAACGATGCCGGAACCGGCGATCCACCGCCAGTCGCGCCACTTCGGTAGGCCATCAGAAAACAGAACAATGAGACCTGCAACGCCGACAGCAATCGCCCATGTTGACGCCTTGCAAAGCGCCGCCATGGTTCCGAACGCCAATGCTGCCAGCAGCCACCTCCAATCGCGCACCCTGTACCCCGCCACAACACACGCCACCATGCCAAGGGCAAAAAACAGGCCGGTGGTTTCGATCATGAATGCCCGCCCCCAATACAGGTAGAGGGGACTGGAATAGATCAGAACACCCGCGAAGTTCCGCTGTGGGCTTGTAAAGTTTAACAGACCGAGCATCCACCAAGACGGCCAGATGCATGCCATCCAGAATAAAATAGAAATCAGCTTACCACTTTGGTCGAGGCTAATTCCGGAGATGTTATGCCATCGTGCAACAATCCATTGATAAATGGGCGACTCCATTGGAGCCTGCCACGGCTTTCCGAGCACCGGTGTAATGTAGTTCAAAAACATTCCCGGATCTTTGGCCATATAGTAGGTCGAAATGGCAGTTTGGGTTTGACGGAACGAGTGCATATCTAGCAGAGGCTTTTCCCTTTGTCTGGTCATCGCCCAAAGAGACGTAACAAGCACAACAGCCAGGACCAACCCCGGCAGGAGATTTTTCAGATATTTCTCCCAGCTGGCAGCGATACCAATATTTTTAGATGGCGCTGCCTCCCTGCTTTTCTTCTCTACGGATTTTCCTCTTTTAGTCGCTTTCATTCGCCCTCCTTTTGTAGTCCCCCCGTGAGAAATATTTTTCCAGCCAGACGTAGAGGCAGATAAAAAGGTAGCGGGATCCCATCTCCTTGATTTTCAGCTTCGTGACTCCGCTGCGGCGGTTGCGCCAGGTGATGGGGATAACTGCGAAGGAATATCCTCGCACTATCGCCTTGAGCGGTAGTTCGACCGTGATATTAAAATGCGGCGATAGAATCGGGCGCACGCCTTCGATCACCTCTCTCCGGTAGGCTTTAAACGCATTGGTCGTATCGTTGAGGCCGTGGCGGAAGAGCGCGCGGATAAACGCGTTCGCCATGCGGTTGAGAAAAAGCTTCAGCGGCGGGTAGTCGATGACTCGGCCGCCCCGCATAAACCGGCTCCCGAAGACGCAGTCGAATCCCTCGTTGAGCTTCTCCCAATAGCGGACGACATCGACGCAATCGTCAGATTCGTCGGCCATCAGGAGGACGATCGCATCACCCGAGACGGCATCGAGGCCGCAGGGAATCGCCCGGCCAAACCCGTGAGGACCAGGGTTCCGGATCGGGCGGAGAACAGGGGCAACCGGCGCACCATCCGCGCTTTTTCTGGCATTCAGGCGGAGCTCCTCTGACTGCAGGATTTGCCAGGTCCGGTCGGTCGAGCCGTCGTCAACAACGATAATTTCGTGGCGGATGCCGCAACGAGCCAGCTCGACAACCAAGTGCTCAATCGTCGAGGCGATGCAGCCCTCCTCGTCGCGCGCGGGCATCACGACGGAAAGCAGCTCGAGGGGTTTTGGTGTTTCTGGATGCAACGCGGTCTTTTATAGTTAAATCAACCGGAAAAAGCAGGATCAAAATGGGTTCAGGCGATTTCTTTTCTGCGCTTGAACATTTCCAGAACTCTTTGCTCGAACACGCTCGAGGTCTTCTTCCTAAAGAAAATATTATTGATGCTGCGGATAATACGAAACGGTCTGAAAAGATATGACAGCCCGTAAAATACAGACATGCCAACGAGCCGGTATCTTCGAAGGGTGCTGCCATTGATATTTTTGCAATAGGTCTTGTCCACTCCAAGGTCCATCTGCGCGAGCAGCCCGTCAAAATAGTCATCGTTCAACGCCGGGATCTGGCCGGTGCCCTTGAGGTCGTCGAAAAGCGTGGAGCCGGGGTATGGCGAGAACATGTAGATCGGGGCATCATCCACGCCCAGCCATGCGAGTTTCACCTGGAAGACAAGGGTCTTGAACACCTCCCTTGTTGTCTCCTTCGGGAATCCAATAATCAGGTTGCAGCGGGTGTTTATTCCAAGCCTCACAGCGGTTCTTACAGAGGCCAGAAGACGGTCGAGACGAACCTCTTTTTTGATTTGCTTCAGCGTGATGGGGGATCCGCTCTCGGGCGCGTAGACGAGGTAGCGGCAATTCGTCCTGTGCAGGAGCGCGAGCACCTCCCCGTCCAGCGCCTCCGACCGGGTGCCGCTCGGCAGGCTCCAGCCCACTGTCAGACCGTTCTCCAAATACTTGTCGCAGAATTCGACAATCCATTTTTTCTGAACGATGGCGGTCAGGTCGTAGAACTCAATAAATTCCGCCCTGCGATGCTTGATGTAGTGCATCATTTCCGCGATCACGTCGTCCACGGCCCGCATGACATACTTCCGCTCATACATGACCGGGTTTGAACAGAAGGTGCACTGGTAGGGGCACCCTCGCGTCGCCAGCATGGGCATGTTGCGGCCGTTATTGACCCCGTTGCCATATCCGCTTGCCAGATAAGCCTCGATCGGCAGCTTGTCC
>JBAXXX010000049.1:0-28151 GCA_037127695.1 Verrucomicrobiia bacterium | reverse complement strand
GTTCCTCGGTTTTTTTCAAGCCGCAGGCTTGGCAAAGTCCGACAGGCTGCTAGCCGGGTAGCTTTCGCAGGCCGGTAGCAGGAGGGCAGGCCGAGAAGCTCTGCGCCTGTGGTCACGCGCCCAAGGCGGATTTTCCGCAGGGAGTCAGCGCCACAGTGCCATATGGAGCGGGAGTCTAGCGGCAGCGCACGCACGACTTTTTCAGCCAGTCCGAGAATTCCGCTGCTCCGATGGCTCCTGCCGCGATCGCGAGGGTTTGCAGGACAGCCTCTTCTTCCGGGGCTTGAAACTGATGCCCGTTCGTCTCGAGGAAAAGAGCGGCCGCCATCAGGCCAGAACGCTTGTTTCCATCCAGGAATGGGTGGTTCTTTACGATGCCTTCGGCATATGCGGCGGCCAGCTCAAATGCGCTCGGTTCGCCGTAGTGGAAAAGGTGAAGGGGCCGGTTCAGGGCCGAATCGAGAAGGCCCTCGTCGCGAATTCCGCCAAGGCCGCCAAAACGTGCCAGCAGGGCATCGTGAAAAGCCAGGCACTCCGGTTTTTCGATCCATGTCGGCCCTCTCACTTGGCGAGCTCCCGGAACGCGTTGCGATACCTGCGCATCAGGCTCTCGGCAATATCCATTTTCTTATCAAACCCCGGGCGCTCGGGCGTGATCGTGAGGGAGCTTTGTGGGGCCTCGGTCAAATACAGGGTTGCCCCCTCCTCGACGCGCAGGGCCTGCAGGGCTTCTTTCGGCAGGACAATACCCAGCGAATTTCCGATCTTGCGAACTTTGGTTTGAATGGGCATGGAATAACATTCGTTGCCACTCCGGTCGCTGTCAAACGCGGATTGCAATGGGCGCTGGCCTGGAATAGGATCAAGTTTTGTTGAGATCCTCGAATTCACAATCTGTCCCTGGGAGAGTGCAGCGCCGGATCGAAGGCGTGCTGCGGGGGTTGTCCCACGCCCGGTCGCGGGCGCGGCATTTTTTTCGGAGGCTCCTCCGAAAGCCCCGGACGGTGACCGAGGGGCCGAACCTCCTGCCGACGCTGATCAAGGTGCTCGCCGCGTTCGCGCGCGCGGACGGCGAGCTGCTGGAGGAGGAGATTGACTCGGGCCTCGGCTTCCTTCGCTACGACTACCCCGACGCCGTTTATTCCGAGCTGCGGAAGCTTTTTGCCGACGCGCTGAATGAGAAGCAGGACCTCAACGAAATGGCCCAGAGGCTGGCTGGGCAGCTCAGCGACGAGCGCAAGATTCTGTTGGGGGTCCAGCTCTACGATCTCATCGCCAAGGCAGGGCTCCGGCAGGACCAGGTCATCGCATACTACTCGTTCATGTCCCGCCTCGGAATGGCCGAGCAGGCGATCGACATCGTCTACCAGCTCAACTCGGACGACCAGTCCGACCTGACCGTTTACCGCGCAGGGGCGTCGCCGCTCGAGATGGTCAGCTTCGGGAATGCCGACCATGCGGATGTCTCGCTCGCAGATTTCGCGGAGGACGAGCGGCTCAACGCCTACAGGTATGGGGATCTCGTGATCCTGAAAAACCTGAGCGGGAGAAATCTCGTCGTGCAGGGCCGTGCGCTTAAGCCGGGCGACTTTGCCCGCCTCTACACCGGCCAGCGGGTCCTCATTGACGACCAGGTCCTCGCCTACGCTGACCTTGTCTTTTATTTCAACGCCAAGAAGAATGTGACGCTTCCGGAGATCTTCATTGCGGTGAGCGGGTCCGATGAGGTCCGGCTCGAGAAGAGCCACTCCAGGGACTCCTGCCTGCAGGTGACGTTCGGGCTCCGGGTCAAGGTCCGCTCGCTTCGGAACGTGGACGCCGTCCTCAAGGGCGTCCGCCTGAACCAAGGGGCTGTCGTGGACGCCACCCTCGAGGACAAAATCGTTTTTCACAACGACAGCGAGCTGGATCTTGGCGACCTCCGCCGGCGCGCGCGATCCTACGGCGGGCGCTTCCAGCTCAAGACTTCGAAGAGCGAATATCTGGTTTCCAACAACCCAGGCCTCCTGCAGGAGGACGACATCCTTCTGGGGCCGGGGGTCGGAGGAGATGTCCTCCTGAAGATTTTCTGCGACTACGACCGCCGGGAGGGCCGGCTCGAAGTCCTCCAGTCCGACCGCCCGATCCTCGTGCGGGGGGTGCCGGTTCGAAATACGGCCCCGCTGGCGGACGGCGATACGATCCGGGTCGATGTCGGCCAGATCCTCCGCTGCAATTTTACCGAGCGACTGATCGAGGAGGAGAGGAATGTTATCCGCTCGATCGATGTGCGCGACCTCGTCTGCCGGTTTGGAAACCGGAGCGTTGCGGTGGACGGGATCTCATTTTCCGTGCAGCGCGGCGAGATGGTCTGCGTGATGGGCGCGAGCGGGTGCGGCAAGAGCACGCTCCTGCGAGCGCTCTCCGGGCAGTTTCCCCCGCACCAGGGCGACGTCTTCTTCAATAACCGGTCGCTCTACGCAAACTACGACGCCCTCAAAAAATACGTCACCTACGTCCCGCAATACGACGCGTTCGACGAGCACCTCACGATCGAGGAGAACCTGAACTTTGCGGCCGCGATCCGCGCCCCGCACCTCTCCCGGCGCGAGCGCCTGCGGAGGGTGGACGGCAAGCTGGCCGAGCTCGGGCTCAACGAGCGCAGAAACTTTGTCGTGGGCAGCGCGCACAAAAAGACCCTGAGCGGCGGCGAGCGCAAGCGCCTGAACATCGGACTCGACATGGTCAGTTCGGCGGACGTCTTCCTCTTCGACGAGCCGACGAGCGGGCTCTCGTCAAAGGATTCCGAGCATGTGATCGAGATCATCCGGGGGATGTCGCACAACAAGATCGTGCTGGTCACGATCCACCAGCCGACCTCGAAGATTTTTCAGATGTTCCACAAGGCGGCGCTTCTCGACCGGGGCGGGAAGCTCGTCTTTTTTGGGACTCCCCAGGAGATGCTGAAGTATTTTGCGGAGGCCGAGCACCAGCAGCACTTCGGGACGGCGCTTGGGGGGTGCGAGGCCTGCGGCACAACCCGCCCGGAGTTCATTTTCGATGTGCTGGAGACCCCGCTGCGCGATCTCGGCGGGGATATCATCTTCGAGGAAAATAACCGGGGGCAGCTCGTGCCAGCGCGCCGGTTCTCTCCCGACTACTGGCGCGACAAGTACGAGTCCTACCTGCTGATGAAGGATGTCCAGCAGTCATCGGCTCCGCGGGAGGCCGCCCCGGCGACGTCGGTTCCGGCCCGCCGCCGCTCGCCGGTCCGGTGGCGCGAGGAGTGGCACCAGTTCATGGTGCTCCTCAAGCGGGCGTTTATCAGCAAGCTCAGGAACCCGGCAAACCTCCTGACCACCATCCTTGAGGCTCCGCTCCTGGCCCTGCTCACCGGGATGGTCCTCCGGTATTCGGTCAGGGATGTTTATGACTTCGCCTCGGCATTTCACATCCCAACGTACCTCTTCCTCGCGCTTGTCGTGGCCATGTTCCTGGGCCTGACGAACAGCGTGGACGACATCATCCGCGATCGGCCGGTCCTCATGAGGGAGCGGAACCTTGACGTGCGCCTGCCTTATTATGTCCTCGCCAAGGCGCTCACCCTGGCGGCGTTCGCGCTGATCCAGTGCGCGCTTTTCGCCCTGATCGGAAACTGGCTGCTGTCCGTCCGCTGCGGGTTTTGGATCGTCTTCTGGGCGATGTTTCTTACGACGGGCTGCGGGGCTGCGCTCGGCCTGGTCATCTCCTCGCTCGTTGTGGAAAGCAAAACGGCTATCCTGATCATTCCGGCGGTGCTCATCCCCCAGATCATTCTGAGCGGGGCGCTGATCAAATACGAGGAGATGAACCGCAACCTCGATTTCGTGTATTCTATCCGCCAGTGGGTGAACAGCCACCCCGGGAGCGCGATGCCTGCCCGCAGCGACCTGGAGGTGCCGATGATCTGCGAGTTCATGCCCACCCGGTGGTCCTATGAGGCGCTGGTCTTCGCGCAGGCGAAGCTGAACCCGCTCACCCGGAGGCAGGAAACCATCCAGAGCCAGATCAACCGGCTTGTCGGGGAGAAGAAACTGGCGCCGGCGCAGGAGGACCGGCTCGAGGATCTGAAGGACACGCTCGCCGTGCTTTCCGGGCTGGAGGCCTCGGATCCCGCGACGCTCGACGCGCAGTTTGATAAGGTGGACGCGATCATCTCGGGGGCGCCGTTTGACCGTTCGTCTTTCAAAGATGTGGGAAGCGGGACCACGGCCGAGCAGCTCTACGTGAACCAGAAAGTGACCGACCTGATCTCGAAGGCCGAGATGGAGCAGAGCGACTACAGGGAGGACCGCCACCTGAACGTCTTCTTCGGCCCGGTGAAGGAATACTTCGGCCTGCGCGCCGGCATCCTGTGGTTCAATTCCATCGTGCTCGTCGTCTCCACGCTCGCCCTGTTTTTTCTTCTTTACCTCATCCTCCGGGCGCAGATCCGCCACCGGGTCGCCTAACCCGAAAAAATCACAATGAAACAGCCCATCTCGCGAATCTTTTGCCCGCCAGCGGGTTCCACCTCCCGCACCAGATCACAGTGGATATGCCTTGGTCGGCGGCACCTGCTGACAGTCAAAATCTTCTGCGATCTGAGCCGCCTCCTTGTGATTTATCCGGGCTAAGAGCTTTTGATGGGATTCGACCTCGTTTCCAGCTACCGGCCGCAAGGCGACCAGGGCCGCGCGATCGAGGCGCTCCGGCGCTCGCTTCTCGCCGGGAACCGCCACCAGACGCTGCTCGGGGTCACCGGATCTGGAAAGACCTTCACCGTGGCCAATGTCATCCGGGACCTCGGGCGTCCGACGCTGATCATGTCGCACAACAAGACGCTCGCCGCCCAGCTCTACAGCGAGTTCAAGCAGTTCTTCCCGCAGAATGCGGTCGAGTATTTTGTGAGCTACTTCGACTACTACCAGCCGGAGGCGTATCTGCCGCGCTCGGACACTTTCATCGAGAAGGACTCCTCGATCAACGAGGACATCGAGCGGCTCAGGCTCTCGGCGGTGAGCTCGCTGCTCAGCCGCCGGGATGCGATCATCGTCGCGAGCGTCTCGTGCATCTACGGCCTCGCCTCGCCGGAGGATTTCCTTCAGATGCTCGTCACGATCCGCCCGGGGCAGCAGATGACCCGCGAAGCCTTGCTGACGAAGCTCGTGGAGATGCTCTATGAGCGGAACGATATCGCGTTCGCACGGGGGAAGTTCCGCGTGCGGGGCGACGTGGTTGAGGTCCACCCCGCCCAGAGCGAGGACGAGGCGGTGCGCATCGAGTTTTTTGGCGACGAGATTGAGAGGATCAGCCAGTTTGACCCGCTGACCGGCCACGCCTCCTCGACGCTCACCACGTTCACGCTTTTTCCTGCGAAGCAGTTCGTGACCCCCGCCGGCAAGCTCAACCGCGCGATGGGCGAGATCCGCAAGGAAATGGAGGCGCGGATCGTTGATTTTGAGAGGGATAGCAAATTTATCGAGGCGCAGAGGATCAAGATGCGCACCGAGTTCGATCTCGAGATGATGCAGGAAATGGGGTTCTGCAGCGGGATTGAGAACTACTCGCGCCACCTGAGCGGCCGCCCTCCCGGCTCGCGCCCCTACACCCTGATGGACTTCCTGCCGAAGGATGCCCTCCTCGTGATCGACGAGTCGCACGCCACTGTGCCGCAGGTCGGCGGGATGTTCGCTGGCGACCGATCGAGGAAATCCGTCCTGGTCAACTACGGGTTCCGACTCCCGAGCGCCCTCGACAACCGGCCGCTGAATTTTTCCGAGTTCATGGAGGTGAGCCGCCAGATCGTCTATGTCAGCGCCACGCCCGGACCGTTTGAAATGCGCAACAGCGTGGCGGGAAATTCCGGCTGGATCGCCAACCCGGAGAAGGACGTCGCCGGCGGCCGTCGCGACGCAGCCCCCCCGATGTTTCCCGAGGCCCGCACGTCCGATGTCCCCCTCGACGTGCTCACTGCAGGCGCTCCGCTTGTCATCGAGCAGATCATCCGTCCGACCGGACTTCTCGACCCGAAAATCAGCATCCGGCGGCTGAAGGGCCAGATCGATTCCACGATCGAGCTCTGCCGGAGGCGGATCGAGCAGGGCGAGCGCGTGCTCGTGACGACGCTGACCAAGCGGACTGCGGAGGATCTAGCCGACTACCTTCGCGAAACCGGGCTCAAAGTCCGATACCTGCACAGCGATATCGACACGATCGAGAGGGTGGAAATCCTGCGCGGGCTCCGCGCGGGGGACTGCGATATCCTCGTGGGCATCAACCTTCTTCGTGAAGGCCTCGATCTCCCTGAGGTCTCGCTCGTCTGCATTCTCGACGCGGATAAGGAGGGCTACCTCCGGAGCCAGACGAGCCTGATCCAAACAGCGGGGCGGGCGGCGAGGCATATCAATGGCGAGGTCGTGCTCTTCGCCGACACCATCACAAAAAGCATGCAGGCGCTGCTGGATGTCTGCGATTACCGCCGGAAGCGCCAGAAGGAATATAACAGGGAACACAACATCACGCCCACGAGCGTCAAGCGCGCGGTCCAGGAGAGCCTCCACACGATCCTCAAGGCGCGCGAGATCGAGAGGGGGATTCTCAAGGAAGATGCCGCCGAGTTCGACCTGCACGAGCTCATCCGCGAGCTCGAGCGCGACATGGCCGGGGCCGCCGCAAACCTCGAATACGAGCGGGCCGCCCTTCTCCGCGACCAGATCATGGAGCTGAAAACCGGCTCGGGATCCGCAATCGCCCCACCTGCCAAGCGGGGGGCATACCCGAAACCCTCCCGGAAGAAGCGGGGCTGAGCCCGGAAGAGAAATGAGAGGGCCGGACACCCTGACGTGCGGGGAAACCTGGTGAGGCGATCATTGTGGGCGGGGAGGGGGCGCTAGACATCGCGGAGGCAGATCCGAGTCCTGATGCTGAATCCTGATGCTTGTTTTTGAGCGCTTCCGCTGGCAGAATGCGAGCCTTCATGTCCACTCCTCACGAAACGTTGCGGAATACAGCTGTTATTTTCTCGCTCCGGCGCACCCCGGTTTTTGCCGGGCTTCCTGAGGACGACTTGGCCATGATTGCGGAGCTGTCTGTCCTGAAGACCTATCGGAAGGGTGAGTATTTGTTCCGCCAGCGCGAGCTCGCCCACGGCTTTTTTATCGTCCGCCGGGGGATCATCAACGTCCATCGGGTCGGGACGGACGGGCGCGAGCAGGTGATCCATCTGTTCCGTCCCGGCGAGTCATTTGCTGAAAATTCCCTGTTTAACGAATCTGGCTATCTGACTGACGCGAGATCGGTTGGCGAAAGCGAGGCGATCCTGGTTCCGAAGTGGGAGTTCCTGCAAATCCTGCGCCAGCGTTCGGACATCGGCCTGCGGATGCTCTCGTCGATGAGCGAGCACATGCGCGGGCTGATCTTAACGCTGGAGAACGTGACTCTGAAGGACGCCGAGACCCGCCTGATGAACTGGATCCTGCACCGCTGCCCGCGCCCCCTCAGCCACAAGCCGGCGGAGGTTGCGATTGGGATGACGAAGACGATGCTGAGCGCTGAGCTGGGGACTCGCCAGGAAACATTGTCCCGCACTCTTGCAAAGCTTCGCGAGGCCGGGCTGATCGCCGTTCGCGGGCGGACGTTAAAAATTCCAGATCCGCTGAAACTCAAGGCTGCGTTTCAATCGCACCTCGGGGGTGGGAGCCCGGAGTCATCTCATTAAGAACGGTTTGAGGAGCTGCTGATGCGTTCATCCTGAAGCAAGAAGCACCCTCACCAAAGACCGCCAATCCCTTCTGCTCTGCACCACAGGGGGCGCAGTTTTCGACCGGCACCTACTGCCCCGGCCGGTTGCTCCGTATTTGCTGGAGCATCGCACGGGCGTCATTGGCCGACGGGTTGATCGTGAGAAGACGTTGCAGCCAATCAATCGCCTCGTCGAATCTCCTCTGGTTTGCGCAGAGGGCGCCGAGATTCAAGTAAGCGAGCTCAAAGCTGCGATCTGCCGCAACGGCATTCTTGTAATCAGCTTCTGCTTTGGAGACATCGCCGCTTTGCTCATGAAGCACGCCAAGGCTGTAATGGCCCCTTGCCGATTTTGGATTGATTTTTATCGCAGCAGCGAACGCCTTTGCTGCGTGATTGACATCGCCGAGGCCCGCGTAGCCGCTGCCGAGGTTGATAAATGCAAACTCGAACTTGGGATCAGCCGCGGTCGCCTTCTTTGCCCATGTCACTTCCTCTTGAAACTTGCCCATCGTTCCATAGAGACCGGCGATGCTGTTGAGAGACCTGACATTTTTTGGCTGAGCCTCAACCACCTCCTGATGAAGTCGAATCGCTTCCTCCAGCTGCCCTTTCTCTTCAGCTTCCAGTGCACGTCGCACGAGAGCTTCGGGGAACTTCTGGGCTTCACCCCCGTGGGCCGAGAGCGAGACCGCGACCAGCAAAACCAAGGCAAGGCCGCATCTGTTCATGCCCATGGGGCCCGGAGACCCCGAAGCTTGCTTCGGCTTTTCGTGTTGTGAAATCATATTCTTAAATTCCCGGGGCTTGCTCCATGGTTCTTTACTTGTCGGGCGATGCAGGGGGGCAGTCAAGCCTCCTGTTTTTCCGGCCGATTCCGGCGGCCGTGTTCATACCCTTTGGGTCTGATACCCCGAAGCTTGCTGCGGCTTTGGTGCTGGAGGGACGACCTCCGTGCCTGTCGTCCGTGGAGAGCAGCGGACCGGATAGCGCCGGGTCCCTCCAAATGCCTCGGGCCTTGCCCCGGGGTTCTTTAACCAAGACGTTTTTGGCGCTGATTTTCACGGCGCTTGGGCAGGAGGCTGACGAGACGCACTGATCGAGAATTTCGGTGTCCGTGACACGCTCGCCGACAGGGGGCTGACCATCAACGGCAAGTATTACGGCGCATTTTTCGGCGTGGTGGACAGCGGGCGTGGGTCTCGCGGGTTCTGGGATCAGGGCATCGAGTTCGGGGCAACGTACCACATTGGGAAACTGCTGAATATCGACGCCCTCAACGGAGTGAAAGCCTTTGGAAATTTCCGCTATCGCGATTCCCAGCGCGCTTCGAATCCGAACGAGTTCGTCCAAGCGAACAGCATGTTCAACCCGTCCAATTGGGAATCCGGCACGCAGTTCCGGGTGATGGACTTCGGGCTGGAAATCGGGACCTCCAGGCTCCTTCCTGTCACGGATATGATCGTTTTCAAAGGCGGCTCCCGCACCGCCCACGCTCAAATCGTTTCCGCAACATCTTCAACGCAGGAGCGTCGATCTGCTCGGCTTGATCGGGAGTCAGCGTGTGCTCCTGCGGACTGCGGAGATGAGCAATCCGGCAATGCCGCGAGTGAAATCTTAACGCAGGTCGAAGAATGGCTTCTGCTGCCGACTTTGATCCAGCTCAGGCGCTGAGACGCGCCTGCCGAACCTATTTCTCCGGCAGCCACTTTTGCAAAATCTCTGCGAGGCCCTGCAGTGATACCGGCTTAGAGAGATAGTCATCCATACCGGCTTCGAGGCACTGCGTCCTCGCCTCAGCTATTGCGTTCGCCGTCATCGCGATGATGGGAATCCGAGGGGGGGAGGACGGCGAATCCCTCGTTTCAATTTCTAATTTCCGATTTTCCATTTCCCATTTTCTGATCTCCCGGGTGGCTTCCAGGCCGCTTAGCCCGGGCATGTTCATGTCCATGACGACGAGGTCGTAGGGCATAGCCTTGACGGCGTTGATGACGCTCTCGCCATCCTCGACGAGGTCGGCGCTCAAGCCGAGTTTTTCCAGCATCCCGATGGCCACTCTCTGGCTGGTGGCGTTATCCTCGGCGAGCAGGATGCGCGCCTTTCGTCCGCCGAACATCTGCGGGGCTGCCCGGAAAGGCGCGAGCAAACCGACTCCTTCCTCCAGCGGCTGCGCCGCCTGCATGGCGAGGCGCAGGGCAAACCAGAACTCCGACCCCTTCCCCTCATCGCTTATCACCCCGATCTCGCCGCCCATCAGCTCGACGAGCTGCTTTGAGATTGCCAGCCCGAGCCCAGAGCCTCCGAATGTCCGTGCGGTCGAAGAGTCGGCCTGGACAAACTTCTCGAAGATCCGAGCCTGCTTGTCTGCGGGGATGCCGATCCCCGTGTCGCGAACCGAGAACCGCAGCAGGGCATCGGATTTCGTCTTTTCCACGAGTTCGACGCGCACTGCAACCTCACCGGCAAGCGTGAACTTGATGGCGTTTCCAATCAGGTTGATGAGAACCTGACGCAGGCGGCGCGAATCGCCATGGAGGCGTACCGGGGCCGCAGGATCAGCGGCGCAGGTCAGCCCCAGCCCCTTCTCGCGGGCCGTCACGGCCAGCAGGGAAAATAGGCCGCTCAGCAGGCTCGAAAGATCGAAATCCAACGCCTCGATCTGGAGCATGCCTGCCTGGATTTTTGAAAAGTCGAGGATGTCGTTGATCAGGCAGAGGAGGGATTCGCCGCTTGATCGCACAACCTCCGCATAATGGCGCTGCTCGGCATCAAGTCCGGTGTCGAGCAGCAGGTTCGTCATGCCGATCACCCCGTTCATAGGGGTCCTGATCTCGTGGCTCATGGTGGCCAAAAACTCGCTCTTGGCGGCCGTCGCGCTTTCCGCGGTTTTTGTGGCTTCTGCAAGCTGGTGGTTGATCCTCAGGATCTCTTCCTCGGCCAGCTTTTTCACGGTGATGTCCCTATCGCTGCCACGATACCCGCGCAGCGATCCGTCGGCATTCAGCAAAGGAATGCCGTTGGTGGAGAGCCAGATCGTCCGGCCGTCTTTGGCCAGCGACGGGTTCTCCAGGTTTTTGAACTCCGCCCTGCCCGCAAAAATTTTTAAGGCGGCGTCCTGGAATGCCTGCCGTCCATTTTCGGGGTGCAGATCGTAGAAGTGCATCCGGCCGATCAGTTCGTGCGGCAGGTAGCCCAGGACGCTTTCGACCACATGGCTGACATACGTATAGAGCCCGTCCGCATCGACCTCCCAGATGAATGTCCGGCTCTGCTCAGCGAGCTGTGCAAAGCGAAGCTCGCTCTCGGAAAGTTCATCCTGCACCCGCTTCCTCGCGGTGATGTCTTCTTTGACGGCCACAAAATGGGTGATCTGGCCGGAGGAGCTCCGGATGGGAGAAATGGATGCGCTTTCCCAATACAGCTCTCCTTCCTTCGTCTTGTTGTGAAATTCCCCATGCCAGTCCTTCCCTGACAGGATGGTCTCCCAAAGGTCCCGATATGTCTCCGGAGGCTGCTCGCCGGACTTCAGCAGGCGGGGGTTCTGGCCCTTTGCCTCCTCCGCCGTGTATCCGGTGACGGCGCAGAACTTCGGGTTCACGTATTCGATCTCGCCGGCAAGGTTGGTGATGACGATCGATGCGGGATTTTGCTCGACCGCCGCCCCGAGATTGCGCAGTGCCTCTTCCGATTTCTTCCGCTCGGTGATCACGTCGAACATCGCCGCAAAATGCCCCGGCGTAGGGGAGAATACCGAAATGGCGAACCACATCTGCATCGATTCGACGAATGTCTCAAAAAAGTCTGGCTGCCCGGTGCTGGCGACCCTGCCGAAGATTTCCAACAGCCCCGGGTCAGCTTCGCGGATGCCGGGGAGGACCTCGGAAGCTTTTTTCCCGACGACGTTCTTCAGCCCAGTCTGCGACTCAAAGGCATCGTTGGTGGCAATGTAGATAAAGTCATGCGGTTTCCCATTTTCGAACAGCATCTGGCAATATGCGTAGCCGTTCAGCATATTTTTAAATAAGGACCGATAGAACTCTTCACTCTGGCGAAGCAACGTCTCCATCCGCTTTCTCTCGGTAATTTCCGCCAGCAAGGAGGCATTGGTGGTAGCAAGTTCGCTGGTCCGTTCTTGAACTCGGAGTTCCAATACGGCATGCGCCCGGCGCAACTCTTCCTCCGCCTGTTTGCGCACAGCAGAGGCATCGTAGATGACTTGGAGGCTGAACTGAATGCTGTCGCGCAGGCGCTCGATCAGGTGGCGAATCTGCTGGAAATAGGCATTTTCCTGTTTATCCAGGATGCAGATGGTGCCGAAAATCTCGCCGGTCGGCCAGAGGAGCGGCAGCCCCAAGTAGGAAATCATGCCCAGCTTAACATCCGGATTGTGGTCCCAATCCGGGTCTTTAAGCGCATTGGGCACCAGCAACTCGCGCTGGGTGCTTATCACGGTTTCGCAGTAGAGACCTGTATCCATCGGCACCTTTTCACCCTGGTGGTACACATTGCCCGCGCTATGGCTGGTGATGACCACCTCGATTTCCCTGGCATGCACCCGCATAATCAGGGCCGCCGGAATGCCAGCGATCTCCGCCAGCAGGTTGGTCGTCACCTGCCAGCCCTCAAGCACCTTCTGCGGCACCTCGATCTGATCCAGAATCTGGAATTTTGGCGTTTTCATTGCTTGAGGGTCCATCCGGCTCGCGTGGGGATAATCTTCAAGTCTCTATGGCATCAATGCTGGGGCTGCCGATCGTTTTGGCAAGGACAGAAAAATTGGATGTCGCGGGACAGCACTTCCAATACCGACGCCTCACCGTCTTTTTTTGACGAGCTTGCCCCGGGCGGAAGGCCTCATTCTTCGTGCTTTCCTCGGAATTGAACAAATTGCCAACACCACCTAAAAAAAGCCCGCAACGTCCTTATGCAGGACACTCTAGGGAGGAAAGAGTGGCAGCGCGTACGGGATTTGAACCCGTGCACCAGCCTTGAGAGGGCTGTGTCCTAACCCCTAGACGAACGCGCCGTTGAAGAATATTTTAAAATACCACTTGGCGGAGGGCTGGCAAGGATGGAAATTGGGCGCGTGACACATTTTATCTCACCCTCTGATGCTTTTTGAGATCCTGCTGGTAGCTGGCGCGGGCACGCTCGCGTTTGCTTTGAGGTCGTTCCACCATCCGGTTTTGTTCCGCGCGGGGACGCTTGGGATGGTTGGCGCTTCGTTTCTTGCCGGGTGGCTGATCGGGGGAAGCGTCTTTGCGGGGCTGGTTTTCGCATCGACTTGGTTCCTTCTTCCCTGGCTGGAAATCCTCACGCGGGTGCGTCGGATGCGGCTGCCGCTGGATCGGAAGATCTCATCGTGCCCGCCGCCGGCGAGGGCGAGTTTTCCGGATTTTGACGACCTGTCATCGGAGATGGAATCCGGCGGGTTTGAGCATGCCAGCGACGTCGGGTGGGCGCATGACGAAATCCGCCATTTTTATCGTCTTTTCCTGAGCTCCGACCGGAAAACGATCGGCGCGATCTGTCTTGTCGAGCAGTCGGCATTCACATTTTACTACATTTTTTTTCGTTCCAGAACCGGCGATGGCCGGCAGGTGGTGACTTGGAACTATCCGTTTTCTTACGGGCTGCACCAGTTTCCCGGAACGCAGATACAGCGTGTGGCCGGGGCTCAATCCGCCCTCATCGGGAGCCATGCCGGGCTGGTCGCTCGAGGCCTTGGAGGCGACGTCTGCGTGGTGGTGCCGGAGGCGATCTGCGAAGAGCTCGAGAACGACTTGCGCGTCCAGCTCGACCATAACCTTGCGTGCGGGATCCTGTGCCGCGAAGGGGATTTGCTGATCCGCTACACTTTGCGAGGCATGTTTTTCTTATGGTTTCAGTTCCTTCGCGATTTTGTCAGGCTCTCGTGAATGTTTCCAAATTGATCGACCACACGCTCCTGAGGCCGGACGCCACGCGCGCCGACATCATGCGGCTTTGTGATGAAGCGAGGGAGCACGGTTTTTTTAGCGTTTGTGTGAGCAGCGGATGGGTGGCTGAAGCAGTCAGGGCATTGGAGGGTTCCGGCTCGCTTGTTGCGGCGGTCACAGGGTTTCCGCTCGGCTCGATGGATTCCTGCGCCAAAGCGTTTGAGACATCCCGTGCGGTGGAGCTTGGCGCTGCGGAAATTGACACGGTCCTCTCCGTCGGTCGCCTGAAGTCCGGCGACCGCGCAGGTGTCCTGCAGGATTTGCTGGAGGTCGTTCGCGCCGCCGGCCCAGCGAAGGTGAAGGTAATCTTGGAGGTCTGCCTTCTCGACGATGAGGAAAAGCGCACCGCCTGCCGCCTGGCGCTCGATGCGGGGGCCGCGTTCGTCAAGACCTCCACGGGGTTCAGCTCGGGCGGAGCCACGGCGGCAGATGTCCGGCTGATGGCGGAAGCCGTCGCTGGCAAATGCCTTGTGAAGGCGTCGGGCGGCATCCGGGATGCCCGGGCTGCCCGTGCGATGCTTGAGGCAGGAGCCTCGCGGCTGGGCACCTCAAGCGGCATTGCCATTGTCCGGGATTTTGCGCAGATTCCGGCCTGAGAGCTTCTGTTGTTCTCCGGCCGCTTGGGGCGCAGCGCCCGGAATGCCTCTCCGAGAAATTTTCTAACGGCTTTTGAGGCACTGCCTCGGCCCCTGCCCGTAGGCGTCCGAGAACACTTTGAAGAACTGCGCGTAGCTTCCGAATCCGGCGGAGTAGACGGCTTCGATGATGGTGGGCCTTGCGGGTTTCCGGAAGCGCTCCCAAAACCTGGCGAGGCGCAGGGAGTTGCGGTAGCGGTTGAACGGCACGCCGACTTGAGCGGCGAAGAGCCGGCTGAAATGCGTTTCGCTCAGCCCGCACTCTCGGGAGATCTGCCCGAGGGTTCCGCTCCAAGCGTCATCGCCCAGCACCTGGATGGCTTTGGATATGGACGGGTGGAGGGCGACCGCGCTATGGCGGGAGGCATCGGCTTGCTGGAAGCGCCAGCACAGCAGGAGCAAGTGATGAAGCCCCGCATTGAGCCCGTCAGGGTCGCTGTGGCGGTAACGGAATCCCGATCCCGCGCCAAACCCCGACTCGCGATTGAGCGTGTCGGAATCGAGGGAGCCCTCCATAACGCAATCCATCAACTGGCGCAAAAAAACGTATGTTTCGGGATCGAGAATCGTGTGCAGGACGGTTTTCCCCCGAGCTTTTTTCCGCTTCAGCCCTTGGGAAACTTTGCCGTGACAGGACCGCTCGATGAGGTCCGGCTTGAAGACCGCCACGTAATTTTGCGCATCGTTGGAGCGGTCCACCAGCTGGTGCTCCTGGGCTGGAAACATCCATAAGAGCGAGCGCGGGCCGAACGTGAACCTGCGGCCGTCTGCCAAGTAGGTGATCGTTCCCCGCGCGACGAGATTGAGCTCGAGCTCGGCATGGTGATGGCTTCGCAGCGATGGCGGGTTGCGTGCGGATTCCGCTAGAAATAGAAAGCCGTCGTAAGCCGGGTCGAGTTTAAGATCCTGCAGCACAATCGCAAGATACGATAACATTTTCTCAAACGGCGAGAAGAATGCGCGGGAGATTCTGGGGTAGCGTGGCGATTCAATGCTGAACTTCCCATGACATCCAAACAACGCCTTCGCGCCGCCATCGAGCACCGCCAACCCGATCGGATTCCGATCGATTTCGGGGCTTCGTTCATCACCGGCATCCATTGCAGCGTGGTCGAGAACCTGCGCCGCCACTACGGGCTCGCCCCGCACCCGATCAAGGTCTGCGAGCCCTACCAGATGCTCGGACTTGTGGAGGATGACCTCAAGGATGCGATGGGCGTGGATACCACCTCCATCTTTCCCAACCGCACGATCTTCGGGTTCGTGAATGAAAACTGGAAACCTTGGAGGACGCCGTGGGGGCAGGATGTGCTCGTCTCTGAGCATTTCCAGGTCGAGGAGAAGGCGGATGGCACCTACGTGTATCCGCAGGGCGACCGCTCGGTTCCTCCCAGCGGGCATCTGCCGAAGACCGGGTATTTTTTTGACTCGATCATCCGGCAGGCCGAGATCGACGAGGACAACCTGAAGGTTGAGGACAACCTCGAGGAATTTGGCCTGATGAAGCCTGCAGAAGAAGCCTACTGGCGTGAGCAGGCAGAAACTTTCAGGGGATCGGAACGGGCGGTTGTCACGCACTTGAACGGGACGGCGCTCGGCGACATCGCCCTGGTGCCCGCCCCGTTTCTCACGTCCCCGAAAGGAGTCCGCGACATCGCACAATGGTATATGACGGTGGCGACCGATCCGGACTTTGTGGGGGAACTCTTCGACCGGCAGGTAGAGATCGCGCTGGCTAACCTCGCGCGCTTGCACGAGATCGCGGGCGATGTGATTGACGTCGTCGTCGTCTGCGGCACCGATTTTGGCACGCAGGAATCCACGTTTTGCTCGAGGGCGACGTTCGATGATCTCTGGCTGCCCCGGTACCGGCGGATCAACGATTGGATCCACGCGCATACTGGGTGGAAGACGTTCAAGCATTCCTGCGGGGCGATCGAGGGGTTCCTTCCGAATATCATCGAGGCCGGGTTCGACATCATCAATCCCGTGCAGTGCTCGGCGAAGGGGATGGACGCGAGGCTCCTGAAGGAGCGCCATGGCGACAGGATCACGTTCTGGGGCGGCGCAGTTAACACGCAGAAAACCCTGCCATTCGGCACGCCGGAGGAGGTCCGCCGCGAAGTTCTCGACCGGTGTGAAACTTTCGCTCCAGGCGGAGGATTTGTCTTCAATGCCATCCACAACGTCCAGGCGCTCACCCCGACGGAGAATCTCGTGGCGATGCTGGATGCCGTAAAGGCTTTCAACGGGGGGCCGGCATGAGGCGCGGGGGGCCGCTTGTGCCGCCTGAAGCATTTTGAGAATCCGCCCGGCGGCCGGTCGGCGATGTCAGCCAGTCGGCCGCGCGCAGCGCAAAATGTGGAGCGTGATCTCGGGCGGGCAATTCAGGCGGGCAGCCACCGCGCAGCTGCCGGTTCCGGGCGAGGTGTAGCCTTGGAGCGTGCCGTGCCGCCACCTGCCCTTGAGGAACGGCTTTCTCACCTTGCAGGAGCGAATGACCGCCCGCCCGCCAGGCAGGCAGATCTGGCCCCCGTGGGTGTGCCCGCTCAGCTGAAGGTCAAACCCGAGCGGTTCGGCCTCGGGATAAACATCCGGGCTGTGCGCGAGAAGGATCAGGCATGCGCCCGGGGGCGCAGCCGCGCGCACCTTGGCCAGATCGTGCGTCATGTAAAAATGCGGGTCGTCGATGCCCGCGATCCAGAGCGCGTCGTCCCCGCGCCGGATTGTCGCGCATTCGTTGAGCAGGACCGGGAGCCCATCGCGCTCGAGCGAAGGGACCATCTCGATGAAGTCGTGGTTTCCAAGAACCCCCCACCGAAGCGGAGCCAGCGCCTTCGTGATCTTGGCCGTCTCGCGAAGGCAGGTGGCGTACTCGCCATCTGTCCTATTTCGAAAATCTCCGGTGACGACGGCGGCATCGTGCGCCGTCGCGCGGACGAGATGTTCGACGACCGGAGTGAGCGACGGGTCCAAGTCGAGGTGGAGGTCGGTCAGCTGGAGAAGGCGGAAGCCATCGAATGAGGCGGGCAGGTGCGGCAGCACCCAATCGTGCTCGACAACCCGCACGTCGAGAAAATTTCTTTGAGCGAGCGCGGCGAGCCCGCTGAGTCGGAGCGCAAGAGAAACGAGGGCATCAACCGGCAGGATCCGCTCGAGCCGGAAGACCCCTTCTCCTTGGTGGAGGAGCTTGGCCGCCTTTCCGGCCTGCATGCGCAGGCGCTCGGAAAGATGAGGCCGACCGATCCTCAGCTCCAGAGCCTGATAATCGGCATTCTCCATATCCCGGCCAAGAGGGGATCAGGGCGTGGGGTTGCGGATCTTCTTGAGCTCAGGGTCAAGGGTCTGCCCGAGCCCGGGATCTCTGATCTGCTTCAGAAAAGCATTGCGGAGCGGCTTAAAAGCTGGATCGCTGCCATCCGTGCTCCAAACGACCTCCTCGATCCGATTCCAGACGATGCTCTTCCCGCCCTCGTAGAGCGAAAGCTCCTTCAGCTTGCTTCGGATTTCTTTCCTCAGCTCATAGCCGGAAGCCGAGGGGGGCGCTTCGAGATTGAGCCCGTGGATCCGGACTGAGTTCTGGTCGAGAAGCTGCGCTTGGATAAAGACATGCCCTCCAGACGGGATATCGCCCGGGCTCTCCTGGCAGCGGAGGGTGAGAAAAAGCGTGGGGCCAACCCGCGACGGCCACATCTCGAACCGGTAGCGCAAGATCTCCCGGGGCTTCTTGCCCGGCAAGGAAAGCTGGACGGAGTAGCGGTCGCCCTCCAGCGGGGTGACCATCACGCGGGCGGACTTTCCTTTGTCGTCGGAGGTCTCCCAAACCCCGAGCAGCCAGGTGTTGAGGCTGTCGCTCGGACCCGTCGTCAGCGGGTGATCGAAGAAACAACCTGATAGCGCAAGCCCGAGAGCGAGCGCCGAAACGAGCCGGAAAAGAAATCGCATCCCCCGCCTATATCCAAGTTCCATCGTGAATGATACTGTTTTTCGGCACAACAACGATCCCGTCGCGGATGTAGTAGCCGTCGCCGTCCAGATCCTGGGATTTTCCCTCCGGGCTAATGACGACGTGGTGGCCGATGCGGGCATTTTTGTCGATGATCGCCCCGTTGATCATGCAGTCGCGCCCGATCCCGATCGGGGGGATGCCTTCCATGGGCTTTTTGACCTCGGATTCATAAAAGTCCGCCCCCATCATGATCGTGTTTTTTACCGTGGAGCCGGATTGGATGACGCTGCGGATTCCGAGCACGCACCGGTCGAGGGTGACATCTCCGATGATGCAGCCGTCCGAGATCATCGCGCTTGCGACTTTTGCGGAGTTCACGACGCTGGCCGGAAGGAAAAGCGGCTGGGTGAAGACCGGAGATCCGGGGACGTAGAAGCTGTAGCGGGGGTTCGGATCGGTGAGCGCCAGGTTTGCCTCGAAGAACGCTGAGATCGTCCCGATGTCCTCCCAGTATCCCTGAAAAATATAGGTCAGCACCTTATATTCGTTGATCGCCGCCGGGATGATGTTCTTTCCAAAGTCAACAAAGTCGTTGTTCAAGCAGGCCTCAAGGACAGACCTGTTGAAAATGTAGATGCCCATCGAGGCCTGGTAGAGGTCGGCGTCCGCAGGCTGCCCGATGGCTTTCAGAAGGTCCTGAGGGATTCTGAGCGCGTCGAGGATCTCCGGGCTTTTGGGCTTTTCGACAAACTGGCGGATGCGTTTATTTTCGTCCGCGAGCATGATTCCAAGATCTGTGGCTGGCTGGCGGCTGACCGGGATGGTCGCGATCGTGAGCTCTGCGGCGGTCTCGACGTGCTGCCGGAGCATGTCGCGGTAGTCCATGCGGTAGAGCTGGTCCCCGCTGAGGATCACATAATACTCGTAGGGGTGCTCGAGGAAATACCGCATGTTCTGCCTGACCGCGTCCGCGGTTCCCTGGTACCACCGCGAGCCCTCCGGCGTTTGCTGGGCGGCGAGGATCTCCACAAAGCTCGGTGTGAAGTCGTCGAACTTGTAGCTCGAGTTGATATGCTTGTGAAGCGACGTGCTGTTGAACTGGGTGAGGATATAAATCTCGCGGAGCCCGGAGTTCAGGCAGTTGCTGATCGGGATATCCACAAGCCGGTATTTTCCGCCGAGCGGAACGGCCGGCTTGGAGCGTTCTTTGGTGAGCGGGAAGAGCCGGGTGCCGGCTCCTCCCCCCATGATGATGGCCAGTGTTTTCGAGAGCGGAAGGGAGTTCTGAGGAAGGCTCATAAGAAAATTGCATCTTGCCTCGCTCCGAGAGAATTGTCACGGTGAAATGCATGTGTGGGATCGTTGGATATATTGGATGCTCGGAGGCGCTGCCAGTGCTTTTGGATGGGCTGCGCCGCTTGGAATACCGGGGGTATGATTCGGCGGGCGTGGCCGTGCAAAACGGAGGGGCCCTCGAGGTCCGCCGGGCGGTGGGCCGGATCGCAAACCTCGCAGAAGCGATCCAGAAGGATCCCGTCCGCGGGAGCGTCGGCATCAGCCACACGCGGTGGGCCACCCACGGCGGGGTCACCTTGGCGAACGCCCATCCGCATTTTGACCAGAGCGGACGCCTCGCAATGGTCCATAACGGCGTCATCGAGAATTATCAGACCCTGCGCGAGCAGCTGATTTCTCAAGGGCACGTCTTCCATTCCCAGACGGATACGGAAGTTCTTGCCCACCTCATCGGCGAAGCCTTTGACAAGGCAGGGGACCGCTCCAAAGCCGGCTTGGTCGCCGCTATCCGGCAGGCCCTCCGGCAAATCATCGGCACCTATGGCATCGCCGCCATCCATGCGGACGTCCCCGGGGTGCTGGCGGGGGCCCGGCGCGGAAGCCCGCTCGTTCTGGGCATCGGCAAGGACGAACATTTTCTCGCCAGCGATGTCAGCGCGATCGTCGCCCACACCCGGGAGGTCGTGTATCTCAACGACTACGAGATCGTCGCGATCGAGAACGACCGGTTTGATCTCTCCACGGTCTCCGGATCCGGGGTGGATTTTCAGGTCAGCAAGGTCGAGTTCACCGCGGATGCCGTGGACAAGGGGAAGTTCCCGCACTACATGCTCAAGGAGATCTACGAGCAGCCGAACTCGATCCGCGACGCCATGCGGGGGCGGCTTTCGGCCGAAGAAGCCACGGCAAAACTCGGAGGGCTCGAGATGACGAACGGCGAGCTCCGCGCGGTGGACCGGATCGTTCTGATCGGGTGCGGCACGGCATTTCACGCTGCCCTTGCCGGCGAATACATCATTGAGAACCTTGCCCACATCCCGGTCGAATGCGAGTTTTCCAGCGAGTTCAGATACCGGAACCTTCCGATGGATCGCGACACCCTCGTCTTTGTGATCAGCCAGAGCGGGGAGACTGCGGACACGCTTGCCGCGCTGCGCGAAAGCCAGCGGAAGGGGCACCGCACGCTCGGGATTTGCAACAACGTCGCGAGCACGATCGCGAGGGAAAGCGACGGCGGAGCCTATATGCACGCGGGGCCGGAAATCGGCGTCGCGGCCACGAAGTCGTTCACCTCGCAGCTCACGATCCTCACGCTCCTCGGGCTCCTTCTCGGGCGGATCCGACACCTGAGCCACGCGGAGGGGCGCACGATTATCCGCGAGATGGAAATGCTCCCGGACCTTGTCGCCAAGACGCTCGAGCTCGACGCCCGCATCAAGAAAATCGCAGAAAAATATGCGCGCACGAACAACTTCCTTTTCCTTGGCCGCCAGGCGAATTATCCGATTGCGCTCGAAGGGGCGCTGAAGCTCAAGGAAATCAGCTACATCTCGGCATCCGGGTACCCGAGCGCCGAGCTCAAACACGGGGTGATCGCTCTCATCAGCGAGGAAACTCCCTCGCTTTTCATCGCGCCTCAGGATGCAGTTTTCGACAAGAACATCAGCAATATCGAGGAGGTGAAAGCCCGCAAGGGGCCGGTCATCGCGATCGGCACCGAAGGGGACTCCGCGCTCGCAAAAATCTGCGACGACGTGATCCTCATCCCCCAGGCTCCGGACTACCTCACCCCGATCCTCGCGGCCATCCCGCTGCAGCTCCTCGCCTACCACATCGCCTCGACTCTCGGATGCGACGTGGACAAGCCGCGCAACCTGGCAAAAAGCGTGACGGTCGAGTAGGCCGGAGCGGTTAAGGAATCCATGAGGCTGGCAGATGTTGCCCGGGGCTACTGCCATTCGTGTTTCGGGTATTGGCGTTGGAGCTGCTGTTTGAGCTTCGGATAGGAGTCGCTCCAGAACGTGGCGAGGTTTCTGGTGATCTGCACCGGGCGGTGGTTTGGGGCGAGGATCTGGATGGTGAGGGCGTGGTTGCCCCTCGCGATTTTGATGTCGCCGTCAACCCCGTAGAGGTCCTGGATGCGCGCAGAGAGGAACGGTTCGGCATTTTGGGCGTAGGTGACCTTCGCCTTGCGGCCGCCTGGAAGGGGGATGCGCTCAGGCGCGTGCTTGTCCACGAGGTGCTGCTGGGCGTGTGTGAGGAGCGAGCGGGCATGCGCAAGAACCGGAGAGTCCTTGATGTCGCTGTAGCAGGTGGCCCCATCGCACACGAGGAGGATGATGTGGTGGCGCTCGTCGTCTCCGAGGGCCGGCAGGCTTTGTTCGGAAAGCGTCCGGGCGAGAAAATTCACGCGGTGGATCCATTGCTCGACGGCATCATCCCACCCGTTGAGGCGAAGCTCTCCGGAGAGGACCTGGCCGGCCAGGCACGAGGACGCGGCCGGGCCAGGCTCGGCATCGCGGTCCTGGTTTTCCATCACGAGGTCGCGGAACTTTTTCTCCCGGCGGACGACCACCCGGTTCTGGGAGTGATCAAAATAATGCTCGGCGGATTGGGAGAAATCTTCCGGGAACAGTTCGCGGAGCCAGCTCTCCTCGATTTCCGTGGCGAGGCTGAGGAGGACCTGCGCGTCTCCCCCTCGGCCTTCGATCTCGGTGATCTCCGCCGCGACGAGAATCTTGCTATTCGCCGCGACGCTTGCGCGGGCGAGCAGCCCGCGGCGCCCGTGAACGATGTCGCAGACGAGCGTGCCTCCGCTCTTTCTTTTTGCCACTTGGTCGGCAAATCCCGCAAGGATGCAGCGGGCGATGGCGGAGTCCGGGGGAGGGGAGGGATTGGCGTCCAGGGCCTCCGCATGTGCAATGTCGAGGAACTGGTCGAAGAGCTTCCCGACCTGCCGGGCGGAGTCCGCATGGATGCCGAGCTGGCGGCACTCATTTGCGCGGAAGCCCTTCTGCTTCGCCCATGAAAAAACCCTCATCAGGACAAGAAAATCCGAAATTCCGGCCCCAAAAATCTCCGCGCGCTCGTCCTCGGTCCGCTTGTCGACGCGGAGGAGCATCGAGCGGGTCTGGGTGATGGCCGCAATGAGCGCTGCGGAGCGCACGCAGCCGAGATCCTCTGCTGCAAGAAACATCCGGGCGTAGCGCGGGTGGACGGGAAAGCTCAGCATGCGTCGGCCGATGGGGGTTACCGATCCGAGGTGTGTCGCTCCGAGGTCGTCAAGGAGGGTTTCAGCGCGCGCGAGCGCCAGGGGAGGGGGAGGGTCGATCCAGCGGAAGGCCGCAAGATCTTTCACCCCGGCAGCCCTCAATGTGAGGGCGGTCTCCGCGAGGTCGAGCCGCTTGATTTCCGGGAGCTCGCAGCCTGCGCGGCGTTCGTGGTCGCGCGCCGTCCAGAGCCGAAGGCAGATGCCTGGAGACGTCCGCCCGGCGCGCCCCGCGCGCTGGTCCGCCGAGGCCCGGCTGATCTTTTCGATAAGGAGAGTGTTGATCCCCCGGCGCGCATCGTAGCAGGCAATGCGCGCAAGCCCGGAATCCACGACGAGCGTCACCCCATCAATCGTCAGCGAGGTTTCCGCCACGTTTGTCGAGACGATGATCTTTCTGCCGGACGTGCGGCTCACCGCCCGATCCTGCTCGGAGGCGGGAAGCTCGCCGTGCAGAGGGAGGATCGCGCACCGGCTGCCAAGGCGTCCTTCGAGCTCGCGGATCGTCCGGTTGATCTCATAGGTGCCCGGCATGAAAACCAGGATGTCCCCACCGGTCCTGTCGAAGTTTTCCACGACAGCATCCGCCGCGAGCTCCCACGGCGGGTCATCCTTCGGCTCATGGCTGAGAAACCTGATATCCACTGGAAAGACCCGTCCCTCCGACTGGAGCGTCGTGCAGGGGGCGATGTAGGCGGCGATGCCCGTGCGGTCTAGCGTCGCGGACATCACGACGATCCGCAAATCCGGCCGGGAGGTTTCCTGCAGGTCGAGCGACCTCGCGAGGCTGATGTCGCCGTAGAGGTGGCGCTCGTGAAACTCGTCGAAGATCAGGGTCGAGACCCCGCGCAAGGCGGGATCCGCAATCATCTGGCGAAGCAGGATCCCCTCGGTGACGAAAAGGATCCGGGTCTCTCTTGACGAGACATTGTCGAGCCGGATCTGGTAGCCGACTTCGCCCCCGAGCCGTGATCCCCGCTCGCCGGCGACCCGCGACGCAAGCATCCGGGTCGCCAGGCGCCTCGGCTGAAGGACGATGCAGCGCCCGTCTCCGAGCGCCCCGCCGTCGAGCAGGATCTGTGGAACCTGAGTGGATTTTCCCGAGCCGGTCGGAGCTTGGAGGACCAGCCTGTTCCCGGAAGCGAGGGCAGAAATAATCTCCTCGTCGAGGTCGTAGATCGGAAGGCAGCTCATCGCGTCGATTGCCGTTGCATCTGGCCAAGCTCCTAGGATCCCAACAAGCATCCCCGCCGCTGCGCGGGATGAACGGCCGCCTCCGGGCGGCCGCCTCGATCCGAATTTTCTGCTCCGGCGACTTGTCTGGGCATAGGCGGAGGCTTTTAAATGGAAGCGGCTGCATTGCAAACAATAAAGGCAAAAACCTTTTCCATTGTTGACACGGCCAATCGGGAAATGTGTGCTTGGCCCGCGTGCCGAGAAAAACATGAAACTTATCAGAGGGGCTTTGCTGGTGGTCTTAGGGCTCTATGCGATCGGCGCATTTCTACCTATCCAGGCCTCGGCGTCCGAGCAGATGGACGCAGAAAAACTCGATGAAAGGCTCTCCAGGATCAACCAGTCCTTTGAAAGTATAGAAAAGGAGCTGAAGGAGAAAAACATCTCGGAGAATGAGCTGAAGCACTTCTATAACAAGCTCATTGCGACAAAGAAATTCCTTGATGCCCAGCGGGCATCCATCCAGGGCCGGATGGAGGAGAAAAGCAAGCTGCTGAAGATATACAGCGACACGATTGTCAGCGAGGGCCTGGACCGTGGGGGGGCGGATGACGGCATCGCGGCCAAATACAAAGCGCTGAAGGAGGAGCTCCTGCAATATCAGGGCGAAGCTGCGAAGATGGATGCGGGAATCAAGAGGATCAAGCTGCTCCTGGCGGATGTCACCTACGAGAGGATCCGGATCAAAAGCACAAATATCTTCACGTTCAACAAGCCGTTCTACCGCATGTCGGCATGGACATCGGGAGCGAGGGATGTGCTCAGGATATTTCGCGGCAGGGACGGGGCCGCACCCGAGGCCGCCGCATGGTTCTCCGATCCTGCCTTTCTGATGAGGGCTGCCGGATGCATTTTTCTGATATTCCTTGCCGCCTTTGCTTACTGCAAATTTTCCTGCAGGGTCATCGGCCTGCTGCGCGGGTATCTGAGGCCTGGCGAAGCGTTGGAGGTCAGGTCGTTCAAGGACATCCTCGCGTTGCCGCCATTTTTCATCATGGCCAGGTTTTTCTTGAACGCCTACCTCCCCAGCGCGGCGCTGGATCTGGCGTTTTCGCTCTCGCTGGGAGACGACCTCTACCAGATCAAGGAAAACTGGTTTTTATTATATTCCGTCCTGAACGCCGGGATGGTGGCGGTCGTCCTCTACACGGTGGTCTCCACATTTTTCATCGGCGAGCTGCACCTGATTTCCGAGGAGCTGGTCTCCTCAAGGCCCCTGAGGCGGCGGCTTTATTTTCTGATATTTCTCATCGCCCTGATCTGCATCGTCAACACCATCTCCATAGCGAAGGCCGCCATCGTTGCCGACCCTGTCATCTATCCGGACGGAGAGGCCCTGCTCAACCTGTTTATCGGGGCGGTCTTCTGCTTTAACATTCTGCTGCTGGTCCCCTACATCAACTGGGGGATCCTATCCAGGAAGAAGGGGAGGCTTCCCATTCAGTGCGTCAAGGCGACGGTCGTCATCCTGGCTTTTTTTGTCCCGATCATGGCCTTCCTGGGGGATTCGGACATCCCTGTCCAATTCATATTGAAATGCGTTGCGACCGTTCTCCTGGCATTCATTTTTCGATTTGCCTACTCGCTGCTGAACCATACCATTCCCCCAGCGATCAAGTTTGTCGTGCGCCTCCTCAACAAGGCGGCGC
This sequence comes from Verrucomicrobiia bacterium, assembly GCA_037127695.1. GTDB lineage: Bacteria > Verrucomicrobiota > Verrucomicrobiia > Chthoniobacterales > Terrimicrobiaceae > QYQL01. The sequence goes on along the minus strand of JBAXXX010000049.1, from coordinate 2,397 downwards.
TGCTGGATGACAAGCTTCATCATTCCGACGAGCATGAGGAGGAGAACTCCGGGGATCGCAGCGGCGGCCACCTCCTTGATTACTGGGTCAGAATATTTTTGTCCGCCGTCATGTTCTCCCTGTTCGCGATCCTGGTTCTGCTCACGTGGGGGTTTCCTCCCGACTCGATCTTCTCGGTTATTAAAATAGCGTTTTTCAACGACATCCCTATTGCCGGGAGGGCAACATTTTCTATTTCCCTGCTGCTCTTTTCGATCTTTTCGGCGATCGTGACCTACTACTCATTTCACCTCTTGCGATACATATTCGACACGAGGGTGTTCCCGTATACGAGCATGAATGCCGGCACCCAGCACGCGGTCAAGACGACCATCGGATACGTTGGGATTCTGGTGTCGGTGATCGTTTTTATCTACTCCCTCGGGATCAACATGACCGCCCTGACATTTATTATCAGCGGGCTTTCCGTCGGCATCGGCTTTTCGCTGCAGGAGCTTTTTAAGAACCTGTTTTCAGGCTTTGTTTTGCTTGTCGAGAGGCCGGTGGTCATTGGGGATATCCTCAATATTGACGGCACCTCTGCCGTTGTGAAAAAGATTCGGATCCGGTCAACCATCCTGGAGACGGCAAACAAGGACATCGTGGTGATACCGAACTCTTCCCTGATCAACAACAAGCTGATCAATGAGACGACGTTCACGCTCAGCATGGTGGAAATCCAGGTCGGGGTCGCCAGCAAGGAGGACCCGCATCGGGTCATCGAAATTCTGAAGCGGACGGCGGGGGCGCATCAGAAAATCAGCAGGACGATCCGGCCTGTCGTCGAGCTCCTCAAATTTGACGAAAGCTCGCTGTTGTTCGCCGTGAAGGTGCATGCGAAACGGCTGGATCAGGCGGAGGTGGCGAGCGAGCTGAAGATCATGATCTTTCTGGCCTTTAAGGAAAATCACGTCGTTCCCGTTTGATGGGTCTGGCACCCGGACCAGCCGCGAGCCTCTGCCGTGGTTTCTCCCGATCAGAGTTTTCGGATTTTCCCCCAGGCTTCGAGGGCGGTCAGCGAGCCGAAATCCGCGTAAAGCTGGAGGAGCCCTTGCTGGTGGCTGGCGGAGCGCATCAGGGAGCGGTCCGCCGAGCCGACGAGCCATTCGCTGGCGAGACGGAGGCGGCCGCTTGGCGTCGTTCCGGGGAGCGCGCACGTCGCCTCGCGGGCTCTTTCCAGCGGGAGGGAAGGGAAATATGCGTTGACTAGGAGATCCCGGATCCGGTCCGGCCCGACGAGCGCGAGGCCCCTATCGAGCCTTGCGGCAGAGAGGTTCCAATGGCGCGACCAATACGGGTGCTCGAGCCCCTCGAAGAACGCGGAGAACCCTTTGGCTCCCGAGGCCTTGATTGCGGCGCGAAGCCTCGGAAACCCTGACGCGACCGACGCGAGCGCACCCATCCGGCGATGCGGGTGGTTCGCCGGGCGTGCGCCTGAAAACTTCCAGATCGAATGGGGAAGGACCAGGCGGGCGAGGGAATCCCGGAGCGCCCACCAGCTTTCCCACAGCGGCTTGAGGTAGCTGCGCGTTGCGTCGTCAGCAGAGTCAAATGTCCTCGGCTCGAGGAATCCGGCCAGTCCGAATAGGCGAGCCTCTCCGTCTGGCCCGGCCGCCGGGCGCAGCCCGGCCCGCTGGGCGGCGAGCAGGAACGGGATCGCGTTGTTTTTGTAGCCGAGCCCCGAAGCCAAGGCATGGAAGAGCGCGATATCGGGGCCGTGGAGGGATACTGCGCGGGCGTGGGCCGAGTGCTTGGCCCGAAGCCGGAAGTCGGCGGCCTCCTCGATCATGAGCCGCGCCGCCTCGGGTGCCACTGCCCCGGGCTGATGGGCCAGCTGGCACGGGGTGCGCTCTTCGATGAGGAGGAGCGCCTGCGGAACCTCGCGGAAGTCGGCCGTGCGTGCGAACGCCGCCGCCGGCGGGGCGCTGACAAAAAGCTGCAGGAGGACGCCGTTGTAGGCCGGGTTTGTGGCGTGCCCGTGGCGCTCCCAGTCGCGCGGGTCGATATCCACCTCGAGGTCGCCCTCGCATTCTTCGCCTTCCTCGAAGCGGAAGCCGACGCCTTGAAAATCCGGTCCGGCCTCGCGGTTCCAATGTCCGAAGCGGAGGATCTCGACCGGCTTCCCGCATGTGGTCAGCCAGCGGGAGCCGTATTCTCCGGCAAACAGCCTTGCCTGGATTTCGATTTCGGAGCTGCGGGCGGGCGGGCCCTCCCGCAAAATCAGATCCCTGCGAGCCTCGGCATACGCGCTCATGGGCGGAGCTGCGGAATGGGGGGGGGCAGCAGGGGCGGCGGTTCCGGCTCCGGCGTCGGAGGCGGCATGGGCTTAACGATCTCGGAAAGGGCGGGCGGCGTGGC
>JBAXXX010000048.1:0-28348 GCA_037127695.1 Verrucomicrobiia bacterium | reverse complement strand
AAGCGGAACGAGTCGCTAAGGCAGAGGGTGGAGAATGACTTGGCCGCGATCAAATCGAAACCGAAACTCGTGCGTTCCTTTTTTTCCGCTGAAAGTGTAGTCTATGCTAAGGACTAGTCAGTAGCTCGTCTGCGGGAACTTATGGCGTCACCAAATCAGGTCTAGGCACGATGACGCTTTCCGGCGCGAACACCTACAACGGGACAACCAGTGTTCAAGACGGCATCCTCTCTGTCAGCTCGCTGAACAAGGTGTCCGGGGGGGCGCTGAGCAGCAATCTCGGTGCGCCGACCACGGTTGCGAGCGGAACGATCCACTTGGGGGCAACCACCACGACCGGGCAGTTGACCTATACCGGATCGGGGGAGATCACCGACCGCGTGATCAACCTGCTGGGCACGACAGGAGGAGCCACTCTTGACCAATCGGGCAATGGCACGCTCAAGTTTACGGCGGCATTCACCGCCACCGGGGCAGGCAACAAAACCCTGACGCTGCAGGGCTCGACGGCCGGAACCGGAGAAATTGCCGGTGCGATCGTGAACAATTCTGGCAACATGACCTCGGTCTCCAAGTCCGGAACTGGCACATGGGTTCTTTCTGGAACCAACACCTACACCGGCAACACCACAGTTTCTGTTGGCACCCTGCTTATTAACGGGGGGAGCAGCGGCGCGACGGGAGCGATGTCTGTTGCATCCGGAGCGACCCTTGGCGGCACGGGAACCTTGGGCGGCGATGTCGCAGTCAGCGGAAGCCTGCTGGGCGGCGACGGCACCACGGGAACGGCGCTCACTTCTGCCAAGAACATCGCATTGGCCAGCGGCTCAAGCATCGTGCTGACCCTGGGGCCAGGTCTTTCTCATAGCTCCCTCATCAGGACAGGCGGGACATGGACGTTTGACGCTGCCCAGATCTTTGCTTTCAACGACCTTGGGGCCACGGCCGGCAGCTACACCGGGCTCATCACGGGACTTGGAGCAGACCCCGGCACTTCCGGGTGGACCATCGCCAATGGCTGGTCAGGAAATTTCAGCTACAGCGGCGGCAGCGTGAATCTGGATCTCACGGCTGTCCCCGAGCCATCGACCTGTGTGCTGCTGGCCTTTGCCCTCACGACAGCCGTTGTTTTCCGCCGCCGCCGGGTCTGAATGCTTCGGTGAAGAGCCGTCAAAACGTCCTTTGAAAATATTGCAAATTGCCGGGCGCGGGATTCTATGATGATGGAGGGTTATGATCCTCCTGCTCTGCCAGCAGATGCCGGTGTCGGCGTTCGCCCGCCACCTCGGGGAGACCGACACGCGGCTGTGGCGGGCGCTTGATCATTATGTCACAACGGCTCATGCCGCCAAGGATTGGAGCGGTGTGTGCCGTGTGATGATCGATGAGACAAGCACCAAGAAAGGGCACAACTGCGCCACCAACTTCATGGAGGCCGAGAGCAAAGGGCTTCTCTTTACCGTGGAAGGTAAGGCCTCTGAGGTCTGCAGGCATGCCAATGCCGCAGCGATGCGCAGAAGATGTGTTTTCAGTATCGCCCGTACTTTTCCACCAGCCTGATGATGGCCTGATAGGTTTCCCAAGAGACCTGGGGCGGGACCGAGTGGTCCGAGTGGTAGATGTACCCGCGGTGCGCCATGCTGGCGGAAAATTTCGATGCGATCTCCTCCTCGATCAAGTCGAGGTCGTTGGTGATCATCTTCATCACATCGATGTTGCCGAAGAACGTGAAGCGATCCCCGTAAACCGGCGCCAGTTTGCGGATGTCCATGTTGGCTTTTGATTCGAGCGGCTGGAGGCAGTCGAATCCGGCTTTCGCGTAGAGGTCGAGCACGCCGTTCACATCGCCGTCCGTGTGGTAAATGAATTTCATCCGGTGCGCGTGGGCCCAGTCGGCGAGCCTCTTGTGGTCGGGCCAGATGAGTTCCCGATACATGGTGGGCGAGCACATCGTCGCGTGGTTGAACGCCATGTCCCCGTAGATCCAGAGGCCGTCCGGCTGGATGCCCGTCGCCATCACGGCATCCAGGTTGCGGATCACCTGGTCGGTGAATGTGACCGACACATCCTGTATCCATTCGGGATCTTCGGCCATCGCCATCAGGCTGATTTCATCGCCCAAAACGCTCCGGGTTTCTTCAAACGGCTCGACCGAGGTCAGATGGCACCACCGGCCTTGCTTGCGGCCGGCCCGATAGGAACGGACAATCGCGTTGGGATCGACTTGCAGGCCCGCTTCAAGCAGGGCCGGCTTGTAGGTTTTCTCCCAGATTTCGCGGGTTTCGCAGCCGAACCCCATGTGCTCCGGCGTCCCGCTTTTTGATTTCCAGTATCGGACGACTTTCCCCTGTCCGTCGCGGATGACGCGGGTCTCGGCATCCTCCTCCAAGACGTCCTCCTGATCGGGAAACACCTGCGGCCAGAGCCAGTTCAACGAGTGAAAATCGGTTTCGAGAAGATTCAGCACGGCAGCCCGTCCCCCGCGCAACCCCTCGTTTTCCCACCGGAGAATCGTCTCGTCCCAGAATGACTCGAATCTCGGAACGCGATCCTGATCGCGGTGCTCCATCGCGCGGTTGACGCGTTCTCTGCCGGTCAGTGGGGTTGTCATAGGAGGCTTGGGTTCTTGAAAAGATGAGGGTGCAAAAAAGAAACGGGCGAAGAGAATATTTTGATTATGCCTGTATCCGTCTGGCGTTCGGGTTGATGCAGCACATCCATGCGGAACATCGTGATATCCTCCCTGATCTGATTTATACGGCTCCTCGACGGGCCTCAAGCTCGCGACGGATTTCGGTCATTTTTTTCCTGTCGAGCGGGTAGCGCCACAAGAGCACCACCGCGATGGACCAGAATATCGCTGGCACGGTAAGAAAGAGGATGAGCATCAGGTGGATGACGCCCGGAGCCTGGTTGGCACCGTTCTTCGCTTCGAAGCCTGTCCACACCAATATAAATCCGCTCAGCCCGCCGCCGATCATGGTGCCAAACTTGAAAAACCAGCCGAAAACAGCGTTGATGTTTCCCTCGCGCCGGCAAGAGGTTTTCACCTCGTCGAGGTCGACGACATCGGCCAGCATCGAGGGAAGGATGAGCCAGATCGATGCGGTCACACTAGCGTAGAAAACAGCCGGGATGATCTGCAGGTAGGGATATTTCGGCGTGAGGCATATAAAGTTCAGAGCCGAGGAAACAAAGCCGGAGCCGAGGATGATCATGAGCGTCCACTTTTTGTCGAGCTTCTCGCAGACCCATGTCCAGAATGGCACGGCACCCAGGCCCACGATGAATGCCGTGGTGCCCTTCATTCCCTCGATCACGGCGGCGTCGGCGAGCTGCCCCTTGCTGATGTAGAAGACGTTGATGTAGAAACCCATGCCTCCGACCATTACGTATCCCAGGACTTGGAAGAGAACGATGAGGATAAGATACCACAGCGGCTTGAGGTGGATCGAGTCGCGAAAGCCTTTGATGAGCGGCTCCTTCGGTTGCTTGGACGCCTCCTTCGCGTAGTAGCGCTCGGGAACAAAGAGCGCCGGCAGAGCCCCAAACAAAAGGGTTGCCCCGGACAACACGATGCTGATCGTCAGGATCCCCTTCACAAGATCGGGCTGGCCGGTGGCCGGATTCGCAAAAAACTTGCTCGATGCAAGCGGCAGAATCCAGGTGCCGACCAATGCCCCGAACTTCATCACGATCGTGCGGTAGGCTGAGATGCGCGTCCTCTCGTCGTAGCTCGGCGTCATCTCCAACATCAGGCTGTTGTAGGGCATCGCCCAGAGGGCCACGCAACTGTGGACAACCAGACCGATCAGTGTCACATAGACCAGCATCTGCATCTCACTCCATCCCGGCGAGATGCACCACGTGAGGGGGGTGAAGATCGCAGTGAGGGCCGCGCCAATAAAGATGAAGGGCCGCCGCCGCCCCCAGCGGGTGCGCGCATTGTCCGACATGTTGCCGATGAGCGGATCCACGATGGCTCCGAAGAGGCTCTGGAGCACGCCCACAATGCTGAGCGCCCCGGGGCTGATGCCAAAGCCAAGGTTGAGGATCGGCATCCACATCGGGCCGACCGAGCTGCCGGAAAACTGCTCCACCGTCCCGCCCAACGCGTAGGCGATCTTCTGCTTCACCGGCAACTTGTCATCCTCTGAAATTCTCTTTGTATCGTTCATATTTTTCTTCATCTGGCTTGGCATCCGTCGTCCTGCCGGGATTCCTAAAACTCCGGTCGCTATTTTTTGTCAGGCAGCAACGTGCCTACCGCGAAGACAAATGGCGCCTGGGTTTCCCACACCGAGTATTCGCAGCCGGCCGGAAATCCATGGACATCCACGACGCGGCGGTAGAAGCCCATCGTTTCCTTATCTGGATAGAGGATGCTCTTGTTGTCCTTGTAGTAGTTCGTGGCCCCGTAAAACAGGATTCCTGGCGTCGGCTCCTCGATCCCGTCGCTCACACTGTTGGCGTTGAGCGGGTCCATCGGGGAGTCCGATCCCGCCCCGGTCATCCAGCTCATCTCGGAGGGATTCATGCCGAGCGTAAAATCGATGCCCGTCGCCATCGCGTCGAGATACTTGCGGTCCTTGGTGAGAAGGTAGGCGCGCGTGGCGCCCTCGATATTCTTGACCACAGCCGAGGTGGCTCCCCAGCCGCCGCCCTTCGGCGCTGGCGCCCGGTAGCCCTTCTGGCCGGCGTCTTCGACCGACTTCACGCACTTGTCGGCCTCGGAAAGGAGGTTTTTCCTCAGCTCCTCGAGAAGCGCCGGATCGCCGTCAGATTTCCCTGTGCCGAGGACCCCCCACAGGACTCCCCAGTTCGAGATCGACCCCGCAACGCCTCCCGAAACGCTTTTGGCGCGTTTCTTGAACTCGTCGAAAAATGCCTGCTCGCCGGTGGTGGCATAGAGCTGGCCGGCCGCCCAGCACCAGGCGGATTCATATTGCTTGGGAGTCCATCCCTCGCCCTGGTCGGGCCCGCCGTTCGTGCCCATCGAGAATTTCGGCTGAGGCCGGTCGGAATGGACCGCTGCATCGTAGGTCGCAAATTTCGGCTGGGGCTCGTCGGGATGCGCCACGGCATAGGCATACGCATTGCGCGCGCGCTCGAGGTATTTTTTGGCGCGCGCCTTGTCGAACGGTTCGAACACCCGCGCGGCCTGCGCGAAGGCCGCCGCTGCGCAGAATGAGAAGTAGCCGGTGACCTTCCTCATGAAGTAGGGATACGGATCCTTGCCCATGCCCTGTTCGAAGCCGGGATGGATGTAGGTTTCCATGCCGGGAGCAACGCCGCCCTCCAGGCCTCGGACCTTCCCGGCGTAGTCCTGGATGTATTCCAGGGAGAGGAGATTCCATGCCGCCTCATCGAGGATGTCGGGAATGCCGTTGGCCTTCTCGGGAATCTTCGCCTGCCCGTCACGGAACTTTTTCGGGCACCCTTCGTAGAGCGACATGAGAAATTCCGGAATGTTGATATGCATCGGACGGAGGTCGAAGTCGCCAGCGTCATAGTGTCCGCCACGGATTTCCAGCGGCCCCTCCGGCACATAATAGGGCGACGCCGGATCGTTCGGATCGACCTTGCCCGCAGTCATCGAGGGATGCGTGAGATTCGCCTTGGTCACATAGATCTTGTTGTGCGAGAGGGGACGCGTCCACTTGCCATCATAGGGCTCCTTGAGCTCAAAGCCCGAACGCTGGAAGAGCAGGCCCGCGTGCGCGAGCTCATACATCTTTTCTGCCGCCGCATCGCCGTTCAGGAAGTCGTAGGAACGCCCGAGCCCCTCAACCCAGATGTGGAACCTGCCGCTTTCGGCGAAGCCGGAAAGATCCATCGAATAAAGCTTGTCGAGCCCCTGGTCGTCGCGCTCGGCATGCGGTTTGATTTCGCCCTTGAAAACGGTTTTTCCCGAATCCGAGCTGCGGATTTCAAAGGTCTTGAAGCCGGAGAGATCCACTGGCTGGCCGTCGCCGAGGTAGGACGAGAGGTAGGCGAGCTTCACCCCCGCCGCGCCGCTGTAGCCGACCTGGTTGATCTTGAAGCTGGGGTTCGGGGTTGTTTTCAACGAGAACTCCGCCTTCGAAACCACGCGTGCGCGCTCGGGCAGGATGCCGCTGCCGAGTTCCAGCGCGTAGGTTTTCCCTGGCTTGAAGGGTTTCGGCATCTCGAGGTGCATGAAGTGGTCCACGAAGACCTCTGGCTCTTTGTATCCCGCCCCCTTCGAGAACCTCGAGATCCGGACGGGATGCACGGGCTCCTTAAAATCCGGATCGTCGGAGCTCGTGACCGAGTAGCACTGCGGCTCCTTGAGCCTAAGGAAATCCGCCAGCTGGTCGACGCGCGCCGTGACGATGCGGTCGGAACGGACCTGCACGCTCTTCAGCCCCTTCATCCACGGCAGCTCCAGCCATTGCGGCAACAGCACCGCACGATCCTTCGCCTTCACCTTTTCGAAGAAATCGGGATGGGGTGGTGGTGGTGCCAACATGGCCCCTTCTTTTTGCCGGTCCAACGAAAAGTCCACATCGCTGAAGGTGACCCCCGCGAGGGCGATCAGCATGTCGCCGCTGCTCTCCAGCTTGATCGAGTTGATGGCCTTGTCCGCATGCGGGTTCTCCCAGCGCAGGCCCCAGAAGACGACCGGGATGTTCCAGTTCGCGCTGAAAACATTCAGTCCCTGAGTCACCGGCCACCGCACCGCACGCGTAAATTCCAGCATGTCCCGCTCGAAGTTTTTCCCGCCCGCCTCCTCGTATTTCTTGCGGATGAACCCCGACTTCGCCAGCGCCTCCGGGGCGTTGGGCAGCATTTCCTCGCAGCTCCCCCACCAGGATCCCTGGTACCAGTCCGCCAGTTCCTTCCCCATGCGGAGTGGCATCTCGGCCGAGGTGCCGTCGGCGTAGCCGATCGTCAGTTTCCCGCAAACCTCCGGCTTGCCTTTCACCCGCCCCTCGGAATGCATGAGGAAAACAAACCTGCTCTTCACCGGCTCGAAGCGCAGGTCGATCGTGCGCGGCAGCTCGGGCCAGCACTCGTCGGTGCCGGTCATCAGCAGGTTTTTCCCACCGTTCGAGGCCGGATCGACGAAGTCGAAGAAATACCCGCGGTGCTTCATGGCGCCAAATTTCATCTCCGGCCAGCAATGAAAATCGTTGTTGCCCTCGTCGGTCCACCCGCCCGCCTTGTTGTGGTCAATTCCATCGTCGAACACGCTTTGGTTCATCGCCGGACGAAGGTCCAGCACAGTGACGCCCTCCGTCTTTTTGGTTTGGACAGTGGCCGGAGCGGACGCATTGAGGGGCATAGCGAAGACCAGGCAGACGGCGGCAGCAAAGGACGCACGGAGCAATCGAGGCAGGGAAGTTTTCATGGTCTCGTGGAGTTTCAAATAGGTCGTCAACAGAATTTACGAATCACAGTTTGTCTATATCTTTCAGGAATTCCAGCTCAAAGTGGAACGTTTCTTCATGAGTTCCTTTCTTGCGCCCGCATCCGTGACTTCCTCGCTTTTCCTATACGCACCCCGACGTGATCCGATGCGCCCGCCGGCACCCGCAAATTTCTATTGAAGCACGCAGGAGTATGCCTATACAGGCCAAAAATAACATATAGACATTCGTTTGCCCTCACATATACGGTCCTGGCCGCAATGCTTCTCGCGCTCGCCTCGTCCGCACAGGCGCAGATCACCACCGACATTTGGACCGGGGTCACCAGCAGCACTGGAACACCGCGTCAAACTGGTCGGGTGGAGCTGTCACGAATGCCGGCACCACAAGCGTAATTTTCAGCAGCGCGGGCTCGAACTAATCCATCGATATTGCTTCGGAAAAATCCGTTCAAATGATGTCTGTATGGTGGCAACTATACGCTTTCCAACCAGACGCTAACGATCACAACGAACAACGGAGTTGGGCAGTTCGGTTCTGGCACGTTCACGATCAATCAGTAATCTTTTGCGGTGGCGGGCGGGGCTACGCCGCTGAGATCCGCGGCATGCGCATCGGCTCCTCCCGCAGCGTGGTTTGGAGGAACTGGTGGAAGAGTTCAGATTTCAGGGTGGCGGCCGAGGGTTCGTGCCAGAGGTTATGGAGCTCGTCCGGGTCGGCTTCGAGGTCGAAGAGCTCTCCGTCATTTCCGTCGCGATAGACGGTGATCTTGTATCGATCTGTGACGAGCGAGCGCATGTGGAAGCAGCGGGCTCCGTGGTGGTTTTCGACCACGACCGAGCTGCGGGCGTCCTCTCCGCTCTGCCAGTTGGCAAGCTGGTTGCTCCCGGTCATGGCGCCGGGGACCGGGACGTCCGCCGCAGCGAGGAACGTGGGCGCGAGGTCCACAAGACACTGGAGGTCGTCCCGGATTTCCCCTGCAGGGATATGGCCTGGCCAGCGGGCGATGAACGGAATTTTGAGCAGATCCTCATACATGTGGATCGCCTTGGCGACGAGCCCGTGCTGGCCGAGAAAGTGGCCGTGGTCGGAGGTGAAGATGACAATCGTATTGTCCGCTTTTCCTGACCGGTCGAGAGCCTCGAGGACGCGCCCGATTTCTCGGTCCATGAAGCTGACCATCCCGTAGTAGCACGCCACGTTTTTCCGGAGTGCCGCCTCGTCGTGCAGGTGGCATCCCGACCCGTGGATCGGCTCGCCCTGGGTGGCCTCAGCCCACCAGGCGGGATCGTCTTCAAGCGTCTTTTGGAAGTGGGGCGGATTCCGGTCATGCTCGCCGGGGACAAGGCGTCCGGGTTCCATATCGGCGGGGTCATACATACCGGCCCATGGGTCGGGCACGAGGTAGGGCGGGTGCGGGTCGTGAAAGCTCGACCAGATAAAAAATGGCCGGTCGCCCGACTGCTCGATCGCCGCAGCCGTGCGCTCGCCGGTCCAGCGCGTGTAGTGGAATTCCTCCGGCAAATCCCACCGGCGGTTCGCATAGATTTGTGCCCGCTTGGCCGGGTCGTCCGGCCAATCTTCAAAATAGTCCCGCCAGTTCGCGAGCCCGTTCTCCTCCATCCAGATCGCGTAATGCCCGCCCGCATGGGCCTCGGCCGCATGCATCCTGGCAGTCTCGACATGTTCGAACCCATACCATGGGCCATGAAAATTCCGCCAGAAATCGAGGTCGCGGAGGATCGGTTGGCATTCGATCGACTCGAGGCCCGGGAGGGATTTTGTCGGCTGGAAATGCGCTTTGCCGACCAGCGCGGTGAAGTAGCCCGCGGCGGAGAGGTATCCGCCGACGGTTGGCACGTCCTCGAAAAGCTTCGTGCCGAGCGTCCAAGCACCATGCTGCGAAGGGTACATGCCGGTGAGGATGCTCGCGCGCGTGGGCGTGCAGGTCGGGTTCGGGCAATACGCGCGGGTGAAGCGGGCGCCCTCGCCGCAGAGGCGGTCGAGCGCGGGAGTCTGAATGCGTGGATTGACCGCCCCCAGCGTCGAAAAATGCTGCTGGTCGGACGTGATGAGTAGGATGTTGGGCCTCATGGGATCCTTATCCGGCGGCCGGATTGAGCCGAGCGGACTTCGGCCAGCACGACGGCGAGGCTGTCGGTCGCCTGTTCGAGCGTTGCGATTTTCGGGGGATTCCCGGATTTCAGGCAATTCACAAAGTAGGCCAGCTCATTCTGATAGCCACCGAGCGAGCTGATGTTGCCAGCGGCGCTGCGGGATTTTCCGGCGGCGGGCTGTTTGACCGGGAGCGGACGACGTGCGCCGGAAGCCGGGGTCAGCGAGACGCCTCCTGCGGAATCAAATTCGACAGCCCCGCCCTCGAAGACCGCCTGGTAGGCCATCTGGAATCCCCATTTCTGCGGATAATCCCAACCTCCTTCGGCCACGACGACCGTTTCCGGGAAATGGTAGGTTGTAAAGATATGCCCCCACGCATCCCCCGAAATGTGGGAGGTGACCGCCTGCGGCTTGCCGAGCAGATGCAAAATATAATCGGTATCGTGGATGTGGAGGTCCATCGCCGCGCCGCCGCTCAGCTTCGGATCGAGAGCCCAACCGCCGGGGGTTCCTGACCGGCGCTGGAGCGAGAGGCTGAGCAGGTTGCCCAGGCGATTCGAGCGGACGATCCGCTCAAGCTCCTGATACTCCGGCCAGAACCGGATGCAGTGCCCGACCTGGGCGATCACCCCGGCCTGACGCGCGGCGGCCGTGATCCTGCGAGCGGACGGCAGATCGAGCGCGATCGGCTTCTCGAGGAAGATCGGCTTTCCGAGGCGGATCGCCTCGAGCGCGCCCGCCTCGTGAAGAGTTGTCGGGAGGCAGAGGTTGACCGCATCCGCCTCGACCGAGGACAGCGCCTCGGCGAGGTTTGCGAAGCAGGGAGTTTTCTCCCCGAGGACATCGGCAAGCTTCCGGGCGCGATCCGTGCCGACATCCACCAGCGCGGACACGCGCGCCCCGGCAATCCCCTGCAGGGCCTGAGCGTGCATTCCGCCCATGAATCCGCACCCGGAGATGATGAAGTTTTTCATTCGGAGACGGGGTTTCATCGGGCGATCTCGACGACCCGGTGCTCCATCATCGCATGGTCGGCAGCGAACGCGATGAGGTGGCCGGCCAGCGAGTCCTCGATCCGAGTGGCTCCAGGTGAGGTCGGCTGGCCTTCGAGCGAGGCGATGAAGTCCTCGACGAGCCGAAAGTCTCCGCCCCCGTGCATGTCGCCCTCGACGCCGGCCGGGATTTTTTCCTCAGTGTAGAACTTGTTTTTCGGGAGTGTCGGGTCGAGCGAACGGATCGTGATTTCGCCTGAGGTGAGGTCTCCGTGGATATCTCCGAGCGTGCCGACGATGTGCATCGTGCGGTTCGTCATCGGAACGTTCGTGAAGAGGTCGTGGCTTGCGGTCGCGCCATTTTCAAACTCGACGAGCATGCTCTGGTGATCGGCGATATCGCATCCGCAGTGATAGACGCAGCGCCCAAGCGGGCTGACCGTGCGCAGGGACTCGAGCTTCTCCTCGCGGGTGGGGCTCGGGATATGCTCGAGATCCTCGAAGGCATACATCGTCCACATGTCGCTATCGACGTAGTTCGGGACGGCCGAATACGGGCACGTCGCCTCGACCGGACAGCCATCGAGGCATCTCTTCGGGGCACCCGGCGGCGCCATTTCGGGACGGAACATCGTATTCGATCCGAAGCTCGAAACCCGCACAGGGGCGATGCCGGAGAACATCCACGCGACCAGATCCAGATCGTGGCAGCATTTGGCAAGCATGATCGGGTTGATCTCCCGGCGGTTCCATTTCCCGCGGACGAAGGCGGCGGCCATATGGTGGTAGCAGACGTCTTCCGCGCTGTGCAAAGAGAGGATGCTGCCGATCCGCCCGGAGGTGACGATCTCCCGGATTTTCCGGTAGAGCGGGGCGTAGCGCAGCACGTGGCAGATCATGACGGTCACTCCCGCTGCCGTGGCCTCGGCGATGAGGCCGCGGACTTCCTCCTCGGTCGGGGCGATCGGCTTCTCCAGCAGGACATGGTAGCCTTTGCGGAGGAACGGAATCGTCGAATCATAGTGCATGCGGTCCATCGTCCCGTTCACCACGGCATCGGCAAATTTCTGGCGAACGGCGAGGTCTTCCCATGTTGGCACGACGTTCTCAGGGGGGATCGCGTAGGTCGCGGCGCACTGGGCGCGGCGGGTCGCATCCGGCTCGGCGACCGCGACGATCTTCATGCGATCCGGATGCTCGGCAGCATATTTCGCGTAGAGGAGGGACCGGTTGCCGGCCCCGATGATGACAATTTCAATCGGCTTTTTCATTTGGTGAGGGATTCGATCAGGGCGAGAATCGCGGCGGTGAGTTCGGCGCGTTCGGCCTCAACGTCTGCCGGAGGCGTGGAGCCGGCTCCCGCGCGCAGGGCATCGACTTTTGCGGTCACTTTTTCGCCTGCGGCCACCGCTGCCTGGAGCGCCGGTTTTTTGGAGTCGGGCACAGGTCCAGCCAGTGCCTTCCTGGCGAGGGCGAGCTGGGTGTCGAGCTCGAGAAGATGCCGGTAGTCGTTGAGCCCGGGCACCATTTCCTGCAGGAACGAGAGCGAGGGAACCATGTCGCCGCGCGGGTTCGTGTTGAACCAGCAGTAGTCATCCTCGCGGCTGTCGAGGGCGTAATACGGGTTGCCCGCCGCGACGTTGAAGTGCCAGTTCAGGCGCAGGGCCAAGGCGTGCCGGTCCTTGAGCATCTTCATGTAGAACCCGAAGGTCCACCGGTTGCCGCCATTATAATACGCGAACGCGTTGCCGGCGTCCTTGATCACGCCGACCGAAGCCTCGTCGAAGAGCGTGAGCGCAGGCATCGGCAGGGTTTTTACAAGCTCGTAGTGGGGATCGGCCGGATCGTTCCCCCGCATCGAGGTCGCCCCCATGAACGTCGTGCGCCCGAGCCCCTTGCCAGCCTCGCGATGGATTTTCGCCGTGTTCAAAGCGACCGGGATCTGCGCGCCGATCGGCTCGTCGCAAACGTTGTAGGCCACGGGCACCCAGTTTTTTGCCTTCGCGTGGTCGTCGATTTCCTTGAAGAGCTTGTTCGCGAGCTCCTGCGGGGTCGCCACGCCTGCATGGTCGGCATCCTTCTGGGTCGGGCCCAGGTAGAGGTTGTATCCGATCGTGCGGATCCCGTAAGAGCTGATCGTCTGATCGAACCCTTTCTCCCGGATCAGCTGCATTTCGCTGTCGGCCGTCGAAGCATCGAGGACAATCTTGCCGCCATCGAGGGTCGCCCGGATATTCGGACGGGCCGAAAAGCTGGTGAACCCGTATTTTTTGAGCACATCCAGGGTCTGGGCGAAATTTTTCAAATTCCATTCCGCGGCCGCCGGGTCGCCATCGACCCATGGAATGGCAATCCCTGACCCCCACGGACCCACGGCGAGATTTTTGACTGGCGGGAGGTCGAACGGCAGGACGCGCACGGTGAGAGAAAATTTCTGCGCCTCGCCTTTCTCGGGCTTGACGGTCACCTCGCCCGCGTATTCGCCAGCAGGCGTTCCGGCAGGCGGATTCACCCGAAGCCAGAACGTGCGGGTGACCCCCGGCGAGGCTGGCGCAGGAAGCGGATGCCAGTAGCGGGGGCCGACCGAATACACGCTGCCCTCCATCGTCAGCCGCGAAATCCGGTAGTCCAACCAGCCGGGAGTCACTGCCCCATCAGGCAGCTTTTTCCCGGATTTTGTGGAAAATCCCGGGAGGTCGAGAGTGATCGCCCCGAGCTCCCCACCTGGCTGGAGGCTGAATGTCATGGGGGTTTCTTCGCCGCCCGCCACATCCACCACAAGCCCGCCCTTGACGTCTTTGTCATCCGGCGCGGGGCCGTCGAACGCGTTGACGATGCGCATCGGAGAGCGGTGGAAAAGCCGGAACCCGGTGGCCGGGGCCTTTTCGCCCGTGCGTTTCGGCTCGATCTGCTTGAAGTAATCCTCGAACTGAGCCCGGCGCTGGACGTCGACCCACGCGAGGAACGACTCGCCTTCCTTCTTTTTCGCATCGGGATAAATGACGAGATGCGTGAGGCAGTTTGCCCAGTTTAGCCCTGTGAACTCGAGGTCGAGGTTGCCGTCTTTGACATCCACATCGAACGACTGGAGCTTCATCATCGTCTGCACGTGGCGGGTGAACGTGTCGAGCCCAGGCAGATCCTCGGTGTCGGCATCCGCAAGATAATCCTTCACGAAGGTCGCGTAATCCATTTTTTCGTCCACGACCATGACTCCGTTCGCCGTGACCGAGCGGGCATTGAAGCGCTGCGCCTCCCCCCAGTAGCCGCCGGCCGAATCCAGGTTCAGCACGACATGGTATTTTCCGTTCGGAACATTCGCCCGGAACGTCGCCTTCTCGGGGGTGATGAAATCCTGGATGAGAGCGTCCGGCTGGAGCACGTTCTGATCCCGCCAGAACTTCGCGCCTTCGAGCCACCCATACCCGCGTCCGGTGGAATACATGCTGCCCGTCTCCTGCCGGAAACCTTCCATGACCGGACCATCCGGCGGGCCGAAGTCAAAGGCCGTCAGCTCGGGGAACACATGCTTCGACGTATCCAGCGTCTCGAGCCGAAAATTGTCGAAAACGAGCGCGCCGGGATCCTGCAGCCCGACGACAAACTTCGTGACCTTGTCGCGCACGAGCGCGCGGCCCGGCCTCGATTTTTCTCCGACGTAAAGCCGTGTGGGAAACCTCACGGTGCTCTTCCCTGGAGGCGCTAGGTTGAAGAAGTTAACGCGCGTCCAGTAGTCCCTCGACTCGGCATCCTGGACTTCGATGGTGAGCTTTTTCGGAACATCGGAGGGGTTGAACACATCGAAGAGGACATAGTCATAATCCGACCAGTCCTGCGGCTTTGAGAGCGCGAGATACTCCTTGTCTTTTTCCAGCCGGATCGAGGCGGCCCCCTCGATGGGCTTTTCGGTTTCGATCGTTCCGGAGCTGAAGGGGGCAATCTTCCCCGACTCGAAGTCAGCGAAAACCAAGACAGGCGGGATGCCTTTTTTGTCCGCTCCCGATGGGGAGATCTTCGATCCGCAGGCATAGCACTGGCTGGCGGCTGGCAGGTTGCGGTAGCCGCACGATGGGCAGCGCACGGCAGTCGCAGCATCCAGCGCGGCGGGCGGGGTGATCGGCTTCTCCTCGGCCCCGAGCACAGGAGCCGGCGTCAGGGCGACATCCTTTCCGACAGCCTCCAGGCTCACATCATCCACCCACATCCTTCCGGCGGTGATCAGCCCGAAATAGATCCGCACCCTTTTATCGGGGGTGCCTTCAGGACGGTCAAAGACATACGTGAGCGGCCTCCACCCGAACGTCCCGGAAATCCCCTTCAGCGGGGGAAACTTTTCGGTGAGCCCGTCGCTGAAATCCGCCGTCGCCCCATACGCGCCGGGGATCACGTCCAGCCCGCGGAGGTATGCGGTCAGGCGGTAGCGCCCGGGCGGAACATCCAGCTTCTTGGTAAACATCCGGATCTTCCCGCCGCGCCCGGCAATCAGCTCGCAGGAAGTTGCCCCGGAATGTGCAAGCCCGCTCGCCTCGAATTTTCCCGGCTCAGCGTACACCCAGCCATCCCACTCCGGAAAAATTTTCCCGAACCGGTCCACCGGCTGGGTCTTTTCGAACGACGGGTCAGGCACCAAGTTCTCTCCGGCCTGAAGCGATCCGAAGCTGAGGAGGGCACCTGCCAGCACCAGAAGAATCGCGAGTCCGTCCAGAATAAAGGTGGATTTTTTCATGGAGTCAATCTCATGATACTGAAACCCGCCCAAGGCAAGCGAAAAAGGTTTCTAAGTATAAAACTTAGCAATAAGGATGATCTTGTCATTTTTCCTTTCTTGCCTGAAGGTCAGCCGTTCCCCGACATGAATACTCCACCACCCGAGGCAGCCGCCCCCGTCGAGCGCGATGGGCAGGGCCGGAAAATCTTCCGGGCCGGCACGTTGAAATACACGAGCTTTGGAATTTTCACCCTCTTCCTTTGGCTGGTCTGGGGGGAATTCTTCTGGACGGTCCTCGATCAAAACCTGCCGACGATCATGCCGCTGAAGCTGAAGGAGCTCGGGGCAACGGACACGGTGAATGCGGTGATCAACAAGTCTCTCGCGTACGCCGTCATTTTCGTGTTCGCGCCGATTGTGAGCGTGTGGTCGGACCGCTACCGGAGCCGGTTCGGACGCCGCATCCCGTTCCTGCTTTGGTCCACCCCATTTGTGGGCGGATGCCTGATCCTCATCGGCCTTTACAAGGAGCTCACGCTCCTGGCCACCGGCGGCGCGGAGACGGCGGTCGTCTTCGGCATGACGCTCTCGGCAAATACGGTCTCGATCTGGATCATCGCCGCATTGATGGTTGGCTTCGATTTTGCGAACATCTTCGCAAACACGATTTATTACTACCTCTTCAACGATGTCGTGCCGCAGCGGTTCATGTCGCGGTTCATGTCGATATTCCGGATGGCCGGAATCCTATCGGGGATGGTCTACAGCAAGCTCATCTTCCCGCATAGCATGGAACATTTCGGCACGGTATTTGTGCTGGCGGGGATCGGCTATATCGTCGGCTTCACCACGATGTGCCTTTTCGTGAAAGAAGGGGAATACCCGCCGCCGGAAATTCGCGCCGGGGGCAAGCCCGGTTTCCTCCCCACGGCCAAGGCATTTTTCCGCGAGTGCTTCACCCACCGGTTTTATTGGTATCTATTTCTGATGTACACGTTCCAATACGTGTCCTTCCAGGCCGGGATTTTTGCCATCCTCCGCAACACGCGAAGCCTCGGGCTCACGCTCCAGCAGCTTGGCAACATCGGATTTTACGCAGGATTTCTCACTCTCGCCCTGCTTTTCCCAGCAGGCTGGCTCGCCGATAAATACCATCCCGTCAGGGTCTATCTCGTCACCTCGTTCACGATGTTCTTCTTTGTCGTCGCGCAGTGCGTCTGGGTCTTCAAGGACTTCGGGCCGGAAGGAAATTTCTGGCTGTATGCCGCGCTGACATTCGGGTTCCTGCCGATCATCACGTTGCAGGGCGCGGCCGAAGCCCCCCTTTTGATGAAGCTTCTTCCCAAGGAAAAATACGGGCAGTTCGCATCCGCAAATGCCATGGTGCGAGCTTTCGCGGTCATTATCGCCGGAGCGCTCTCTGGGATCTTTTTCGACATGCTCGACACGGTTTTCCACCTCGGCGACTGGCGCTACCGCTACTACACCGTCTGGTGGGCGACATTCATGATCCCGATGCTCGTCTTCCTCACGCTCCTTTACCGGCAGTGGAAAATCCTCGGCGGCGCAAAAGATTTTCAGCCGCCGGAGACGTGATCGGCGGAAAATAGTCGCAAAGAGTCATTTTTGATCGTTTAATGCATTATTGATCTTGTTTTCTCCCCAAATAGAAGCCATCGTCCCCTCAGGTTTCGTCAACAGAACCACAAATATTATGAAAATTGGAATGATTGGATGCGGACAAATTGCAGAATCCCACCTGCGGGGGTTCCTGGCTTGCGGTGCGGAAGTTATCGCATTTGCGGACGCCGTGCTGGAGCGCGCGGAGGCGATGGCAGGGAAGTCTCCCGGCGGGCATGCCTATCCAGGCTACCAGGAGCTCATCACGGAAGCCGGAGTCGATGCGATCATCATCTGCACGCCTCCGAATCTTCATCGTGAGATCTCTGTGGCCGCGCTCGAGCGCAACCTCCATGTGCTCTGCGAAAAGCCACTGGCAGCCACGCTGGAAGATTCCCTCGCGATCGAGCGCGCGGCGGCCAGCTCCCGGAGCACCTTCATGACGGCGTTCCGCCACCGGTTCCTGCCCGCACATCAGAGCATGAAGAAAATCCTCGCGACGAGTGGGCTCGGGAAGCCGGTCATTTTTCAAAACATCTTCGGCGGTCCGTCCAGGGAATCTGCTGCCAAATGGTTTTGCAACCAGGCGATTGCTGGAGGAGGAGTCTTCCTGGACACCTGTGTTCACGGGGTGGATCTGTTCCGGTTTTACTGCGGGGAGATCCAGGTTTGCTCGGGCCAGTCGGTCCGGGATTTTTCCGGAACCAGCGTCGAGGATTCCGGAGTGATGACGCTCCGTTCGCAGGGGGGCACGTTAGGCACGATCTCAGGCTCTTGGAATATCGGCACATGGCGGATGGCCGTCGAGGTCCTGACGGAAAATGGCCGGGTGCTCTATGACTATGCCGCCCCGACACAGATCCTCGTCGAGGATGGCGATGGAAAAATCGAATTCGTCCCGACGGTTAAGAGCGATGGCTTCCAAGAGCAGGCTGCCTATTTTCTTTCGCGCGCCGCTTCGGGCTCCCCTGCGGAGCCGGGCGCCATTGACGGACGCCGCGCCGTCGAGGTCATCGCTGGCCTCTACAACTACTAGGGCGGATGAAACCGATCCGCGTCCTGGTCGTGGGCTGTGGCCACATGGGCATGTCCCATGCGCTGTCCTATCAAAGGAGCCCGGATTTTGAAGTTGCCGGTGTGGTCAGCCGCGGGGAAAAATCGCGCGCCGCTCTCTCGGCGCAGCTCGGGGGGTGCCCGACGTATGCCGACTATGCGACGGCGATCGCGGCCAGCCAACCGGACGCGGTCTGCGTGGCCACCTACCCGGAGACCCATGCGGAGATCTCCCTCTGCGCGCTCGATCACGGATGCCATGTCTTCGTCGAAAAGCCGCTCGCGACAACCATGGAGGATGCGGAAGCCGTCGTGTCGCTCGCCCGGGCCGGGGGGCTCCAGGTTGTTGTCGGCTACATCCTCCAGCAGCACCCCGCATGGAACCTCTTCGTTGACCGCGCCCGCATGCTGGGCAAGCCGCTCGTCATGCGAATGAACCTGAACCAGCAGAGCCGCGGCTCCGAGTGGGAAACCCACAAGAACATTATGAGCGCGCTTTCGCCGATCGCGGACTGCGGCGTCCATTACGTGGACGTGATGTGCCGGATGACCCAGTCGAAGCCGGTGCGTGTCCACGCCATAGGCGTGAGGCTCACCGAAGAACTGCCTCCCGAACGCATCAATTACGGCCACCTTCATGTGGTTTTCGAAGACGGCTCTGTCGGGTGGTATGAAGCCGGCTGGGGGCCGATGATGAGCGGGGCGGCGGCCTTCGTGAAAGATGCCGTTGGGCCGCTGGGATCTGCCACCATCGTCGGCTGCAGCGAGACAGGCGGTGCCACGGACGACATCGACGCGCATACGAAAACGAACGCCATCCGCGTCCACCATGCGGCCCGACGCGGCGACGGGCAGTTCGCACAGGATGACGAAATCCTTCGCACCGATTCCGAGCCCGGACATCAGGGGCTCTGCGACCTCGAACAAGAATTCTTTCTCCGGGCGATCCGCGGGGAGGCAGATACTTCGGCGCACATCGCCGCAGCGCTCGGGAGCCTGCGCGTCGTCCTGGCCTGCGAAACCTCGATCCGTGAAGGCCGCTCGGTTGATTTAACCCTATGAAAACCATCGCATTTATTGACCATGACATCACCAACTGGCACGCAAATACCTTTGCCCGATTGCTTGCGGAATCCTCGAGCGGGTTTCGCCTCGCCGGAGTCTTTGCCAACCGCAAGGACAACCTCAAGGAATGGGCCGGGAAGCACGGCGTCCCCTGCGTGGATTCGATTGCGGAGCTCCGGGGGCTCGCGGACTTTCTGATGGTTCTGGCCCCCTCGAACCCGGAGACCCACCTTGAGCTTTGCCGGGAGGCATTCCGGCTCGGAAAGCCGACTTATGTGGATAAGACGTTCGCCCCGGATCCTGCGGCCGCGCAGGCGATCTTCGACCTTGCCGACGCCGCAAACATCCCGATTCAATCCACCTCGGTCCTCCGGAACACCGACGTGCAGGAATTCTGCCTGGCTGACCCGGAAAACAGGCCGGACTTCGTCTCGATATGGGGCGGAGGAACCGACTTCCAGGAATACATCATCCACCAGGTGGAGATGGCGGTGAGCCTGCTGGGCCCGGATTACGAGAGCCTCCGCATCGAGCGCCTGGCCCACATCACGCGGATCGACCTCGCATTTCGTGGCGGCCGCGCGGCCTCCCTCCATATGGCAGCCCCCTCGGAAATCCCGTTTTCGGCGACGGTCTCAAGCCCCCAATCCACACGCTCGTTCGTCGTGGACGAGGGACGCCTCTTCGTCTCCGGCCTGAACGGAATCCTTAAGTTTTTCTCGGAAGGAAAGCCAACGATCGACCGGAACGAGACGCTAGCCGTGATGCGGATTCTCGACGAGCTCAAGGGGGCCTAGAGTCCTGTCAGACTGGTGATTTGCAGAACTTGGCGGTCTTTTCGAGAATTCTGTCAGCACTTGCTGACCCTTCCTGTATTGCCTTGGCGGAATGCCGAATTCTTTCCGGAAAGCGCGCGAAAAGTGGAAGGGGTCGTCAAATCCAACCGCTTGGGCGACATCGGACACGCGAAGATTTTGATCCCGCAAGAGATGGCCGGCGCGATGCATGCGGGCTTGGAGAACATACCTCATCGGAGGCATGCCAAAGTGGTGGCGGAACAATTCGGTGAAGTGCTGCCGCGAGAGCCCCGCCTCCCTCGCCATGCCAGCTACAGATTGCACTGAGGCCGGATCGCTGTCGACCCGGAGCCTCGCGTCGCGAAGGGTTTTCGGAGGAAGATTGTGGCAGGGCCGGCCCAAGGCAAGGCGGGCGAGGCGGCGCAGGCCCATGTCGATGATGGCCCTTGCAATCTCGAGCGAGGGAGTTGCCCATTCCGTCATTTCCTCATGTAATTCGTGCAGCATTTGCTCCAAGGGGGATATGTCGCCAACCGCATGCCCCACGCCAGGCTCCAGGCCCGCATGGCGTGCGAGCTCTGACATCGCATCGCCTTCGGCATGGAGCCACGAATGGACAAACGGGCTGTTCCTCCGCCCATAATAATGGGAATCCCCAGGCCTCCATAGAATGAACGAGGGGCCTTCCAATTGGCGCAGGCCTGTTGCATCCCGGAATTCCGCGGGGCCGTGGAACCCCATCAGGAGGTAGTCCCCCGTGCCCGTCGGACGGTTGATGAAACCGGCCGGCATGGGCTCCCTCCATCCGATCCCCCGCACCCGCAGGGCGGGAGTCTCCGCAGATGGGGTGAACCAGATCGTGGAACCAAGCCGCATCTGACAAATATGCAGGTTTTTCAGCGTTTCGTCTATTCCAAACAAACCAGAACTGGAGAAGAATGCGGGCAGGTTGCAGCCCCGGCTACCTCTCGACCGACGGTAGGTTTCTGGCCCTGCAGCGACTTTCAAAAAACCAAGAACCAACCAACAACAATATGATGTTTAACGGACTCCAATGCGACATGGGCACGATGGCCCTGCTGTCCAATTCCAAGACCCGCTCGATCTGCTCGGAGAACAGGACCGGAGCGAAGTCCGGCGGGGCGCGCGACCTTCCGCCAACCGATGACAACGGGATCCCAACCGGATCAGCCCGCGATCTCGGGCAAGGATGGAAGGTGCATCCCTGCGACACCGTGGCTCCCGGAGAAACTTTCACCCTGGCAGATGTCGAGGGCTCCGGATCCATCCAGCAAATCTGGATGACGCCGACAGGCAGCTACCGCCACAGCATCCTGCGCATTTATTACGACGATCAAACGACGCCCAGCGTCGAATGCCCGATCGCAGATTTTTTTGCCTCGGCCTACACGCGCTTTGACGTGCTTGCGCCCATCAGCTCGCTCTGCGTCTGCGTGAACCCGGGAAACGCCTTCAACTGCTACTGGCCGATGCCGTTTCGCAAACGCTTTCGGATGACCTTGGAGAACATCGGATTCGAGGCCATGACCATCTTTTACCAGATCAACTACGCCCTCGGGGATGTTCCGGAGGATGCCGCGTATTTCCACGCCCAGTTCCGCCGCACCAATCCGCTGCCTTACAAGGATGTTTACACCATCGCCGATGGCATTCGGGGGAAGGGGCATTATGTGGGAACCTACATGGCCTGGCAGATGAACAACGACGGGTGGTGGGGCGAGGGAGAAATCAAGTTCTACCTCGACGGCGACACCGGCCCCGCGCTGTCCGATGGAAAGGTCGTGGCGGGCTCAACCGGATTCCCAACCATCTGCGGGACCGGGACAGAAGACTACTTCTGCGGGTCCTACAACTTTGAGAACAAGGCCACCAAGCAGTATCAGGAATACACGACCCCCTATGCAGGAGTCGCGCATGTCCGCCGGCCCGACGGCACTTACAAGGCCAACCTGCGGTTCAGCATGTATCGCTGGCATGTGAGCGACCCGATCCGGTTTGATTCGGATTTGAAGGTGACCATGCAAGCCTTGGGCTGGCGCTCCGGAGGGCGCTACCTGCCCTTGCAGGATGATATCTCGTCGGTGGCCTTCTGGTATCAAACTCTGCCCACGGCAACGTTTCCCATGCTTCCCGACCGCGATAGCCTGGAAATCATCTGACAGCCTCCTATCCCTCAAATCCAGATTGCGCAGCCAAACGCATTTTCCCTTCGCGGGCATGGTTTCCGTCAAACGACCAGATGCTAATAGATTTTTTCCTATTGGGTTTTCTAGGGCTTTATTGAGACCTTGCGGCTTGGTTGACGATGGCAATTCCCAGTCATCTCTATGACTCGGTGGGCGGCAGCGACTCAAATTCCGCGATCTCGACGGAATAGACATTTCCGTAGCCCGAGCGGTCGGAGGAAAAGAAAATCGTCTTCCCGTCGGGTGCGATCCTCGGGTGCGGGTGGGTCTGCTGGATCATGCATCCGGACCCGTGGCGGCAGAGGACGCGCGGGGGGAGGTAGCCGTCCCCGCCGGGCTTCCAAAGCCGGATGACCCCGCCGCCGTCGCCGACGATGAGCGAATCATCGAAAGAAAAGATGTGTCCGGTGAGCCCGGGGAACGAGGCTTCAACCCGCCCGGTATTATCGTGGTTGACGTAGCCCAGCATCGGACGGCCGTGGGCATCCTTTCCATGGTATCCGATGCGCAGGCCATCGGCGAACCAGTATTCATGTCCGGTGGTCTCCTGCCCAGAGGTCTGGCGGATTTTCCACGCCCTGCCGGTCGAAGCGTCGAGAGCCCAGATCCTGTTATCCACTTTATCCCACGGGCCCTCATGGCAATACGTGAGCATCTCCGGCCGGGTGGTAGAGGCATTGGTATGTCCGATCCAGTAGTTCTCCTCGAAGACGACCTCGGCCGGTCCGCCATCGGTCGGAACCCGCACGATCTGGCTGAGCGGCATCGCCTCCCAGGTCTGAGCAAAGCCGATATACCCGCGCAGAAGATCGACCTCAAATTTATCCGACTGGTCGAGCCACGTCCCGAAATAGACATGCCTCCCGTCGGACGAGCAGTTGATCTGGGACACAACCCACTGGGGCCCCATCTCGTGCAGCACGCGGAGCTTCTTGGTCGCGAGGTCCACTGCCATCACGTTCAGGTCGTGCATGAAGTAAGCTTCCTCGCGGGCCGGGTTCTTGCACGCGCGGACCAGCTCGAACTCGCGGGGGAGCGGGACGGGATCCAGGTCGGTGATCTGCTCGATCTCTCCGGTGATCAGGTCGAGGCCGAAGAGGTTGGTCCGGTTGTTCCGGTCGGAGCCGAAGAGCAGCTTGCTTCCTCCGTCATACCATCCTGGGTTCGTGAAGTAAAAGTGATGGCTGTGACCTTTGTAGTCGGTCCATTGGGTGACTTCGAGGCCGGTCGTCCGGTCGAGATGGGATTTGCGCTCAATTTTCACGGCGGGTGGCAGGAAATCTGACGGCTGAGAGGTGCGCCCTATTGGGGGAACGCATTTTGTTCTTTGAGGGCCTTGATTTGTTCCGGGGACAGCCCGGCATTGAAGACCCAGACCTCGTCGATCAGGCCGTCGAAGGATCCGATCGATCCCGATCCGTCCTGGAGCGTGCTGCGGGTCCCGACCGCGAAGGCGTAGGGCCGCCCGTTTTTCGCCCGGAGGTCGACATCGCCCATGTTGGGCTTGGATCCCACAAGGGCCCCATTCAGGAAAAGCTCGATGTTTCCATCCCGGCGCTGAAAGACCACATGCTGGAACACATCGGTTTGCTCCATCGGTTGATCGGTGCTGACTTCCATTTGGGGATCGTCGTTCAGCACTCCGCTGATGAGCCCGGGCTTGTTTTTCGGAGGGGTCTCCATGAGCCGGATGGCATAGCCGGTATTGCCGACCGAATCGCCAAGGCCGACAAGGGGCTCAAAGACATCCTCCCCTTTATTTCTCCGATACCAGAAGGCGATGGAGAAGTCCTCCTTGGAAAAATTGAAGGCCGGATCGCCGACCCACGCAGAGTCGCCGTCCCCATCGAGCGCAAGAGCACCTCCGCCAAATGCCGCCTCCTTCGAGATCCGGGCATCGCCAACACCGTTCAGGTTGAGCCCGCCAGACCCGTCGGTGAAATCTTTGTCGAACGAATAATGGGCGACGACATCGGCGGCGCGGAGATCGCAGGCGGTGGCACAAATCGCCGCCGCCGCACAAAAAAGCAGGGAAACGTTCATGGCCAAGAGGTAAGTCGGTTATGCATGAAAAGAAAGGATTTTATCGTTTATATTGTCAGGTAGTCCAACTACGTCTACAGGACTTTATGGTGGAGAAATTAACCGAAGCGATCCTGGTTCCATGTCCCTTGAGCGTTCACGATGCGCCCGGGCTATTTCTTGTCGGGCCGCAAACCCGAGTGTCCGAGGGAGATCCCGGCACGCGCGGCGTGGCCGATGCCGTCGCCGGAGATCTTTTGGAAACCTCCGGCGGGCGGCCTTCCGCATCCCGGATCGAATTGCGGGCTGAAGGGATTCGAGAGGTATCGCCTGAGGCTTACACCATCACGATCACTCCGGATATCCTGACAATCGCGGCGGAGGGCGCCAGGGGACTCTTCTTGGGGCGCGCGACCCTCCGCCAGCTCCTGATCCAATCCGGCGGAGCCATTCCGTGCGGGGAGATCTCCGACGCTCCAGCCTTTGCCCACCGGGGATACATGCTCGATGTCAGCAGGAACAAGGTGCCTGCGATGGACACGCTCCTCGCTTGGATCGACTTGCTCGCGCATTTCAAATACAACCACTTCCAGCTCTACATCGAGCACGCTTTTGCCTACATAAACCATGAGGTTTCTTGGGAAAATGCCTCGCCATTCACCGCCGAGGAAATCCGTCGGATTGACGCCTATTGCCGCGAGCGATTCATCGAATTTGTCCCCAACCAAAATTCGCTCGGCCACATGGAGCAGTGGCTCAAGCACTCGGAATACGCGCATCTCGCCGAGTGCCCGGAGGGGTTTCAAGATCCGTGGACGCCCGACTGGAGAACCCCGTCCACCCTCAGCCCAGTTTTGCCCGGCTCTCTCGATTTGGTTGCGGAGCTCCACGCGGAGCTGCTTCCGAATTTTTCCAGCGGGCTCTTCAACGTCGGGTGCGACGAGCCCTTCGAGCTCGGCCAAGGCCTCAGCCGCAAGGCGTGCGAACATCGGGGGAAGGGGCGCGTCTACCTTGAGTGGCTTCTCAAGCTTCGCAAGCTTCACGGCCGGCATCGCCTGCTCTTCTGGGCGGACATCATCAACGAGCATCCGGAGCTGGTCGCCGAGCTTCCGAAGGAAATGATCCCGCTTGAGTGGGGCTACGAAGCCGGACATCCGTGGGATGCCCGCTGCGCGCGGTTTGCGGAGGCCGGGCTGCAATTTTTCGTATGCCCCGGAACCTCGTCATGGAACGCGATTACCGGGCGCACGGAGAACGCGCTTTCCAACATCGAAGAGGCTGCAGCGGCGGGGCTCCGCCACCGGGCTATGGGCTTTCTGGTTACGGAGTGGGGCGACTTGGGGCACCGACAGTTCCTGCCGATCAACCACCTCCCGATGGCTGCCGGAGCAGCTTGCGCCTGGAATCCAGCCGGGTTCGACAGGAGCGTCCTCCCGCGTGCTGTGGAAAACTTCATTCTTTCCGATGCTGCCGGCAAGGTTGGTCAATGGCTCTGGGATTTCGGAAATCTTTACCTCTGCGATCCTTCCCCGCCGCTGAACCACTCACGTTTTTACATGCTCCTCCACCATCGCGACGGGCGCACTTCGGCCGGCTATCTCCCCGCCTCAACGTTCTCCGTGGCTCTAGCGAAGCTTGACGCCCTTGAGCTCCAGCTCGAAGGGGTCCGCATGCAGTGCCATGATGCGGATTTGGTCCACGACGAGCTGGCGCTCTCCCTGAGTTTCCTCAAGCATGCCTGCCGCCGCGGACTTGCCTTGAAGGCCGGCCGCGAGAAGGAATCCAGCACGCACCTTGCCGCAGAGCTGGCCCCGCTCATCGGGCGCTATCGCGAGATTTGGGTCCGCCGCAACCGTCCCGGCGGGCTTGATGACAGCGTGCGTTTGCTGCACGACCTCCTGGCGTATTATCGCAACGGAGGCTAAAGAATCCCGGGTGACGCGATGCGCCGCCATTGCACAAGGCCAGAGGCTGGTGTGCCGGGATGCTCATCCCACTCCGGGATCGCGTCCGCCGCGCCATCAAAATACTCCTCCAGGCGGCGGGCGAGCTCCCCATACCTTTCCGCCAGGCCAGCAAGCCGGATCTGCATAGTTTCGAGGCCGTTCGGCCGGTTCCTGCGAAGCCACTGCCTCCGAAAGCTCGCTTGCAAATGCTCGATGGCTTCAATGACATGAGGGATCTCTTCTGCGGCAGCGCGCAGGGAAACCCGATCGCCGGACCGGTAAGCAGACTCCATGGCATTGGCGCTTGCCACTTTGCGGCAGAGAAGATCCGCGATGTTCCGGGCATGGCCGACATCGATCATCCCGTCGTGCGGCGGGAGATTTTCCAGCCGCTGGATCACGCCTTCCTGGTGCCGCGCGAAGGCCTCCCAATAAGGTTGACCGCCCGAAAAAAGGTCTGTTGCCTCACGGTTTTTCCGGATCATCCCATAAAGGGGGTCATCCCAGAGCACCGGCCCGATGCCGTCGCTCAAATAGCCGTTCTGATCGAGCGGAACGCCTGTGCCGGGCCGCGCAACCTCCATCTCGCATGGCAGCACAGCAGACGCATAGGGCAGCCCGCAGATGGCTTCAAATCTGGCTTCGAGGCCGGCTCCTCCCTTTTCCGACCAGCCGCATTCCGCCGCAAAAGCCAAGCCCGCCAGAGCGGAATCCATCTCGCAATACGCGCCGTCATCGCCCCACATGGTAAAAACAATGTCCCGCACTCCAGCCTCGCGGCAAGCAGCAACGCATGGCCCGACTGTTGCCTCGGTAAATCCCCTGTCATACCACGGAGCCATCCAAGTCCAGACGGAGGACGCCACGCTGACCGGCACGCCAAGCTCCTGGTGCCTGCCGAGCCAGTAGCGGTAGTGCTCCTCGGTGAGGCCGTAGTAGTCCCAGTAAACCATTCCGACAGCCGGGGGGAGAGCCTCGACGACCCCGCCTGGCACCACGCTCGCGCGATCATAATAATCTCCCGTCGCGCTCCCGAGTCGAAAAACCATGTCGGACCAGATCTGCGGCTTGACGCCGTGCCGCGCACAAATGTCGCACACCCGCTGCAGGTGCTTCAGATAGATCTCGAACGGCGGCCGCCACCCGTGTTGATCCAGGAATTTTCCGCGCCCGAGATCGTGTGCCTCATCGAATCCGATGTGCAAGGTCCTGCTGCGAAGGCATCCGGCCATCCCTGATACCATTTTTTCAATCAGGCCGTAGCTGGCTTCTTCGCCCGCAAGCAGCACGGAGGGCGTATCGCGAACCCCATGGTAAGCCGGCCACTTCAGAACCTGCTCGAGGTGGCCAAGCGCCTGGATGCACCCGCTAACCTCGATCCCCAGCGCTGCCCCCCAGCCGTCAATCTCTCGCAGCTCCTCCGCCGAATACCCCCCTCGTAGGTAGCCGAAATACGGCTCACCTTCCAGCCTGTAGGTGTCCTCAGCGTAAAGCATCAGGCGGTTGAACCCGAAAAGGCAAAGCCGCCTCATCCACCGGCGCAAGTGATCCGGCCGCATCACCGCGTTGCGCGACATGTCGAGCATCACCCCGAACCCGTCGAACGGCAGGTCTTCCCGGAGGGCCTCCCCCGGCTTCAGGAAGCCTGAAAGCGCCGCCCCCACCCCGCGGCCCAGCCCGCTGAGCGAACCGCAGCGGATCCGGTAACCTCCAGACTCCCTGAGCACCTCGACGCCGGTCAATCCTGCTTCAAAATCCACCCCGATGGCGCAGCCGCCAGCTGATGCCGGCTCGGGAAAAATCGGAAGCTCCTCTGCAAGTTCGGAGAGGGACGCATGGCACGACTCGGGGGTCGTCAGGGGATTCCAATGGAGTGGCATTTTAGCGGATCATTTTCATTTTGTTTGTGTTTCCATTTTTCGACAGCGCACCGGCTGACCGGGTTCTGTTTACGGCCTCGCATCAGAGGATCTGATGCGGCAATTGGTGGAAACAACGTAAAAATTCCCTTGCACAAATAGTCGGTTCTGCATATTTTATCAAGCACTTATCCGATTGTGCGATTTTTCCCCTCCACGCGAAGCCGCTTGATTGCCTCGGCAGGCTCCTTTCGATCCTTAGGCTTCACCCTGATCGAGCTGCTTGTGACAATCATGATTATCTCGATTCTGGCCGCGCTTCTTTTTCCGGCGCTCAAGGGGATGCCTGCCCGGGCAAACACCATCAAGTGCGTGAGCAACCTGCGGCAGATCGGTGCGGGATTTGCGGGCTATGTGGGAGATAATAACGGCGAGCTGCCGTGGACCTATAAAGAGCCGGTGCCGGGCATCGGCTACTACTGGCACGATCAGGTCATTCCCTACATTGACTCAAATTTCATACAGGTGGCAGGGGGAGCCGGCCTCGCATACTGGCGGGAGGGGGATGTG
>JBAXXX010000047.1:0-29496 GCA_037127695.1 Verrucomicrobiia bacterium | reverse complement strand
GCTGGAAGCCTGGCTGGCCGAGATCACCGGCTTTGCCGCCGTCTCGCTGCAGCCGAACGCCGGCTCGCAGGGCGAATTCGCCGGGCTCCTCGCGATCCGCGCCTGGCACCGCTCGCGCGGGGAAACCCACCGCGACGTCTGCCTGATCCCGGCCTCCGCGCACGGCACGAACCCCGCCAGCGCGGCCATGGCCGGCATGCGGGTGGTTCCGGTCGCCTGCGATGCCTCGGGCAATATCGATCTCTCGGACCTTCGCGCGAAGGTGGATTCCCTCCGCCACGAGCTCGCCGCCTTCATGGTGACCTACCCGTCGACGCACGGCGTCTTCGAGGCCGGGATCCGCGAGATCTGCGAGATCGTACATGCCGCAGGCGGGCAGGTCTATATGGACGGAGCGAACATGAACGCGCAAGTCGGGCTCTGCCGCCCGGGCGACATCGGTGCCGACGTCTGCCACCTCAACCTGCACAAAACCTTCGCCATCCCGCATGGCGGCGGCGGACCCGGGGTCGGGCCGATCTGCGTGGCCCCGCACCTGGCTCCGTTCCTGCCGGGGCATCCCCTGGCCGCCGGAGGCTCCCCGGTCTCACAGGCCCCGCTCGGCAGCGCGAGCATCCTCGTGATTTCCTGGATGTATATCGCCATGATGGGGCCGCAGGGGCTCCGCTCGGCAACCGAGGCCGCCATCCTCAACGCAAACTACATCGCCGCACGGCTCGAAAAACATTTTCCGATCCTCTACAAGGGCGCTGGCGGCCGCGTCGCCCACGAGTGCATCCTCGACCTCCGCGAGTGGAAGAGCCGTGCAGGGATCGAGGTCGAAGACGTCGCCAAGCGGCTCATGGACTTCGGATTCCACGCCCCGACGATGAGCTGGCCGGTGCCTGGAACCCTCATGGTCGAGCCCACGGAGAGCGAATCACAGGCCGAGCTGGACCGGTTCTGCGACGCGATGATCACGATCCACGGCGAGCTCGCCGCCGTCGAGCGCGGGGAGCTCGACCAGACGAATAACCCGCTCAAAAATGCTCCGCACACCGCCGCCGCCGTGACTTCGGACAGCTGGGACCGGCCATACAGCCGCGCCACCGCCGCCTGGCCGGCGCCGTGGCTTCTCGAGCACAAGTTCTGGCCGTCGGTCGCCCGGATTGACAACGTTTACGGCGACCGTCACGTCTTCTGCTCGTGCGTGCCGAGGAACCAGTCGTAGGCGGAGCGGATCCCTTCGGAAAGCCGGATTTTCGGCCTCCAGCCGAGTGCAAACAGCTTGGCCATGTCGAGGAGCTTGCGCGGGGTCCCATCGGGCTTTGAGGCGTCGAATGCCAGCTCCCCGCGATACCCAAGGACGTCACAAACCGTCTGGGCCAGCTCTCGGATCGTGATGTCTTCCCCGCAGCCGATGTTGATGATCTCGGGGGAATCGTAGCCCTCGAGCAGAAAAACGCAGGCGTCGGCCATGTCGTCCACATGGAGGAATTCCCTGCGCGGGCTGCCGGTCCCCCAGATCGCGACCTCCTTCGCGCCGCAGATCTTGGCCTCATGGACCTTGCGGATCAGCGCGGGAAGGACGTGCGACGAGCGGAGGTCGTAGTTGTCGCGCGGGCCGTACAGGTTCGTCGGCATCGCCGAGATAAAGTTTTTCCCATACTCCCTCGCATACGCCTGGCAGAGCTTGATCCCAGCAATCTTGGCGAGCGCATACGCGTCGTTCGTCGGCTCGAGCGCTCCGGTGAGCAGCGCGCTCTCCGGAATCGGCTGCGGAGAAAATTTCGGGTAGATGCACGAGCTCCCCAAAAAGAGAAGCTTCCGGACCCCCGAGTCCGCCGCCGCGCTGATCAGGTTGTTCTGGATCGTCAGGTTCTCAAGGAGGAACTCGACCGGGTTCTCAGAATTCGCGGCGATCCCGCCGACCCGCGCCGCCGCATCCACCACAACCTCCGGACGCGCGCTTGCGAAAAATGCCTGAACCGCCGGACGGTCGAGCAGGTCGACCTCTGAGCGCGTGCAGACAAGAAGGTTCTCAAACCCGCCGGATTGCAGCCGCCTCACGATCGCGCTCCCTGCCATCCCGCGGTGCCCGGCAATAAAGATTTTCGAAGTTTTATCCATGCGGCTGGCATCCTACAAAATGTCCGGCCGTGATGGGAAGCCGGATGATTATCTCTTCGCTCGCGAGCTTGCCGGGCTCGAGGCTTGTCGAACCGGGATTTCCGGGTAGTGTGGATCAATGGTTTTGCATGATCCAAAATCGGTCCCCGATGCCTGCGGACATTTTGGCCCGTATGGGGGGATGTTTGTTCCGGAGACCCTGATGACGCCGCTCCAGGAGCTCGAGCGGGAGTATCGCGCGGCCGCCGCCGATCCCGGCTTCCAGCGCGAGCTCTCGGGGCTGCTCAGAGATTTTTGCGGGCGCCCGACCCCCCTCTATTTCGCGGAGCGCCTGACCAGCGCCCTGGGAGGGGCAAAAATTTATTTGAAGCGGGAGGACCTCCTGCATACCGGCGCGCACAAGATCAACAATGCGATCGGCCAGATCCTGCTGGCGCGGCGGATGGGCAAGAGCCGGATCATTGCCGAAACCGGGGCCGGGCAGCACGGGGTCGCGACAGCATCGGCGGCCGCAAGGTTCGGCTTCGAGTGCGTGATCTATATGGGGGCAGTCGACATGGATCGGCAGTCGCTCAACGTCGCCCGCATGAAATTCCTCGGCGCAAAAGTCGTCCCGGTCACCGCCGGCCAGGCCACGCTCAAGGAGGCGATCAACGAGGCGATGCGCGACTGGGTGACAAACGTCCGAACAACTCACTACATACTAGGCAGCGCGCTCGGGTCGCACCCGTATCCTATGATCGTGCGCGATTTTCACAAGGTCATCGGCGAGGAGGCCAGGCGCCAGATCCTCGAGCGCGAGGGCCGGCTGCCGGACCAGCTCGTCGCCTGCGTTGGCGGCGGAAGCAATGCCATCGGGCTTTTTCACGCATTCCTGGGCGATGAGGCCGTCCGCCTGACCGGGGTCGAGGCTGGCGGCGAGGGGATCTCGCGCGGCCGCCATGCGGCGAGGTTTCAAGGCGGAAAGCTGGGAGTTCTCCAGGGAACAAAAACTTGGCTGCTTGCGGATGGCGACGGGCAGGTCGAGCTGACCCACTCGGTTTCCGCCGGGCTCGATTACGCGGCGATCGGCCCGGAGCACAGCTACTACCGGGATCTCGGACGGATCACGTATGACTTCGCCACCGACGCCGAGGCGCTCGCCGCGTTCCGCACGCTCTCGGAGGTCGAGGGGATCATCCCTGCGCTCGAATCAGCTCACGCGATCGCCCATGTCATCAAGGTGACCCCGGCGCTCTCCGCTGGCCAGATCGTCATCGCCAACCTCTCCGGCCGGGGGGACAAGGACGTCCACCAGGCGGCGCAAATCCTCCTCTAACCTGGCGGGTGCACCCATGCCTGGAACGGCAACAAACCTGATCCCGTTCGAGGATCTCCCGTCGGGGGAGATCGAGCACGCGATCCGCAGATCCCAAGAGCTTCTCCTTTCTCTCCAGCAGCCGGACGGGCATTGGGAGGGCGAGCTGATGGTGGATGCCACGCTTTGCTGCGATACGATCCTCTACCTGCATTGGAGGGGGGATGTGGATGCCTGCCTCCAGGAAAAATGCGCGCGCCATATCCGCAGGAGGCAGGCCGAGGACGGGGGATGGAATATCTTTATCGGTGGGCCGTCGGAGATCAACGCCTCCGTGAAGGCGTATTTTGCGCTGAAGCTGGCCGGCGACCTGCCGGGCAATCCCTGGATGCGCGAGGCTCGCGCAAACATCCTGCGCCTCGGGGGAATCCCCCAGATGAATACCTACGGGAGGCTCTACCTCGCAATGCTCGGCCAGTTCCCTTGGGAATACGTGCCCACCATCCCGCCGGAAATCTTCCTCCTTCCAAACTGGTTTTTTTTCAACATCTACGAGATGTCGTCGTGGAGCCGGACGATCATCGCGCCGCTCGCGATCCTCAACCACTACAGGCCGACGCGAACTCTTCCCTCCCACCTTCATCTCCATGAGCTCTATCCCGCAGGGCTCGAAAATGCCGACCTCTCGCTGAAAAAAGACGTCCGGTTCTGGGCGTGGCGGAATTTCTTCCTCCGCTGCGACTCCGTGCTGAAGCTCTACAACCGGTTCCCGTTCCACCCGCTCCGCAGCAGGGCACTCCAGAAGGCGAAGGCCTGGATGACCGAGCGCATGGGCGAGGGAAGCGATGGCCTCTCAGCGATCTTCCCCGCCATGCTCAACGCGATGATGGCCCTCCGCGTCCTCGGGTTTTCCGACGGGGACCCGCTCATGAAAAAAGCGTGGAAGGATTTCTCCGGGCTCTTCGTGGAGGATGGTGAGGATTTCCGGATCCAGCCATGCCTCTCGCCGGTCTGGGACACCGCCATCACGACGATCGCCTTGGCCGAGTCCGGGCTCGGCCGCACCCACCCCGCACTGCGGCGCGCGGCCAAATGGCTCGAGGCTCGGGAGGTCCGGTTCCGGGGCGACTGGGCGGTCCGCATGCCGGATCTCGAGCCGAGCGGATGGGCGTTCGAACACGAGAATAAGTATTACCCGGATACCGACGACACGATGATGGTGCTCATGGCTTTGAGCCTGGTCCATCCGGATGACGAGTTTGCGCGAGGCGCCCTCTTCGAGCGTGCCCTCCGGTGGCTGATGTCCTTCCAATGCCGCGACGGCGGCTGGGCGGCCTTCGACAAGGGCGTCACCGCCTCCTGGCTCGAACACGTCCCTTTCGCCGACCACAACGCGATCCTCGACCCCACCTGCAGCGATCTCACGGCCCGCGTGCTCGAACTGCTTGGCGCGATCGGCCGCGCCCCGGGCAGCCCGGCCATCCGCCGCGCGGTCGCCATGCTCCGCCGCACCCAGGAAACCGATGGGTCATGGTATGGGCGCTGGGGAGTCAATTACATTTACGGCACCTGGCAGGCCCTCCGCGGGCTCGCAGCCATCGGCACCAACATGGAAGAGGAATGGCTCCGCCGCGCCCGCGACTGGCTGGAGAGCTGCCAGAACGACGACGGCGGCTGGGGCGAGACCTGCGAGAGCTACAGCTTCCCGGCGCTCAAAGGCCGCGGCTCGAGCACCGCCAGCCAGACCGCCTGGGCAGTGATGGGCCTCTGCGCCTGCGGCACCGCACCGCGCGATTCGATCCGCCGTGGCATCGGATGGCTCGTGCAGCAGCAGAACCCAGACGGCTCATGGTCCGAAGACTATACGACCGGCACCGGGTTCCCGTGCGTGTTCTACCTGAAATACGATATGTACCGAAACCACTTCCCGCTCCTCGCCCTAGCAACCTATGAAAAGGTCGCAGGGAACCATTGACGGACCATGCGTTTTCTCCCGTTATTGCGGTTTCTGGGAGCCATCTGTGCGCTGTGCGCTTCCGGTTTCGCGTATGATCCGATCTCAATCGAGATGGCCATCGTCGGGAATGCCGGCAATCGTGCGGATCAAAATTATGGGTATGGTGCTTTTGGCTCTGTCGGCTATGACTTTGCTATCGGAAAGTATGAGGTGACCAACTTCCAATATGCGGCGTTCCTGACCGCCGTGGCGAGCGTCGAGGACACGTATTCGTTATTCCCTGCCACAGAGAATCCTTCGCAGCCGAACAACGTAAAAAACATTGCACATTCACTGACGCGTGGGATCACGCAGTCAGGCATTGCCGGCAGCTACAGCTACGCCGTCAGCGCGAACATGGAGAACAAACCTGCGAACTTCATGACGTGGTTCTCCGCGGCTCGCTTTGTGAACTGGATGGCCAACGGCCAGCCGACGGGAAACCAAACGCTGGGAACGACAGAGAACGGCGCCTACGCGCTGAACGGGGCAATGAGCGGGAACCTGTCCCTCACCAGAAATGTGGTCAACCCGAATACCTCGACGGCAATCACCTGCTGGATTCCCTCTGAGGACGAATGGTATAAGGCGGCATTTTACGACCCGGAGGCCCTCGGAGGACTGGGCGACTACTGGCTCTACCCGACGCGCAGCGATGCTCTCCCGACTGTGGCCGGGGCGACCGCTACCGGAGACATCAGCAATCCGGGCGCAAATGTTGCGAACTACGCATCCGGCTCTACTTGGAACGGGCAGATTGAGAACTTGACAACAGTCGGGAGCGCCGGGGCACTGAGCACGAGCGCCTATGGAACCTATGACCAGGGGGGAAATCTGTGGGAATGGAGCGAAGGCCTCGTCAAAACAGGCACAGCCAGGGGGCTGCGGCAGGGCTCGGCGAACGACCCGGCACCTGCAGAGGGTCAACCGAACGATTATCTAGCAGCTTCCTGGGATAACAATGGCCAGGCACCTGAAAATTATTTTTGGAATGCCGGCATTCGGATCGCCGGCATCCCCGAACCTTCCACCGTGGGCCTAGCATTGCTCGCAGCAAGCATGGGATTGGTAGCCTGGAAGCTCAGAGGTTAAAGCGGTTAAAGCCGCTCTAGCCCCCGCCTGGCGGTGTAGAAAAGCTCCCCTCCCTGGCCGCTCGGAATTGAACATCTCGCATTTTCTGATGTCAAAGTATACAGCGTATGACATTTGAAAAAGTGGCGGCGCAACTCCTTCTATGATCCTCCCATTCACAATTCTTGCTCTTCTCGGCCTTCTGGGAATGTCCTGTGTTGTCGCCCCATTTTTGGGCTCGGCGCGGTGACGGCGCGCCTGCGATGACGACGAGGAAGCCGGTGGCGGCCCGGCCAGATTGGTCGGAGCCGACAAAGCGGTTGAATTGATCCCCGCCGGCTTCAGCCATCGCTGCCGGAACCGGCCTCAAGATTTTTCGCTACCCCAGCGATTCGTAGAGGGCTTGGGTCTGCCGGGCGATCGCGCTCCAAGAAAAGACGTCGACCGCTCGCTGGCGGCCGGCTTTTCCGAAAGCCATCCGCTTGAGGGGATCGGCCATCAGCTCATTGATGCGCGCTGCGAGATCCTTGGCAAAGCGGTTCGGATGGACCGGCTCAAAAGGCGTTTCTTTCTTCTGCTCGACAGCGACAAGGAATCCGGTCTCCCCCTGCCGAACGACCTCGCGAATCCCGCCGACCGCGCTGGCGACGACCGCTGTGCCGCAGGCCATGGCTTCGAGGTTGATGATCCCGAACGGCTCGTAAATCGATGGGCAAACAAAGACTCCAGCATGGGTGTAAAACTCGATTTTCGAGCGCTGGTCGAGGATTTCCTCGATCCAGATGACCCCCGGTCTTGAGCGCTGGGCGGCGGCGACCGCCTGCTTCATTTCGGCGGCGATCTCGGGGGTATCCGGGGCGCCGGCGCAGATCACGACCTGAAACCCCGGATCCATGTGCTTGATCGCATTGAGCAAATGGGCGATCCCTTTCTGCCGGGTGATTCTTCCGACAAAGAGGATGTAAGGCTCATGGGGGTTCACTCCAAACCGGCGGAGCGCAGAGCGAGATTCTACCGGGCGGTATTCCTCGGGGTCGATCCCGTTGTAGATGATGTGGATCTTGGCCGGATCGACTGCGAAGAGCCGCTCGATATCGCGCCGGGTCTCGTCAGAAACCGCGATCACGGCATCCGCCATCTCGAGCGCGGTTTTTTCCAGCCAGCATGTGAAGTCATACCCGCCGCCGAGCTGCTCGCGCTTCCAAGGGCGAAGCGGCTCGAGAGAGTGCACGGTGAGCACGAGCGGGATTCCATAGTTGATTTTCGCCAGGATTCCTCCGAAGTGCGAATACCATGTGTGGCAATGCACGACGTCCGCCTGGATGTTTTCTGTGTTGAAATCCAGGCACCGCTGGAGCGCCCCGAAGACCGGGGCGAGAGGCTTCGGGCAGGTGTAGGCATCCGAGGTCAGCCCGAAGCCCTTGGCGGAAAGGTTTCCGGCCGCCACGTTCTGGTCGCCGAAACATCGCACCTCGACCGGCATGAGCTTCGCGAGCTCGCGGCTGAGGTATTGGACGTGGACGCCCGCACCGCCGTAGATGCGCGGGGGGAACTCGTTTGTCAGTAATAATGCTTTCATAATATCTAGGGAATCGCTGCCGGGAACATCCAGCCGCGCCGAAGCGCGGCGCAACCTTCTCACACATCCATTCGCGCTCCTTCACACGAGCCCCCGAGCAGCCATGTCACGCTGCCATCGATGGGGGCGATCGCAGCGCTCGGAAAGGAGGATTGCCCGCTGAAAACCCCCTGCAGGACAGCCTCCTTGCCGGCGCTGTTCACGAGAAAGCACACGCGGCGGGCCGCATTCAGCAGCGGGTAGGTCAGAGTCAGCCGCCAGGAGGAAAATTTTGGAACGAAATTTGCGGCGACCAGCCGGTCGGTGACCCGGAGGGCTTCGGTTTCCGGGAAGAGCGATGCCGTGTGCCCGTCCTCGCCGAGCCCGAGCAGGACGAGATCGTGCCGGTACGGAGCGCTGCGCGCGAGGAGCTCGCGCTCGTAATTTTCTGCGGCGGCGGCCGGTGCCCGCTCGCCTTCCATGCGGAGGATGTTTGCAGCGGGGATCGCGGCCCGGTCGAAGAGCGAATGCTTCGCCATATTGTAGTTGCTCTGATCGCTGTCTGGCGGAACGCAGCGCTCGTCGCTGAACGTGACCTCCCACTTCTCCCAGGGCATCCCCACGAGCGCCTCATAGACCGGGCGAGGAGTGCTGCCTCCGCTCAAGGCGATGCGGAAAATCCCTCGCGCCGAGATCGCCGCCTCCGATTCCCGGGCGATCAGGTTCACGGCATCGGAGACAAACGATCTGGAGCGGAGGATTGCCATCGCTACATCAAACGCGCCGAAACAGAAAATTGCAACTGCCCGAAGCCGCCGTGAAAATCTGATGTCTCGACGGCCGTGAGCGATGCCTTCCGGATGTTCAGTGCGCCGGGGTCAGGGAGTCCGATCAGATGCGAAATCAAATGGCTGAAGTCCGGCTCGTGGCCGACGAGCAGGACCGCCCGCATTTCCTGAAGGGCGGTGAGCTGGATGACGAACTCCTTCAGCTCCACCCCACAGACAAGCCATGGCACCTCGACCAGGTCGAGCCCGACAGCCTTCGCCACGATCTCCGCTGTCTGGTGCGCGCGGACCAGCGGGCTCGACAGGATGGCGTCTGGCACCAGCCCGCAGCGCGCTAGGAATTTCCCCACCTTCGCCGCCTGCTCGGTTCCCTTGGGAGTCAGCCGCCGGACAAAATCCGACGTTGCATGCCCTTCGGCCTCGGCGTGTCTGAGAAAGAGGATTAGCATCGGAGCTACATGGACATACCGCCGTCGACGGTGAGGACTTGGCCGGTGATGAATGCGGCCTCCGGGCTCGCAAGGAAGGCGACCGCAGCAGCGATATCCGAGACGTCACCAAATTTTCCCAGAGGGATCTGAGCGCGTGCGCCCTTGCGCAATTCCTCGCCGAGCACCGAGGTCATGTCGGTCTCGATGAAGCCGGGCGCGACCACGTTCACCGTGATCCCGCGGCTTGCGACCTCCCGTGCGATGCTTTTGCTCATCCCGATGAGTCCGGCCTTGCTCGCAGCGTAGTTCGCCTGCCCCGCCATCCCCATGAGCCCGCTGACCGAGCTGATGTTGATAATCCGGCCGGAGCGCTGCTTCACCATCGTCCGCATGGCCGCCCGCACAAAATTGAATGCCCCCTTGAGATTGGTCTGGAGCACGGCATCCCAGTCGTCGCTCGACATCCGCATCACCAGCCCATCGCGCGTGATCCCCGCATTGTTGACCAGCACGTCGCAGCGCCCGAAGTCCGCAAGAATCTGCTCCCCAGCCGCTTGAACAGCATCGAAATCCGCCACGTCCACCGCATACGGGCGCGCGGTTCCCGGGGATCCGTCATTGATGGCGTCAGCCGTCCGCGCCGAGTTGGCTTCCGTGCGGCTCACCACCGCAACCTTCGCACCCTCGGACGCAAGGCGCTTCGCAATGGCTTCCCCGATCCCGCGTCCCGCACCGGTGACAATCGCAACCTGATTTTCAAATCGTTTCATAGGCAACTCAAAGAGGACACCCGCTCGGGCCGGATGGAAATCTCTTTTTTTGGGGAGGGCGCATTTTCGTGTCGGGAGGAAAGAGGAATAAGCCCTGCGACTTCATCGGAATACCAGACGCTGAGGCGTTCGAATCAGTCAGGTAAGATCGATAGGTTGGTGAGCTGCCCCCCCTCCCCTCGTGCTCCTTGGCCTCAGCCGGCGCGCGCGTGCCGAGCGCGCCAGCCCCTCGGTTTCTTCTTTTCGAGCAAAAGGGCGAATGGCTAAGGTGGTGCCGGCCTATGTCAATTCAACTCCCTGCCCGGTCCAAACCGCTCATCCTCCTCGCCACCTGCCTTCTGTTTTTCGGCCGGCACGCCATGCAGGCAGAGGATGTGACGGCCATCCGGACAGGAGGGGAGACCAGGATCCGCTCCGGGGAAGCCAGCTGGTTGACCGCTGCAGAGCTCGGCTTCGAGCCGCGATTCGCCTGGTTCGGATCCAAGCAGGAACCCCCGGTGCGGGACGGCAGCGCAACGGTTTTCACCTCCGTGAGCAGCTTGAAAACCGGCAAGCTCACTTGGGCTGAGACGGTATCGGCAGAGGGGAGCCGCTTCACCTGGAAGGTCATGGCGAGCAGCGACGCCGACCTTGCGCTCACCTACGCCGCATTGGCCTTCAACACGAAGGATGGGTTTGAGGGGGGCGAAGCCGATGTTTTCCAAGCCGATGGAACCTCAAAGAAATACCCGCTGCCGTTCCCGATCGGGGTGGGCACCAAAGTGCAGAAAGTCGTTTTCAAGGGCCGCTCCGGGCAGGCAGCCACCCTCACGGTAACCCCTCCTCTCGACGCGCACATTGACACGAACATCCGCTTCAAAGTAGCAGGGGAGCAGCTGCCTGCCTCCCAGCCGGCAGAAGCGATGTTTGTTCTCGATGTCGGCCAGCCGGCCAAGCTTTACAGCTCCACCGCCGATGTGCCGGATCCGACCGACATTTCGGGCTGGTTCCCGTTTACCCCGAAGAACGAGACCTCGCCCGGTGCCTTGGGTATGCAGGCATGGATGAAAATCCCCTCCACGTTCCTGAAGCTCGATGGGGATCGCGTCCTCGCCGACGGCAAAGAGTTCAAGGCCTGGGGCACGAACATCGAATACGGCGCGACCAAGCCGGAGGCGAAGACGGCCGAGCAGGTCGCCGGCTGGCTGGCCAAATACGGAGTCAACGTCGTGAGGCAGCACAAGCTCAGCAACCCCGGCTGGGAAGGCCTCGGCAGCACGACCAGCGCTGCGGACTACGACCCCGAGTCACTCAAAAGGTTCGACTATTTCAACGACCAGCTCCGGAAAAAGGGCGTCCTCTACGGGTTCTCACCCATCTGGAACCTGAAGGTTTTTCCCGGAGACCGCGACCTCCTCTCCGGCTACGACGAGATCAAATCCCTTGGCGGACAAAGCCCCTCCACCGTCGGCCTGGTTTGGTTCATGAAGGACGTCCAGGATCTGCACATCACGAAGATGATCAAGCTCCTCGACCACCGGAATGAATACTCCCGGCTGCGCTATGCGGATGACCCCGCGCTGGCATTTGTCGAAATCCAGAACGAGGAGGACGTGTTCTTTTTCACCACCCTGCCGCACATCCTCAAATATCCGACTTACAAGCGCCTGATCGGCGAGCAGTTCAGCGACTGGCTGGCCAAGCGCTACGGAAGCCAGGAGAAGCTGGCAGCAGAGTGGGGCGGTGCGCTCAACGGGTTCCCTGGCGAGGGTGCCTACCCAGACGAGTCCCTGGCGGCCCGCAACATCATCCCGATCTGCAACCCCTGGCTCCTCGACAACGCCGCCCAGTCAGGCCGGCTCTCGCGGCGGCTGCAGGACACCGCCGAGTATCTGCTCGAGTCCCAGAACAACTATTACCAGCGGATGTCCGACGCGATCCGCGCGGCCGGATACCATGGGCCGATCATCGCTTCAAACTGGCAGGGCGGGGCAAAAACCGGCCACTTTTTCAACCTCCACTCCGACGCGCAGTTCGGCATCATCGACCGCCACAACTACCTGGCCGGAGCCGAAGGGATCCCCGACCATGAGATGCACACCGGGAACGCGTTCCTCAACAGCACGTCGCTGTCCGACCCCGGCGCCGCACTCCTGAGCACGGGAATGCAGCAGGTGGCAGGGCGCCCGTTCTCTCTGAGCGAGTGGCTGGCCATCCCCCCGCTGGAATGGGCCGGAGCTGAGACCGCGATCATCGCGATCTACGGAATGGGGCTCCAGGGGTGGGACATGAGCTACTTCTTCGCATCCAACGGCGACGGCTTCACCCCGACGGTCAACTTCCCTGGCTCCAAAAAGTTCAACAACCAGACCGCGCACGGCATCGGGCTCTTTCCCGTGCTCTCGCGGATGGTGCTGCGCGGGGACGTGAAGGAAGGCGATGTCATCGCCAGCCGGAGGCTCACCCTCGACCAGGCGAAAAGGCAGTCCTACGACTTCGTCCACTCGACGATCCAGAAGGGCGACCTGAAAACGTTTTCTGGCACCCCCAGCCACAACGCGTTGGCGATCGGCCGGGTGCTCGTCGAGTTTGTGGACAA
Organism: Verrucomicrobiia bacterium; assembly: GCA_037127695.1. Taxonomy (GTDB): domain Bacteria; phylum Verrucomicrobiota; class Verrucomicrobiia; order Chthoniobacterales; family Terrimicrobiaceae; genus QYQL01. The sequence goes on along the minus strand of JBAXXX010000047.1, from coordinate 16,898 downwards.
GGAAGACCCCTCGGACATGAAGGATCTCACCCCCTACAAGCAGGGGGATACGTTTACCTCCACGACCAAGCAGCTTCGCTGGCATGCGCCAGGCGCAGACCAGACCGGCTACATCACGGTGGATACAGCCGGGACGCAAGGCGTGCTGGGCTTTGCGCCGCAGGAGCCGGTGGAGCTCGGCCAGATCACCCTCACGCCGCAGAGCCGCTACAGCGTGATCCTCGCGACAGCGGTGGAGCCCGACCGCGACCTGTCGAACTGCGACAAGGCGCTCGTCGTCGCCATCGGCCGGGTGCGAAACTCAGGCATGAAGCTCGGCCAGGGCCTGATCCTGGACCTCGGCCAGAGCCCGACCATCATTGAGCCCATCCAGGCGCAGCTCACATTCAAGCGCCAGCCCAAGTCGGTCGTTCCGCTGGACCACGACGGGCAGATCCTGCCCGCCGCGCTGCCGATCAAGGGCACGACCATCAACCTGAACACCGCCGACAACAAGTCCATCTACTACCTCGTGACGTTCTGACTGCGGACGTCGGATTCCGCCTTCCGGCACGCTCTCAGGCGGGAAAATAAGGCGGAAAACCTTTCTGCGGCACGCCCGTTGCGGATCGCGGTCTGGAGGGCTTTTTTCTGTCCGACCAGGGAGACAAGCAGTTTTCCGCGGGTCAGCCCGGTGTAGATCAGGTTCCGTTGGAGGAGGAGGAAATGCTGCATCGCCAGCGGGATCACGACGGCCGCAAACTCGGAGCCCTGGCTTTTGTGAATCGTGATCGCGTAGGCGAGCGAGACCTCGTCGAGCTCGTTGAAATCGTATGCGACCTCCCTGCCGTCGAAGGCGATCGAGACCTCGCGCTCGGACTCATCGATTTTCACGATCCGGCCGATGTCGCCGTTGAAGACGTCCTTGTCGTAGTTGTTTCGGGTTTGGATGACCTTGTCCCGGAGACGGAACTGCGATCCGAAGCATTCCAGCGCTGGCTCGCCGGGACGAGGCGGGTTGAGCGCCTCCTGCAGGAGCGCGTTCATCTGCCGCGCTCCGAGCGAGCCGCGGTTCATCGGGCAAAGGACCTGGATGTCTTGCACCGGATCGCAGCCGAGCTTCTTCGGGATCCGGGTTCTCACCAGATCCAAAACCGTCGATTGGATCGCCTCAGCCTCCTCGCGCTCGATGAAAAAGAAGTCCGCTCCGGGATCTCCGCCCAGCTCCGGCATGCTGCCGGAGTTGATCTGGTGGGCGCTGGTGATGATCCGGCTGCCGGCTGCCTGCCGGAAGATTTCCGTGAGCGTGACGACAGGCACCGTGCCGCTGCGGATGATGTCGCCGAGCGCCGCCCCGGGCCCCACGCTCGGGAGCTGGTCGACGTCGCCGACAAGAAGAAGATGGGCCTTTTCCGGGAGCGCGCGAAGCAGCTTGGCGAAAAGCGGCACGTCAACCATCGAGGTTTCATCGGCGACGAGCAGGTCGCAGTCGAGCGGGTGGCCCGCGCCGCGCGCAAACCCGCCCGACGCTTGGAACTCGAGCAGGCGGTGGATCGTCTTCGCCTCAAGCCCAGCCGCCTCGCCGAGGCGCTTCGCCGCCCGCCCGGTCGGAGCGCAGAGAAGGCAGGAAATCTTCTTGGCGCGCAGGATAAGAAGGATCGCGTTGACAAGAGTTGTCTTCCCGACCCCCGGGCCGCCGGTGATCACGAGCACGCGCGAAGAGATCGCCCGCCGGAGCGCCTCCACCTGGCTCGGAGCCAGCGCGTTCCCGGTTTGTTTCTCCACCCAGGCAGCGGCCTTATCCAGGGCGATCTCCGGGTAGGACGCGGCCCTTCCGGCGAGGTCGCTGAGCCGGGCTGCAATCTCCCGCTCGGCCGCGAGCAGCGCCGGAAGATAAATAAGCCCCTCATCGAACACTGCCTCCCCGTCCAAAAGCAGCCGATCCAAGGCGGATTGAACGACCTCTGCGCCAACTCCCAGCAAGGCCGCCGACTTCTCGATGAGCATCGCATGGGGCAGCGCGCAATGCCCGCCGGACATCGCCTCCACAAGCGTGTGAACGGCCCCCGCACGGGCGCGAATCAGCGAGTCCGCCGGAATCCCCAACTTCTGAGCAATGGCATCCGCCGTCTGGAATCCGATCCCATGGATGTCTTTGGCGAGGGAGTAGGGGTTGGCCCGTACGGTTTCGATCGCAGCCTCCCCATAGGCCTTGTAGATGCGGACAGCCCGGCTCGTGCTCACGCCGTTGGAGTGCAGAAATACCATGATCTCGCGCACCACCTTCTGCTCGGCCCATGCCGACTTGATCTTCAGCCTCCGCTCCTTGCCAATGCCCGGAACCTCCTCAAGCCGCGCGGAAAACTGGTCGATGATCGCGAAGACGTTTTCCTCGAACTTCTCCACGAGCTTTTTGGCATAGACCGGTCCGATCCCTTTGATGAGCCCGCTTCCGAGGTATCTCTCGATCCCTTCGCGAGAGGTCGGGGCACTGCACCTGATGAAATCCGCCTTGAGCTGGAGCCCGTGATCCCGGTCCTGGACCCAGGTGCCCTGGACCGTCACCCATTCGCCGGCCGTGATCCCAGCCACCAGCCCAACAACCGTCACAAGATCCCGCTTGCCTTTCACGCTCACCCGCAGAACGGAAAATCCGGTCTCCTCGTTATGAAAAGTCACCCGCTCGACCATCCCCGCCACCCCGTCCGGTGGTGCCGACCTGGTCAGTGTGGGATCTCGTCTCATGTTTTCAAATGCGCCGGAACCGCACATCCGGCCGGCGGAAGACAGACGGATAAAATCCAACAAAAACCGATAGGAAAGTCCACCCCACCCATTTGATTTCCGATTTCTAATTTCACATTTCTGGTTTTCATCTCTCTTCCCCCACCCTGCTGCACGCAAAGAATAAATTTTCGGATTTCCTTTTTTTGCAGCATCCGCTTTGCTCTGGCCAGATGAAACTCGATATTCCCACTTTGGAGCTGGCGGCGCGCGATGCGCGAGGGTTGGCGATGGATGCGATCGCGAAATGCAAGTCCGGACACCTCGGGCTGCCGCTCGGAGCCGCAGAAATCGGAGCCGTTCTTTATGGCTGCTCGCTGAGCCAGAACCCGGGCGATCCGCAGTGGCTGAACCGCGACCGGTTTATTTTGTCTGCCGGACACGGCAGCATGTTCCTCTACAGCTGGCTCCATCTTTCCGGCTTCGACCTGCCGCTTGAGGAAGTAAAAAATTTCCGGCAGCTTCATAGCAAAACTCCCGGGCATCCCGAGTTTCATGAGACTCCCGGCGTGGAGGCGACGACCGGACCGCTTGGCCAGGGGGTCTCGAACGCAGTCGGGTATGCGGTCTCTGCGAAGATGTGCGAGGCGAGGTTCAACACGGCCGAGCACGCGATCTTCGACCACCATGTGTTCGTGCTCGCAGGGGACGGGTGCTTGCAGGAAGGGGTTGCCCAGGAGGCCTCCGCCCTGGCAGCGCACCTCGGGCTCGACAACCTGATCCTGATTTACGATGCGAACAACGTGACGCTGGATGCCATGGGCCCGGTGACGCAGAGCGAGGACACAGCAGCCCGCTACAAGGCCTACGGATGGGAGGTGCAGGAGATTGACGGGCACAGAGTGCAGGAGATTGCAGATGCGGTCGCGAAGGCCAAGGGGGCTTCCAGCGGCAAGCCGCAGCTGATCATCGCAAGGACGCTCATCGGCAAGGGCATCCCCGAGGTCTCCGGGACGAACAAGGCGCACGGCGAGGCCGGCGTGAAGTTTGTCGCCGAATCGCGCCGCGCGCTCGGACTCCCGGACGAGACGTTTTTTGTGGCCCCGGAGACGCGCGCATTTTTTGCCTGCCGCAAGGCCGGCCAGAAAGCGGCCTATGACGAATGGCAGAAGACCTATCTGGCATGGAGCGCCGCCAACCGGGATCGTGCCGATGAGCTTGCAGGTGCCCTGGCGGGAAAAGTTCCGGATCTTCTCAAGGCAATTCCGCCGTTTGATCCCTCCTCAAGCATCGCAACCCGCAAGGCAGGAAGCGACGTCCTTCAGCCGGTGGCCAAGGCGATGCCGCTCCTGGTCAGCGGAAGCGCCGACCTCCACGGCTCGACGCTGAACTACATCAAGGACGGAGGCGACTTCAACCGGGAGAACCGCGCTGGGCGCAACCTCCATTTCGGGATCCGAGAACACGCGATGTGCGGGCTCATGAACGGCCTGGCCTACGATGGGATCTTCCGCCCGAGCGGCGCCACGTTCCTCGTCTTTAGCGACTACGGCCGCCCGGCAATCCGCGTCGCAGCGCTCTCGAAGCTGCCGGTGGTTTATATTTTCACGCACGACTCGATCGGGGTCGGCGAGGATGGGCCGACGCACGAACCGGTCGAGACGGTCGCCGCGCTCCGCGCCATCCCAGGCCTCGATGTCATCCGCCCGGCTGACCCGGAGGAGACAGCCGGCGCGTTCGCCGCCGCATTGGAAAAGACCGACGGCCCGACAATGCTCGTGCTATCCCGGCAGAACCTCCCGACGCTGAACAGCATCCCTCTGGAGATCCGCCGGCAGGGGGCCTTCCTCGGCGGCTACATCGCGAAAAAAGAATCGGCTCCGCTCGATTTGATCCTGCTGGCCTCCGGCAGCGAGCTCCAGCATGCCCTGAAGGCGGCCGAAGAACTCGGGCCCGGCACACGGGCTGTCTCGATGCCGTGCTTCGAGCGCTTCGAGCGTCAGGGCGCAGAATACAAAGAATCCGTCCTTCCAGAAACCTGCCGCAAACGCGTCTCCATCGAGGCCGGCATCTCCGATCCGTGGTTTCGATATGTCGGGCTCGACGGCCGCACCGTGGCGGTGGACAGGTTCGGGCTCAGCGCTCCCGGACCGACCGTGATGGAGCAGTTCGGCATCACGGCCGCCCACCTCGTGGAAGTCGCGAAGAGCCTTTGATCGTCAAGAAAGAGGTGGTCACAATCTGTGACCACCTCGCCCGCCTGAAGTTTTCCAGTCAACTCCCCTACGCCTTCACCGAGCACGGCGCGCTCATGGCCGCGAATGTCCTCAACAGCCCGGAGGCGGTGAAAATGAGCGTCCATGTCGTCCGGGCGTTCATCAAGCAGCGCGAACTTCTGGCAGGCCAAGCTGAGATCCTGAAAAAACTCGCCCGGATGGACGCCAAACTCCTCAAGCACGACGACGCCCTGCGGGTGATCTGGCGGGAGCTTCAGCCCCTGCTCGCTCCCCCTCCCGCTCCGACTCGCAAGGAGATCGGTTTCCATGCCCGCGAAGACTCCCCGGCCTACGGCGCGAAATCCAAAAAACAGGCGGCGAAACGGTGACGGCCGACCAGCGCGACGAACTGATCCGCCTCCTGCAAAAAGGCGGGGAGAAGCCAGATTTTCTGGCATCTTTGAGCCTGGAATACCTATGACGCTCGATCTTCCCACCACCCAATGCGTCGCCTACCAGCTTGCAGAAGACTTGCGTGAACCAGCAAACCGTCTTGGCGTGCGGCGGGTCACACTGGATGATCCGTCACAGGAAGAGGTTCTGCTGCGCAAACTCGGGACCCGCAGATGGGGCGCGTGCATTTTTTTCGCAATCACTTCGAGACCGGCTGGGGCGAACACCACCAGGGGCGGTCGCTTTAGAGAAAATCAACCATGAGCCCTTTTGATCCGGAGCTGATCCGCCGAAAGGCGCAGGAATTTGAATCGGCGGCGCTGCCGGACATCCTCCGCTGGGCGTGGGAGGCATTTGGCAGGCGGGCGGCGATCGGGACAAGCTTCCAGGGCGCGGGGCTCGTGGCGATGCATGCCGCCTACACAAACGGCTTCCGATTTCCGGTCTTCACGATTGATACCGGAATGCTTTTTCCGCAGACGCTTGAACTGAAATCAAAAATCGAGGAGCTTTTCGGGATCGGGATCGAGTCGCTCGCCTCCGAGCAGACCATCGGGGAACAGGCGGAGGAACTCGGGCCGGAGCTGTGGAAAACCAAGCCCGACCTCTGCTGCGCGCTCCGGAAAGTGATCCCGCTTCAGAAGAAACTGGCCGGGCTCGACGTGTGGATCACCGGCTTGCGCCGCCAGCAAGGCACATCACGCGATGGAGTCAAAATTATCGAGCTCTACCACTTCGATGTCCTGCGCGACCGCTACATCATCAAGCTGAATCCCATGTCCAACTGGACGCGCGAGCAGGTCAATCGCTACCTCTCCGAGCATTCCCTCCCGGCAAACGCCCTCGCAGCGCTGGGATACCGCTCGATCGGATGCCAGCCATGCACCCGGCCGGTCAGCGATGGCGATGACGAGCGCGCCGGCCGGTGGACTGGGTTCGACAAGAGCGAGTGCGGAATCCATACCTTCCTCGGCAGCAATATCTGACCCGGATCAGCCAGGGGCAACGCAAACCGCATGGATCCGGTGCTGCCCGGAAAATAAGACGCATCAATCGCGGAAATTCTTAAATCCAAGAACGACCCCAAAATCTCTGGCCCTGCAGAAGGCGATGACCTTTTGCAGCTCATCCCGACTTTTTCCCACGACCCGGATCTGTCGGTCCTGAAGCGAGCATTGGACCTTTAAACCGGAGGCCTTGATCTCCTTCACGATCTCTTTGGCTTTGTCTCCGTCGAGCCCCTGCTTGATAATAAAATCCTGCGTCGCGTGCCCGAGGGGTGAGATCACAGGATCTTTCCGCTCGACGTTTCGAAGGTCGATGTTCCGCTTCGCAAGCTTGCCAGCTACAATGTCATGAAGGGACTTGAGCCGCGAGCCATCCTCGGCTTCCAACGCGATTTTCGAGTCCTTGACGACCCATTCGACGGTTGCGCTGCTGCCTTTGAAATCGAATCTCGTGGCCAGCTCCTTGACCGACTGGTTGACCGAGTTGTCAATCTCCTGCCTGTCAATTTCCGATACGATGTCGAAGGATGCCATCCACCATGGATAGTGGCGGCAACCCGAAAGGTCAATTATCCTACGAATTTGTTTGCCCCCTCTGCTTTGTTGGAGCACAGTGCGGCGCGTTCTTACACCGATACAAAGTTGGCCCAGCCTTCTCACGATCTGATTCTGGAACTTCCGATTCTTGTGGCTTCCACGCGCCGCAATTTCACCGGGAATACCAAATCAGGTCACAAGAGAATATTCGCTTTCATAAAATCGTTGTAAGCATATCATCGCAATAGATATCGGGGTGTAGCTTAGCTTGGTAGAGCGCCTGGTTTGGGACCAGGAGGTCGCAGGTTCGAATCCTGTCGCCCCGACCACACTTTTCCAGAGGCCCGTTCAGATTTTCAGGCGGATAGCCTTCATTTCCGGTTTCGCATTTCTGATTTTTCGGCTGGCCCCCTTGCCTGCCCCCTCAAACGCTGCGGTCAGAAGCAATCAGCGGGCATCGGCAAGGAGGGGATGGAACCCGGCTGTTTTGAAGTGGGCGGCAATCTGTCAACGGGGAGAAGTGTGTTGAAACTGCTCGTCTCCGGGAAATCTGCGAGAATCTGCGCTAATCTGTGGATAAAACCATCTTCGCGTGGGCTTAAAGGAAATAGTCAAATATCTTTGACTGGCCCCCTCCCCCTCAATTCGAAAGCGGATCTATGATATGAAAGATTTTGAAAAGAGAGAAACCTCCCGGGTCGGATGTGATGACATGGTAGACTTGGTGTTCTTCAAAAGTGGCGGCCAGCATGGTATCCAATATGCGCTTCCGCCCCAACCGGTGATCCGCCATCCAGGCATGGAAGCGCTGCACAGCCCAACCCGTCGAGGAAATATTTTTAACCTCTCTGAGATTCCACCAGACCTCAGATCGCCGGACAGCTTCATCGGCCGTGAGGGGGCGCTCAAAACGCTTGGGATCCGTTACGATGTGTATAAATTCGCACAGCGTCTGTGGTGCCAGAGCAAATGTGGCGGACTCGGCGATCAGACGATCTTTGAGTTGGTGCGCCTTTTTGTGCCCAGCTTGCTCAGCGACCTCGAGCTGCACCAGAAAACTAGTGTCCAAGCCGTAAATCATGACACCATTTCGTCGAAAATATCCTCGCTCCAGTTGATCGAGGCAAGAGGCTTGCCGAGAGAGACCGGCCGGATGTCAGCGAGAGAACGACGGTTAGCAAAGTGCATTCGGACATATTCCTCCATCGCCTCCCGAATCAACTCAGCCGCCGGGCGGTCGCGCCGTTCCGACTCCTCCTGAAAAATGCGATAAGTAGGGTCAGAGACATGTAATGAGATGGTCTTCATATATGCCAGCATATATCGCGCATCAGATTTGTCAAGCCGGAGGGAGGAGAGAGATTTTGGATTTCCCTGTCATAAAAATCGGCGCTAAAAGAGCCAGGCTGAAGCGGAAAATCAGAAATTAAAAATCGGAAATCCAGATCAGGGATTAAGAATCTGCGGAAATCACTCTTATTTCCAATTTCTAATATCGCATTTTTAATTTTCCCCCGCGCGAGATTCATGACGGGTCAGTATGGAGATTCGGGACGCCGGGGGCGAGGAGGGATGTTGGATGTTGGATTTTGAATGGGCGCTGAGGACGCAGGATTGTGGGAGGGGGAGGAGTCGCGTGCGGCCGGCAGGGACTTTTGTTTGACCGCCCGGAGGAGCGTAGCACAAGTCGATTTCAGGTTTCTACGATTGGTGAGGAGCCAGGCGACGCCGATCATCCCGCCCAGCGCGACAGCGAAGACCAGGTATCCGGCCGCCATATGGAACCAGCTTGGCTCGGTAAGGGCGTTTTTCCCGATCGCAAACTCCGACCCGAAGGCGACGGTCGCCAGCGTGAGGGTCAGGATCCGGGCGAGGTTCCCCGCGACAGCCAGCGGGATGGCACACAAAAAAAGGATCCACTTCTCCCACCAGGTTTGGAGCGTGAAGTGCGCGTAGAGGGCAGAGACCATCAGCAGGGCGAAGAGCGAACGGATCCCGGAGCACGGGTCCGCGACATCCACGGAGAATCTTTTTCCCGCAGGGAGTCCCAGCAAGGGGTCCGGGGCCGAGAGGATCCCGGTGCCCTGCCGGATGACATCGACCCCGAAGAGATCAAGCAGGGAGACTGCCGTCTGAGACATGATCATGCGGAGCGGGAAGGCCACCATCGTGTCGAGGCCGGGAATGGGAATCGCAAAGATAAAAAATCCGAGCGGAAACGAGAGCAGCAGGAGCATTCTCCACCCGAAGAAGAACCAGACAAGCCCGACCACGACAACCATCAGGCTCAGCAACCCGATGCTGGTGACATCGGCCTGGCTTCCCGCCCAAAACAGAAAAAGCCCACATGCCAGAACCAGCATTCCCGGAAGGGCGTTCCCTGCCTCATAGACTTCCGCAATCTCCTTGCGTTTTTCGTAGATCAAATACGCGATCGCCGGCAGAACGAGGAACCCGTGCTGCATATCCGGATTCGTGGTCCAAATGGACCATAGGAATGATCCAATAGAAAAAGGAACCGTCACAACCCCAAAGCTGTAGGGGACGGAAAGCAGCATCGCCAGCAAAGAAATGGAAACCACCCCCGCCACGACAAGAGAAATCGACCGGGCAGGGCGCGTCATGGCTTCGGCTCCGTGGAGGCCGCTTGGCGACCGGATGGCGGGTTATTCTTCCACTTCAAAACAATTTCTGGCGAAACCTCGCCAACGAATTTTTCAAGTAGCCCGACCGTCTCGTCGAGGCTCCTCCCCTGGGGAGAAAACCCCTTGAGAACCGGGGAGCTGGCGATCACATACGCCCATCGGTGATTCCGGCGATGGACAACCCGGTCCCAGGTCGTAAGAAGAAGGCGCATCCAATGGCTGGCCGTGGTGACCCGATCACCCACGAACCAATACAGAAAGACGGAATTCAATTGCCGAAATTCACCCGGGCGGACTTCAACCGGCCGCGAAAGCACGAGCTGCATGACATCCATGCGCTCACCATTATTGAGGGTGACTGGAACGATTTTCCGCGAGGCAATCGTCCAGCCCTGTCCAGGGAGGCAAATCTCCGGGCGGTGGATGCTTCGCTTTTCGACCCCGGAGAGGACGATCTGGACGTTCACCTGGTCGCCGTTTTCACTTTTGTAAAGCATCTTGGCAAACTCGGTGTCTGCGGGCAGAATGACCTTCTCGGCTTCCGAAACCTCCTGCTTGGTTCCTTGGAAGGCACCGACATGGTCCGGAAGGTCCATCGAGATACCTCCTGCAGTTTTTTGATTAATGGACTGGACGCCGAAAAAACCGAAGGCTACCCCTCCCGCAAGCAGAAGGACTACCAGAGTCTTCCACCAGGGGACGTCGAGGCCTTCGGTTGTTTTTTGAATCATTGTTTTGTGTGCTTTTGAAGAGACTCCCAGAAAATATACCACAGGAACAGGGTATTCCACTTGGCGTAGCGGGTGCCGAGGCGTCTGGGCTCACTGGCCAGACGATGAAGCCAGGTCAGCCCGCGCTTCTGCATCCACATGGGTGCGTCCGGCTTGGTCCCCGCATTCACGTCAAAGGCAAAGCCAACCGCGAGAAAGATGCCATGATGAAGGATCGGCTTGACTCGCGAGATCCATGCGTATTGCTTGGGGGTTCCCAAGCCGACCCAAATAAAATCAGGACGGGAACTTTGGATATCGTTCAGGACGCTTTCATCGTCGCCAAGAAGTCCAGCCATCGAGCAGTTCCCGTGATACCCGCCGACGAAGTTTAGCGCGGGGTTGAGCAGGAGCATCCGCTCACGAAATTTGGCGCCGCAGTCATCCAGGCCGCCAACGAGGTAGTGGGTCGAACCGGCGGGAGCCGACGCGAGAAACTCGCGGGTGAATGTCGGTCCATATACGCGGTCCCGCAGGCGGGCACCCTTCCCATTCATCGCCCAGACCAGCGGCATGCCATCCGGACAAAAGACGTCGATGCACGCGGTGAGGTTGAAAAAATCAGGGTCGTGCCGCCGCATCGCGACGATGTGAGTGTTCGAAAAGTCGACAGCATAGGGCTCAGGCTCGCAGGCGCTCACCCGCAGGGCCCGCGAGAGTTCGCCATAGGTCGTCACGGCCATTGGCGTGCTAAGAATGGGAATCGAGTCGATAGGCGGCATGGGAGGATTGACGAAGGAGAATTGTGGGCTGAGTGCAGTGCGAGCAGGGAAATCAACGGACCTCACGCACTGAGCGGATGGCATCCCTCATGTCACTGATAAAGCGAGCCTGAGTAAACTTTTCCAAGTAAAACTTCCTCTGGCCATCGAACAGGCTGAAACTCAGGCAGGCAGAGATCTGAGAGGCAACTGCATCGGGCGAGCGAACGGGAATGGTTGCCGGGTTACCGGGAGGGAGGAGCTGATTGATCCCTCGCCAATCCGTTGTGATCACGGGGAGACCGTAGGCAAATGCCTCGATGAACACGCCTGGGAACCCCTCTGCTTGGTAATATGTCGGCAGACAGAGGGCGTCAGCGCTTTCAAGCAGGCGGGCTTTGGCTGCCCCGCTGACAAATCCGTGCAAGGTGATGCCTGAATCTGGATGTACCGCGAGAGCTTGATCCATGGCCGCCTTCACTGTCGGGTCTGGAAAACCTCCAGCAATATCCAAATGGAGAACAATGTGAGGGAAGGATTTCCCAATCATTTGTTTTGCTAGGTGAAAACCGCTAATTGTCTCAAAAAGCCCCTTGTCCCGCAGGCAGTTGCCGAGAAAAAGGACTCGAAAGGTGTGAGTTGCGGGAAGGCACGGCTTGGAGCGGGCAACCAGACGCCGCAGACGCTCTAGCAGGGTAGTTGCCTCAAACTGGGGGCAGGGATCAGCGATGCCGCTCGGGACAACTCTGCAAGCCTTGGCATCAAGTGCTTCAGCCTCGGCCATTCCAGCAGGAGTTAGAACGATTGAGAGGTCTGGTGCCCTCAAGGCTTTCCGCGTGAAAAGGCCAAGGAGGCGGTCAGCCCCGCGAATTGTGCCGGAGTCGAGTGCGGAGAAAAAGTCGGCGAGGCCTCCTGCGCGATGATTAAGGATGCAATACCGAAAGAGCGGACGCAGAAAAAATCCCACGGCACAATCGCGGAGCATGGCGGATCGGCGCGGTGGGGCCGGCACATAGAAAAGGACGTCGGCACGGCACCGCAGCAAGGCAGCAGCGAACAGGTGCCGGAGGAGGCGGAAAAGCTTCACTGGCCGGAAGCTGCCAATATCTTCCAGATCGTCCGACAAACGAAAGTCGACATGCACGCAAAGAATGCCCTCGGTATCGCTTTTCAATCCTTCGACAATCTGGCGGACCATGAATGCCTGGCCGTGGTTCGGCGGCGGCCCGTGGGCGAGCACCAGAATTCGAAGAGGGCTGCTCGATTCACGCGATTTCATGATTTCACGTGGATACTATTCAGCGCAAGGAGGGCTCCGAATTCGACGTCAAACGAGCTGGGCCTGAATCTCTCGACTCCTTTACCGGGGTAAAATGTCAGCTCGCCAAAAAGCGGTCGCCCATCAACCTCATATAGATCGACCCGGACATAGGGAAATGGCGCGGATAGGAGCGCGGCCAGTCCAAGCATCTGCTCCAACGCAAGTGGGGGTGGCGAAGGCTCCTGGTGGAGGGGGTACTCCAAGGCAAAGGGAAGCTTGTTCCAATCGGCATCATATAGCGAGCGGGAGTGGTCAACAAATCGGTCATAGTCGACTTGAATAAAATGCGGCTTCCCGTGAAAGCAGTGAAACTTGTAATCCCATGGGGGCTCTCCATCAGGCCCGGCAAGATATTGTTCGCAGACGACCGTTGCGGGGAGATTCTCGTAAGCCCATTCTCTTCCGACCCGAGAAAAGTCCTGCTTGAGCCAGTTCCTGAGCCTACGCCTCACGGCATCGACGTCCATCGTTGCCTTGTCCCGGACGATGATATTCCAACCAGACCCATGACTCGCTTTGAGCACAAAGCGGTCCGGCAAGGTGAGAAAGTCGATGTCATCGGGAGAATTCCAGTTACCAAGTGCAGGGATGAGGACCCCTGCTCCAGCATGATGCCTCACAAAATCACGAACAGTCCACTTGTCCGCACACTGCTTGAGCAGGGGGTCTCGAAAATGGAGTTTTAGCCACTGGATTTTTTCGTTGAAGGTTCGGGGAGCGGAAAGATTCGGGAACCTCCCCTGGTAGCGGAGGAATTGCAAGGCACAGAAAGACTCATCACTGAGGCCTCCCAGGAGAGCTCTCGCCAAACAGTTGAGAAACATCATTTCTGTGATCCTCAATCTCCAATCGGGCGAGGAGTTTGAATCGCCTTGCTTGTCTCCCCTTTCACAGACCCGACGCGCTCAACGCCCAGATCTTCCGCCTCGATATGTCCCTTCCACCCAGGTGGAGAAATAAAAGGCCGGATGACTGGCAATGCGTCGATTCCTGTAAAGCAGGGTTTCCCATCATTCACAACAGGAAATGCGTGCGGGTCAAAATCTGAGAGTCCGCTCCATGCGAAACGCTTATAATTCGAAAGCAAGGGAATTTTCCTCCAGTCAAATCCCATCATTCGAGCCATCGCAAAGTCAATAAGAAAAGGATTTTCTGAGACAGCAACAATTCCAACCTGCACAGGCAGTGCCTGCAAAGGGCCATTCCCCTCCCCTGCCACACCAGCATCAAGGATACTAACCACCCTGCGCTGGGCGGTATCAGACAGCGGTCCGCCCTCAGGTTTTCCGAAAAGAAGAACGAGATTAAGGTCGTAAACCATCCGCCAAATCGAGTCGTTCCCATACCATGATCCCGACGCCGTGTAAATCCCGCCGCGCTCCAAGTTCTCACGTGTGGCCACGGAGCGAATCCCTCTCAAGCGCTTAATTGCCAACCAGACCGCTCTGAGCAGTCGAAAAAGAAAGGCGGAGCGCTTTTGGAGAAGGGAGCGCAGGCGAGTCTGAAGAACGACCAAGGAGGAGATGTCTTCGGGAAACTCGTCTCCGCCGCCAGACGGCTTTCCGAGTTGATGGTGAACCAGACAGGCCTTCGATCCATTAATGCCGACGAGATTTTTCAGGGCGCCGGTAATCCCGCTCTTCTGGTGAGTTTTCATTTTCGGCATATTGATGACGAGGTCGGCCTCAAGCACTGAGCGCGCTACAAGGTAGTGGTGATGCCCTGCACTGTGCGTGCTTGTGGTTTCGTTCGGGTCATAGTCCGAAACCCGAAAAGTGCCTGCGTTATGGCTGATCTCCTCAAGTTGGCTCTGCTTATCGAGGCGGATCTCGGTGTAGCCTGAGGGATCCCCTGTCGCTGAATGATCCAGTTCCATAAAACCGGCGATCATCACATACCGTTCGCGCCGCAGATCCAAAAAGCGAACTCGGGCTCCATACTTGCGTTCGCACGCTTCCGCGAGCTTGTCAACACCCGACTGGGCGCACATGCGCTCAAACTCGCACGTCTGCAAAGGCACATCTCCGACGATCAGCGACTGAAGCTCTGGAAATTTTTCGAAGCAGGCGTCAACAACCTTCCCGATCAGCGCAGCACTCGTCACTAGAGCCTCGATCGGAAATGCAGGATGCGATGAGTGCATTACCCAGTTTGGCTTAACTACGATGCGAAGGCACTCCCCATTGGGAAGATGCTTCACAAAATCACGACTGGTAAAACCGTCGCTTTGATACAGTGCTAAGTTTATGGTGGAATGCATAACGGTGGTGCCAATAAGATGATGAAAGTTAGCTTTGCGGCCAGAATCCACTGACGCGGCATCGTATTTGCTCCCGTCGGAGTGCGGGTACTCGGGTATAAAGTGCCGCGTTCACATCAAATGTTCGATAAGCCCCATGCCACATTCTCCTGAGACGGTTTTGCAAAACAACAAAAACTCGAAAGAACCTCGGGGGCCATCCGTCTTCTCGCCACCAGCGATGAAATTCTTCCAGAGCAACTCGCTCCGCGCTCAGGTTCGCTCCGGTGAAGGCGTAAGCTGAGAAGAGCTCATTGCAAGAATAAATGACCTTCCGCTCGCGCAGGAAATAAACCATCAGCAGGCCATCTCCGATCACCTTCCAACGGGAATCCAGCGGAGGGGTGGGCAGCGCGGACGGCCGGAAAAACATTGCGCAGCTCAGGGAATGCAGGTGGTCGAGGCGCGTGTGCCAGAGGGAAGGAACCATAGTCCTCCGGTAACAGACCGGCTTGTGCTCAGAATTCGTCAGCAATGCATCGCCAAGAAGAACGTCGAGATTGGGTCGAGAGGCAAAAATCGTTGCGGCTTTTTGCAGGGTTCCGACCAGGTATTGCTCATCGGAGTTTAACCAGGCGCAGATTTCGCCCGTGGAGCGCGCTAATCCGCGGTTGATCGCGTCATACATGCCGCTATCAGATTCGCTATAAACTGAGAGCCGATAAGGAGAATTTGGATTTTGGATGCTGGATTCTGGATTATCGATTCTGGTTGAACATGGCGATTCTGCACTCTGCGTTTCCTCGCTGCCGTTTTGCCCTCGAAAACAGAGAACTCCATCGCGGTAGAAGTCGGCCCCGACTTCCCGGGCGAAGTCTTCGATGCCCGAGGATCCGGCATCCTGGATGATATGCTCCACGCGGAGCGTGGAGATTGCGGATTGCGAATTGTTGATTGTTGATTGCGGCGCGACCTGGTCCCTCACGCTCGCGACGCAGAGGCGGAGCCAGTCGAGCTGGTTGTAGCTTGGGGTGACAATCGAGAACATCATAGGAATGGTTTTTAACCATTAATTCACACTGCAAAGCCAGGCTGAAGCGGAAAATCAGAAATTGAAAATTAAAAATTCTGAAATGCAGAGCTCCGGGCTCGCACGGAAAACTGCCAGATGATAGGCAATGGTCATGCCGCCTGCGGCGGACTCGGTCGAATGGATTGAACCACTAATAAAAGAAATGGTTCCGCCGCCAATGGCCGGCGGAGGGAGAAGCGGCAGAACCGGGGTTCCGGTTCGTGGTCTGCGGGAATAAACCATCTCGCAAGCGGGCTTGCAGAGTTGTTTCCTCCCGCAGGCCGAAGATCGCACGCGATCTTTGCCGGGTCTCCCCTTCTGAAAACAAACCGAAGGACGGGGCCATTGGCCCGGCCAGATCAGTGTCCATTAGTGGTTAAAACTCTCAACTCCGAAAATCTGCAGATAAAAACTCCCTCAGCTTCACCGCATGGCGCCGCTCACCGGTGGCTGCGTAGAAAGCATCTCACCTCATCGTGGTTGCCTAAGAAATGGAAGTAAAGCAAGCCATCGAGCGACTGGAAAACCAAGCGCTGCTCCAAGCCGCATCGACATTCATACAGACCGCTGCCAAGACTTCGAATTCCAACGCCGGAGTGCAGGTGGGGATGCCCCCAAGCTTCCCTTGCTGACTCGATCGCCGAGCCGATAGCGCCGCGCTTTCCTTTTGAAATTTTACGGATTCCTCGAAGACAGTCCGGAGAAATCTCAACCTTCACAATAAAGCCTCGATGTCGCCCGTGAATTTACGGGAACGACCGCCTGCTCGATCTGATTTGGCCTTATCCTGGAGATTTGCGGCAATCGTCCGAACCTCCTCTTGAGAAAGCAGGTATTCGCGCTCAGCGTAATCTTTCGGAACGACTTCCACCGGACGCAGCGCGACGACGTGGTTGCCAAAGAGTATCGCCACCTGTTCCCCACTCGCGGCTTTCTTGACCCATGAGCCCAGATTTTTTCGCGCGTTTGTAATGGAAAGCGTAATCATAGTGACAATCTACAGTCTCTCAAATGACATTCAAGAGTTTATTTCGTTTTTTTCCACTCGCGTCTCGAAAAAAGCCAGGCTCAAGCGGAAAATCAGAAATTAAAAATCGGAAATCCAGAAATCCAGAGCTCCGGGCCCGCACGGAAAACTGCCAGATGATAGGCAATGGTCATGCCGCCTGTGGCGGGCTAGGTCGAATGGTTTGAACCACTAATAAAAGAAATGGTTCCACCGCAATGGCGGTGG